>JAILKU010000143.1 GCA_024693505.1 Bacteroidaceae bacterium | reverse complement strand
CATGCAGCTTGGCAGGCTTGTAGATGTCGATGCCCATGTCGGTGAGCTCGTAGCTCTCGCCAACGGCTTTGAGGAACTGCTCCTTGTTGAGGCCGTTGAGGTCCTTGACCACGCGGTTGTAGTCGATGACGTTCAGCTGGTTGTCGGGGAAGATGACGGTCATGAAGTAGTTGTACTCCTCTTTGCCGGTGTGGTGGGGGTTCTGCTCCTTCTTCTCCTGTCCCACGAGGGCGGCGGCGGCGCTGCGGTGGTGGCCGTCGGCGATGTACATGGCGGGAACCTGCTTGTCGAAGATGTCGACAAGCTCGGCGATGGTCTTCTTGTCGTCGATGACCCAGAAGCGGTGGCCGAAGCCGTCTTCCTTGGCGATGAAGTCGTAGATGGGCTTCTTTGCGGTGATGCCGGCCACGATCTCGTCGATGCGGGCGATGGCGGGATAGGCGAAGAAGACGGGCTCCACGTTGGCGTTGGTGATGCGCACGTGTTTCATGCGGTCCTCTTCCTTGTCCTTGCGGGTCAGCTCGTGTTTCTTGATGATTTTGTTCACATAGTCCTCGCTGTAGGCGCAGGCCACGAGACCGTACTGCCATTTGGCGTCGGCTGCCGTGGGGTTCATGCTCTGGGCATAGATGTAGAGTTTCTCCTCCTCATCCTTCACCAGCCAGCCGAGGTCTTTGAACTTGTTGTAGTTCTTCACCACTTGGAGATACACCTCGGGCGAGTGCTCGTCGGTACCTGCCGGCAGGTCGATTTCGGCTTTCGTCACGTGTAGCAGGCTGTAAGGATTGCCCTCGCACTCTTTGCGGGCCTCTTCACTGTTCAGGACGTCGTAAGGGCGCGAAGCCAGCTTCTCGACAATGTCCACGGGGGGACGGAACCCCTTGAAAGGTTTGATAATGCTCATGATTCGTTTGTTTTTATGTTTCTGATTATTTTCTAGTTTTCTCTTAACGTGCTTTCCGACAATTTATTGTGCCGTCTGGCAAATGTTATTTTATCATGTCGAAGCCCAGGAACGGCTGCAGGCATTCGGGCATGCGGATTCCTTCGTCGCACTGGTTGTTCTCCAGCAGGGCTGCCACAATGCGCGGCAATGCCAATGCGCTGCCGTTCAGTGTGTGCGCCAGGCGCATCTTGCCGTTCTCGTCTTTGAAGCGCAGTTTCATGCGGTTGGCCTGGAAGGCTTCGAAGTTCGACACCGAGCTGACTTCCAGCCATTTCTTCTGTGCACCGCTCCACACCTCGAAGTCGAAGGTCATGGCCGACGTGAAGCTGATGTCGCCGCCGCAAAGTTTCAGTATGCGATAGGGGAGGCCCAGCTGGTCCAGCAGGCCGCCCACATGGCGTTTCATGTCTTCCAGGCGCTCGTAGGAGCGGTCGGGGTGCTCGATGACAACGATTTCCACCTTGCTGAATTCGTGCAGACGGTTCAGTCCGCGCACATCCTTGCCGTAGCTGCCGGCCTCGCGGCGGAAGCACTCCGAGTAGCCCACATGACGTATGGGGAACTGGTCGGCGTTGACTATCACGTTGCGGTAGATGTTGGTGATAGGCACCTCGGCGGTGGGTATCATGTAGAAGCCGTCCAGCGGGATGGCATACATCTGTCCTTCTTTGTCGGGCAGCTGGCCGGTGCCCAGTCCCGACGCCTCGTTGACCATCAGCGGCGGCTGTATCTCCTGGTAACCAGCATCGGCGGCGCTGTTCAGGAAGAAGTTGATGAGGGCACGTTGCAGACGGGCGCCTTTGCCTTTGTAGACCGGGAATCCAGCTCCTGTGATCTTGTTGCCCAGCTCGAAGTCCACCAGGTCGTATTTGGCGCACAGCTCCCAGTGCGGCAACGCATTGTCGCCCAGGTCGGGCATGGTGCCGAAGCGGCCTTCCTCCACGTTGTCGTCGGAGGTGCGACCTTCGGGCACCGTGATGTGCGGCGCATTGGGCAGCGCAATGAGTTTCGTGTTCAGTTCCTGCTCCACGCGGGTCATCTCCTCGCCGAGGGCTTTCTCCTGGTTTTTCAACTCGCTGGTCAGCGCTTTCTTGGCGTCGGCCTCGTCGCGTTTGCCCTGTTTGAAGAGCAGGCCGATCTCTTTGGCTATGGCGTTCTGCTCGGCTTTCACGCTGTCGCTCTGCACCTGCAGCTGGCGGCGTTGCTCGTCGAGGGCAATGATTTCGTCGATGCGTGCCTCAACATCGGCTACATGCTTGATTTTCAGTCGGCGAATAACTTCGTCGCGATTCTCTTTGATATATTGTATTTGTAGCATCGTTTACGTGTTTTTTCTTGTTGCGTTGACTTGTCATATCAAAAGAGGATGCACCGCTACCGACGCATCCTCTCCGTTTCACAAATCATCAGGCTGATTAGCCCTCTACAATAGCGCCGGTGGGGCAAGCGTCTGCGCAGGTACCGCAGCTAACGCAAGCATCAGCATCGATTTTGTAGATGTCGCCTTCCGAGATAGCTCCAACGGGGCATTCGCCAGCGCAGGTGCCACAAGCAACGCAAGTGTCAGTGATTTTGTAAGCCATTTTTATTTCAGTTTTTTGGGTTAATAATGTTTTGCAAAAATACTAATATTTTATACAACAAGCGCAATATTTTTTTATAAAAAATAACATCGCTTTGTTAATTCGTTGTCATTCAGTTTTTAGTGCAGCCCTTCGATGACCGCTTTCATGGCCCTTTCGGGGCTTTTTCGGTTGTAGAGTATCGAATACACGGCCTCTATTATAGGCATTTTCAGCCCCGATTCCTTGCGGATTTTCTCCACGCCTTTCACGGCATAGTAGCCTTCGGCCACCATGTTGGTCTCCAGCTGGATGCTCTTCACGCTGTAGCCGTGGCCCACCATCATGCCGAAGCTGCGGTTGCGGCTGAATTGCGAATAGCATGTCACCAGCAGGTCGCCCAGGTAGGCGAACTTCTGAACCTCGTCGCTGGCAACGCCGGTGAGCGTCTTCACGAACATTGTCATCTCCTGCAACGCATTGGAAATCAGTACGGCGATGATGTTGTCGCCGTAGCCCAATCCCACGCATATACCTGTGGCCACGGAATAGACGTTCTTCAGCACGGTGGCGTATTGGATGCTGGCCATCGAGTCGGAGTAGACGGTGCTGATGAACTTGCATTTCAAGTGGTTACGTACTTCTTCGGCGAATGCCTCGTTGGGCGATGCCACTGTCAGGTAGGTCTGCCGCTGTTTGGCGGTCTCTTCGGCGTGCGAGGGGCCGCTGATGATGCACAGGTTCTCGTAAGGGACATTGTACTGGCTGTGAAGGTAATCGGTGACGATTTGGTTGGTCTCGGGCACCAGGCCTTTCACTGCCGAGATAATGCGCTTGCCTTGTAGTGCGCCGTCAGGCAACTGCTTGAGGGTTCGGTCGATGAATGCCGAAGGGATGACCAAGTAGATGTCGTCGCTGGCTTCCACGGTGTCCAGCAGCGTCGAACTGATGTTGGTGCGCTCAGTCTGGATTTCTATTTCGCTGATGTATAACGGATTGTAATGCTCGTTGCGCAGGGTCTCCACTATCTCTTCTTCGCGAACCCACCAGTTGATGGTGCGGTCGTTTTTTTCCAGCAGTATTTTTACGATTGCGGTAGCCCAGGTGCCGCTTCCTAATAGTCCTATCATGTCGTTTTTCTTTTTTTTCGGGTCGCAGGGATGAGGCCTCTAAAATGTTTGTTTCTGTCAATTAGGGTTTTAGACCCTTTCCCCTCCCGATTCTTTTCTGCAAAGATACTCCTTTTTTGGCTATTGGAGAAATCTTTTTTGCTTTCTTCGACAACATTTTTCCGTTTTTGGCGTTACTAAATATCATTAAACATTCCATCGTTATGTTACAGAACCTACAACCTGCCAGCGTATGGCGCTATTTCGGCGAAATCATGCAGATTCCGCGCCCCTCGAAACACGAGGAGAAGATATCGGCCTATCTACAAAAATTCGGTCTCGACCATGGCTATGAGACCCTCCACGACGAATTGGGCAACGTGCTCATCCGCAAGCCCGCGGCTCCCGGCTACGAGAACGCCCCGGACGTCTGCCTCCAGGCCCACATGGATATGGTCTGCGAAAAAAATAACGACAAGGATTTCAACTTTTTGACCGACGCAATACAGCCCGTCCTTGACGGCGAATGGCTCACCGCCGACGGCACCACCCTCGGCGCTGACGACGGCATAGGCGTCGCCGCCATTCTCGCCATTCTCGACGACAAGAGCATCCTCCACGGGCCCCTCGAGGCGCTCTTCACCGTCGACGAGGAGACTGGCCTCACCGGCGCCGACGGCCTCTCCACAGAATGGCTCAAGAGCAGCATCCTCCTCAATTTCGACGACGAGGATGAGGGCGAGTTCTGCATCGGCTGTGCCGGCGGCATCGACACCACCGTGGCCATCGATTACTCCACACGTTATTGTCCGGCTGGCGAAGTGGCCTATCGTGTCAGCGTCAGCGGCCTCGTCGGAGGTCACAGTGGCGACGACATCAACCGTGGCCGCGCTTGCGCCATCAAACTCCTCAACCGCATCCTTTGGAACGCCACCGAGGAGTGCAAGATGGGCCTGGCGCGCATCGACGGCGGCAACCTCCGCAACGCCATAGCCCGCGAGGCATGGGCCGACGTGGTGGTGGCCAAGGAGTTCGACGAGCCCTTCAAGGCTCTCGTGGCACGCTTCACAGAGGTGCTGAAGTTTGAGTTCCGCACCACCGAGCCGGGTCTCTGCATCGACCTCAAATCCATCGAGATGCCCCAGCTGCTTATCGATCGCGACACCCAATACAAGCTCCTCAACGTTCTCTTCGCCTGTGCCCACGGCGTGCTTGCCATGAGCCGCGAGGTGCCCAACTTTGTGGAGACCTCTACCAACCTCGCCTCTGTCAAGATGGACGACAAGCAGATACATATCGCCACCTCACAGCGTAGCAGCGTGGAGAGCGCCAAGTTTGCCGCTGCCCACAAGATTGAGGCTACCTTCCGCATGATAGGCGCCCACGTTACACATGGCGACGGCTATCCTGGCTGGACGCCCAATCCCGACAGCAAGGTGCTGAAGGTGGGTGTCGAGACCTACAAGTCCATGTTTGGCCACGAGCCCATCGTCCGTGCCATCCATGCCGGTCTCGAGTGCGGCCTCATCGGCGAGAAATACCCCCGGATGGACATGATATCCTATGGTCCCACCCTCCGCGGCGTTCACTCTCCCGACGAACGCATCGAGATCAAGACCGTCCAGATGTTCTGGAACCTCACCCTCGAAATACTGAAGAATTTGAAGTAGTTCTGCCTGCGAGTACTTGAAGTACTTCTGTTCTCGAGCACTTAAATTACTTCTGCCTGCAAGCATTTGAAGTACATCTGTCTGCAAATATAGGAGAAATTCTGTACGCGAGTATTTGAAGTAATTCTGCCTGCAAGTATTTGGAGAAATTCTGCCGCGAGTATTTGCTCAAAGCGTGCCGGAGGCACGCGCCCTCTATAACCCCACACAACTGTGTGGGGTTTCTGTCTCACATCTCAGATAGCGTGCCGGAGGCACGCGCTCTCCATAGTGTGGAAAATCTCAATGAATATAGAAACTCTCTGCCCTGAGGCATACATCATTATACCATATTTCTATCCGGTAGGTCCCGTATGTCCAATGGCCTCGATTGGGAGCCCCCCAACCCTGTAAGACTAATTCGTGTTCTCCTTCTTCCAGTGTATAGTAAGATTCTTGCGAGTACCCATATGGGGAGCTGCTACCTCTGCTCAGCTCTCCAGAGGGTTTGTACCATTTTACTTTCAGTTGGTGGGAACCTGAAGTTAACCCGTTATAGTATATTTTGGGCATAAGATACATCGTTCTGTAATCGTAAAGGTCTTCACCATAGTCTGTTTCAATTATTCCTCCGCTATAGGCATTTCCAATTTTGATGTCTGTAATTATTATTGGATAAGTATTTGTTACACTGTTTTTAAAGTCTGTTAGTTGCTGGTTTTCAGTCGAAAGTTCTTGAATCCTGTCGTTGGCTTCTATGTTTGATGATTGCGCAGTTTCAGCTAAGTCTCTGTAATAATACCAATTGCTTTTCGCCTCTTTCAGTTTATGGTTCGTTGCAAACAGTCCAATGATAAGAGCAATCACGGCAATGCCTAAGATGGCAGACACACTGGCAAGTGCCGTAGTCTTGGTTTTGTTCTCCTTTTTTATTTTTTGAGTGATAAAGAATCGTTCTCTGTTAAATTTATCACTTAACTCTTTTGTTATTTCCTCTCTTATCGCCTGCTCGTCGATTTCATTTTCCCTGTAATCTGATGGTGGCACTATTGTGGTGGGGACGTCATTCTCATTATTCAATTCCGACTCTTCTATCCTCTGATGAAGAATCTCTATCTCCTCCAGCAGTTTGTCGTATTCAGCCTTGTCTACCGTCTCGTTCTTGGGAATGGTAAAGGTGACATTTCCACCGCACAGTGTGCATCGCTTCACCACCGTGCTTCCAGAAGGGTATTCCTTCTCGTTGATTTCTATAATTGTCTTGCAGTAAGGGCAGCTCTGTTTCATACTATACTTGTGCCTGATTGTTTCTGTGAGATAAAGATGTTTGTTTATTTTTTTGCACTCAGTTGGTTATCCCATACGCTGACTATTTGGTAGTCATCATTGAGGGTGATGTGCTTCTCCAGCACGAAGTGGCGAAGTTTGTTTTTGTCTACGCGGTCGATGTCGAATTTTTCTACCACTATAACGGCTACGCGGTTGCTGCTTGCCCACTCAATGCGGAAGGTTTCCCACTTCACCTCGCTATTTTTGCCGTATACTTGGAATATACTGTCGTATCGTTGCTCTTTGGCGAGAACCTCACTGCGTGTCAGATATGACGCGTCGTGAAATTTTTCCACCATGGGAGCATATGCTCCGTAAAGGCTGTTGAAATCGTTGTTTGCCTTGGCGTTGAGATATGTGCCGATGACATCCTTGATTATTTCTTCATCGGGAAATTGTCGTATAGTATCTCGGCCTTGACTACGCATGGAATTATTGTCGGTTCCTGTGTTTGCGGGGGTTGAATCAATGGTAGTTGTCGCCGTTTTTGATTTATCATCTATCACTTCGTCATGATGCGAACATCCTCTGATGCTGATCAGCAACACAAGAAGTGCAAAGGCCATAATGGCAACTGCTCCCCATATCCAAGCCCCTGTACTGTTTTTTTTTGCCTTGCCGTTCTTCGGGCTGGCAGGACGTTGCGGGGGTAGGCCGGTGTTGGCAGAGGTGGGCTGTTTTGCAAGGCTTTCAGCATGTGCAGCGCGGTCTTCGGCAGCCTTCAGTTTCGCTGCCATCGCGGCTTTGTTCTTCTCGTTGTTGCTTTGTATGTCATTGAGTTGCTTTTTCAATGCCTCCACCTCTTCGTTGAGTTTTGTGATGGCTTCTTCGTCTGTTGCTTTTTTGTCAGGTATGTTGAATGTCACTTTCCCGTCGCACAGTGGACAAGGCTTCACCACCGTGCTGCCCGGATAGTATTCCTTCTCGTTGATCTCTATCAGTGTCTTGCATTTGGGACAACTCTGTTTCATAAGCGTAATAGGTTGTGAATTATTCTGAAGTCCAATATACTTTGTTGATCTTCATGTCAAAAGTGATGGTTTCATTCTTATAGTTGGTGTAATCTCCAACGTAACGGCCCTCATTAGTGCCACATGAACCATTGCCTCCTGCGAGATAGTCTACGTCGAGAAAACCATCAAATTTTCCGATGTATTTTCCAGTTCTTTGTTCGTAGCAGAATAGTATTAGATGCCCATTTGAATTATCGAAATCTATCTTCTTAATGTCTCGAGTATAGTCGAGAAAATGATATATTCGGACAGAATCATTCCATATTATTGCTGCCGAATAGTCCTCTCCAATGCGACCGGAAAAATCCATCACAGTAATCTTTTCCTCATTCGTTTTCGTTGATCCATTGTGGTTGATAGTTGCAAGAATTGCTAGAACGATGACTACTGCCATTTCCACAATAATCCATTTCCAGGAGAACCTCCTTCCTTTATTATAGTTAGGGGGATTGTTGGAATCATGCTCAATGCCCTTTGTGCAGGTTTCAGCATGCTGTTTTTCTTTTTCTTCTGCTGCTGTATTTTCTGCTCGAACAATACGTTCTTCCGCTTCCTTCAATGCAGCTTCTAGCATGGCTTTCTCCTGTTCTTTTTGTGAGTTGATGTCTTTCAACTGACTCTTCAATGTCTCCACCTCCTCGCTGAGCTTGGTGATGGCTGCTTCGTCCGTCGTTTTATTGTCAGGTATGTTGAATGTAACCTCCCCGTCGCACAGCGGACAAGGCTTCACCACCGTGCTGCCAGGGTAGTATTCCTTCTCGTTGATCTCTATCAGCGTCTTGCATTTGGGACAACTCTGTTTCATATATTACTGTTTCCCTTTTTTTTTGAAAAAATCAATGATACTACGAATAAGTAATATTGGAAGACCTATAAGATATAAGCCTGCGGTAAAAAGAATGCAAATTATTAAAGGTAGACTTAGGATGAGAGTGATAATAACCCCTGCCATTCCTAAATGAATAATATTTAAATCATGTAGCCCAACAATACTAAAAACAAGTAATGTATCTATCATGGTCAGCCCATTGCCATCAAAAAATAAGAAATCTTCTATGTTTATTTCTTTATAGGCTTCGGAGATAATGAAAATTACTGTAAGTGAAATAAGTGAGATGATTGCAATAGTTACTCCGATGGCTTCAAGAGTATTGTTGACAAAAAAACCTATTCCTATTTTGTTGAATAGAATAATAAATCCACAACTAACTATCGCCAACCAAGAAATAATATTACGTATTCTGTCAATTCTCTTTCTTATTTTGATTAATTCTTCTTCCGTTGTAGCCGCGCTATGATGATAATCACGTGCAGTTTCTTGCTCTGATTTGAGCTCTTTGAATTTGCTTATTACATATTTATCAACATCGTCAACGCGGCTGCCACAATCTTCTTCGATTGCTCTTTGAATATTGTCTAAAGCATCTCTTTGTTTGTTGTATGTGGCAGCATCCACCATGATGTGGTTTGGATTTGAGGGTGTCTCACTTCCATCGCTGCGTATTTCGTTTATTTGATTTTTTATTATTGTCATTTCCTCGTATAGCTTGTCGAAGGGCTCTTTGTTTTCAGTCTCATATAGAGGAATGGCATATTTAACTTTTTCGTCGCACAAAGGGCATTGCTTTTCTACGACACTACCGGGTTGATATTCCTTCTCGTTGAT
>JAILKU010000130.1 GCA_024693505.1 Bacteroidaceae bacterium | reverse complement strand
ATCTTTTGGATGGCTTCGTCCTCTTGCTTCATGCCTTCCATGATGGCCTCCTCATAGTCTTCTAACTGAATCTTCTCGAAGGGTACTGTCTCATGAGGCGTACCATAAGGCGTGTTGAGGAAAATATTTGTTCTTTTTTGTCTTGTCATTGCTTCAATTTAATATAGCTTGTTTATGTCAGGTATATAAATGCTCATCCTTTTGAGTTGTACCGTTCCCTCATTTTCCATCTTGTTCAGTTCGTGGGATACGGTAAGGCGCGTCTCGTCCAAGTAGTTCGCCAGGTCAGTCATCTTGATTTTCATCATCTTCCGAGGGTCGGGTGTGGTGAAGCTTTTCTGGAAGAATGATACCAGTTTTTCTCTGACATTATTGTGTTTTAAATATGAATTTACATTTTTGAGTCTGGCGATTTGGGCAGACAGCATATTCATGTAATTCATACGGAAGATCTCTGATTTCATCAGGTGAGTACCTACGTCATGTTTCTTTATCTGAAGTACCTGACACGCTTTTGTCGGGCGATAGGTATTCTCATATTGGCAACGTAAGCCATATAGGTTTTCAGGTTCTATCACAATCGGACCGGAAACGTATTCTTGTGTACTGAATAGCTTGTCTTCGGAGGTGGTTTCTTTCTGCAATTCACCGCTAATCAGGAAAAAGAGCCGAGAGCAGACATCACCTTGGGAAATGATAGGATAATTGGAGGCAGATATCGTTTCCACCTGAAACTTCAGGTGTTCTTCTATCCGAGCCAGATCCTGCCCGCTAATTCCCATCAGCAGGGGTATTCCCGTCAATAGATTATACATTCCTTTTATGTCCATCTCTTCATTCATATCGCTTCATTCATATCTCTTTCTAAAAACACTTTTCAAGTTCTTTGGTGTAATACACCTTATGTTCACCGTTCTCTTCATAGATCAGATATGCCTGCAATTCCGGATGCTGGTCTAATATCTGCTGTGCCTTTTCCAGTCCCATCACCATGAACGAGGTGGCAAAACCGTCAGCCATAGCGCAGGAGGGCGCCAAAACGGTACTGCTCAGAACGGAGTGCTGAACAGGATAACCCGACTTAGGGTCAATCGTGTGGGCGATTCGCTTTCCGTCCTTGACATAGAAGTTCCGATAGTTCCCGCTTGTGGCCATTGCGCAGTCGGTCAGGTTCAGTATCTTGTCCAGTTCCTGGTTGGTGCTGGTGGGATCATCAGTCGGTTTGTTAATGCCTATTTTCCAGTTCTCATTATTTTGGTTCTTTCCGCCACAGACAATTTCCCCGCCAATCTCAATCATGTAGTTTTCTATGCCTTTTTGCTTCATCAGTTTTGCGACTTGATCTGCTCCATATCCTTTTGCAATGGCGCTGAAGTCCATAATGATGCGCGGGTCGTCTTTCTGGATGTGCATTTCCTGGATTCTCACCTTTTCCCATCCCACAAACGACATTAAGCTGTCTATGATGGCTGAGTCGGGCAGCACATCGTTCTTAAAGCCAAACCCCCAGGCATTGACCAATGGTGCTACCGTGACATCGAAGGCGCCATCTGTGACCTTGCTGATGGCCTGAGCCAATTGAAAGACACGGGCTAACAGCGAATCTGCCTCATCTGTTTCCCCTTTGTTGATTTTGCTTATGCAACTATTGGGATTAAACATCGAGAGAGAGGCATCGACTGCATTTAGCTCCCTCATTATTTCTTGCAAGAGGTCTTCTTTATATTGATATTTGGCATGAAAGACGGTACCGAATATCATTCCCTCGTTGGACTGAAAAGGTGCATAATTGTCCCGATGGGATTTCCTGGCAATAAAGAACGTCCCGATAATGAGGAATAGCAAAAAAATAACCTGCCACTTTTTCATGTTGTATGTTCAATTAATATTTTTATTCCGATAATCAGTAAGATCACGCCACCAATTGCCTCAATGTGCCAATTACTCTTTTTTGAACTATATATGCCAATACTCAGCCCAATCATGCTGAAGACTAATGAGCATATGGCAATAATCAGGGCATAGTGGCAAGTCATCATCAATGTGATGCCTGTGAGACATGCCATTGATATGCCGACGGCCATTGCGTCAATACTGGTCGCAATAGCCATTATGATTGTCGTCGTCATTGTCAGAATCTCTTTCTTCTTGTTTCTGGTCTTTTTGGGGGACTTCTTCTGACAGAAACTTTCATATATCATCTTTAATCCCAAATAGGCAAGTAGGCCAAAGGCGATCCAATGGTCAAAGGCTTCAACATATCCCTGGAACTGCACCATACACCCATAGCCAAGTATAAACATGCCTCCCTGGAACAGACCGAACATGAGAGATTGGCGGATCATGGGCCACGGGATAACCCTTTGAACCGAAAAACCAGTGGCAAGGCTGACTGCAAAACAATCCATTGCCAAGGCAATACCCAAAAGCCATATTTCCCAAGTGCTCATTTGCCTATATTCTTTTTTGCCGTCTTTCCAATGTCGAAGGTCAGGTTTACCGTGCCTCCGAATGTCGAGCCCCCGTTCTTGCCGAAGCCCGGCACATAGAAAGGCTCTCCGTATTCCGATACTTTTTGCTTAATACGGTTCCTGAAGCGCAGGTTCCATCCCAGTCGGACGATGCTCCATAGTTTAGTCTCCATGCCAAGTACGACCTCAATCCACTGGTTCTTGCCGTTCATGTCGTGTAAGGTTAGGGGAGAGTGAATCTTCCATACAGGGTCTGCGTAGTCGGGATTGTCGAAGCTGTAGCTATAGCTCGTGAAGGCGTATCTAAGACCGATGAAAAACCTGTTGCCAGTCATTTTCTTATTCATGTTGTAGTCAACACCTACGCGATAATAAGGTGCTGTGCAACTGAATGTGTTGTTGTTGTCGCCCCCAGTTTTCTTGCAGTCGCCAATACCCAGTTCAACGATGGGGAAGTACTTCTCGCAGAAATTCAGCCGGCCGGCCACCTCCATGTTAGCGAACCTTGCATTCACGGCCTTCATGGCAAACCCGACAAGGTCTGCTGAAACGGCAATGCCTCCGAAGACAGGTGCGTTGTCGGCAATGAGATTGCTCTCATGTTTGGGTAACTTAATCTCCTCTCCTGTGTTTGCATCCTGAGCCACAACACAAAGGTCGGACAGACTAATTGCCAGTATGAACGTGTATCTTAAGATTTTCTGCTTGATCATAGTTCACAAGGGGAGTTGTAATCGTGACTGAGTCGATGAAGGTGTGGGTGACACGGGCTGAAGTGATTCTGTGAAACATGCTTGTAGGGCAGTCGGGTGACTCGAAATGAGGTATGTTCTCTTTTTCAATCCATAGCGTGTCCAGGAGGGCGTATGTATCACTTGTAATAATGAGTACGAGCGTGTCCGTATCCTGCCAATAGCTTAGGGGCAGGTTCATTGTTTGCGTATCGCGCTGCTGATTGATGAGGACGGAGTCCACTCCAAATGTGGTCACAGTCAGTACGTCTGTGATGGCTACTGCCTTTCCATCGCCATAGAATGAAGCCTGACACGTTACCGTATTATATAGCGTGCAGTCTATCGTATCGCATGATGCAGGAAATAGCAGGGCTGCGATGAAAAGCAATATCGGAGTGGCGCGTTTCATAGTTCGCATTCAATCTGATAGTTGTTTCGTTCGGGTGCGTTGCGGCTGATGAGTTCTCCCAGGAAACCGGCCACGAATAACTGTGTGCCCAGGATCATCATTGTCAATGCGATGTAGAAATAGGGACTGTCCGTTACAAGCGGATGTGCCACACCGCTGTGTAGATAGTAGAGCTTGGTGGCGCCAACGATGATGACGGCCAGGAAACCGAAGATGAACATCAGGGTGCCCACAAAGCCAAAAACGTGCATCGGTTTGAGTCCGAAGCTGTCCAGGAACCAGAGCGAGAGCAGGTCCAGATAGCCATTCACGAACCGGTTCAGTCCCATGAACTTGGACTTGCCAAACTTGCGGGCCTGGTGGTGAACGGTCTTTTCGCCTATCTTGCTGAAGCCCGCATTCTTGGCCAGATAGGGGATGTACCGATGCATCTCGCCGTAGACCTCGATGTTCTTGATGACATCCTGCCGGTAGGCCTTCAGCCCGCAGTTGAAGTCGTGGAGATTATGAATGCCGCTCACCATACGGGCTGTAGCATTGAACAGCTTTGTGGGAATCGTCTTCGAGAGCGGGTCGTAGCGTTTCTGCTTATAGCCGCTGACCAGGTCGAATCCGTCTTGGGTAATCATCCGGTACAATTCGGGTATCTCGTCCGGCGAATCCTGCAAATCAGCGTCCATCGTAATAACGACGTTGCCCTTCGCTTCCTTAAAGCCGCAATATAGTGCCGGGCTCTTACCATAGTTCCGGCGGAACTTGATGCCGCGCACCACTTCGGGATTCTCGTCGTGCAGACGTTTGATGACGTCCCACGATCCGTCAGTACTGCCATCATTTACGAAGATGACCTCAAAGCTGAACTGGTTCTCTTTCATGACCCGGCTGATCCAGCTGAACAGTTCGGGTAATGACTCTTCTTCATTGAACAGGGGAATGATAACTGATATATCTAACATGTGCTTCAATTTATTCTAACTGATGAGTCCGGAACGGCGGACGCCCGATAATGTATTGTCATTCTTGATGTGATTCATTTGGCGACGGAAGCCTTACGGCAGAGAAAAGCGTGCTGATGACCGAGAATACCAGGGCCACAAAGAAGTTGAATGCTATGAAGTTCATCATCAGAGCCCCGATAGGCATACTGGTAAATTCCTCCAGGATGGTCTCGAAGTCGGCACCTGGCATCATCGACTCCATCAATTCCTTATACTCGGGCTGCTCCATCATTCGGTTGAACGAGGCTAACAGATGACCGCCGTCAATAAACCTGAAATACAGAAACTGTGCGAAGCTGGTCAGCAAGGTGGCATACATGGATATGTTCCATGCCATCCACCAGCGCCGCATTCCACTCAAAGGGGCCACCTCGCGCTGGAATTGCTTCAATAGTCGCACCTCAACAAAGAGAGAGAGCAGGGTGCACAAGTTGCCGACATGCCCCAATAACATATAATCAAAGGAGTACATTGCACAGCCAAAACTGGCTATCCAAAGTGCCCCCACAATCAAGCCGTATTGACCTGCAAAAGCTCTGGCTTGAGCGTAATTAAACCCTTTTTCTTCCAAAATCCTTCAATTTTTGCTGCAAATATACATATTTATTTCTTAACTAGAATACGGATTTGCGTTAAAATGCGTGAATAAGAAAAAAGTTGGCCGAAAATTTGGCTATAAGCGCAAATATGTGTAATTTTGCAGCCGCTAAACGGGAAAGTCCTGTACGGCATGCTCCCTTCGAATCCCCCAGGGCTTGACCGCAGCAAGGGTAGTCGGTTGTAGCGGCGCGATGCAGTAAGCTTTCCCACCCGCCTCTTTAGCTCAGTTGGCCAGAGCACGTGATTTGTAATCTCGGGGTCGTTGGTTCGAATCCGACAAGAGGCTCAAGGATTCATCTTGATTG
>JAILKU010000128.1 GCA_024693505.1 Bacteroidaceae bacterium | reverse complement strand
TTTTTGTTCCCAAAATTCCGTATATTTGCAGCGTCTTAGAAACAAGACGCATTCGCTCCTCAAGTGGTACTTTGCAACCGAGTTGCAAGAGAATCAGCGTACCTTTGCAGCCGAAAACATAAAACATGTCAATATGGATTACATTTCAACTACGCTGAATTACCTGAGCGGCGTCATCGCCGAAATCGGACATCTCATCAACGAGATGTCGCCCTATCTGTTGCTGGGATTCCTGCTGGCGGGATTCCTGCATGAATTTGTGCCCAGTACGCTTTATACGAAATACCTGGGCGAGCGCAACTTCCGCTCCGTCCTGCTCTCTGCCCTGTTCGGCGTGCCGCTGCCCCTGTGCTCGTGCGGCGTCATCCCTACGGCAATGGGCCTCAGGCGCGAGGGAGCCAGCAAGGGAGCCACCGTGTCGTTCCTGATAGCCACGCCGCAGACGGGAGTGGACAGCATCGTTGCCACCTACAGCCTGATGGGGCTCCCCTTTGCCGTCGTACGGCCCTTTGTGGCTTTCATCACGGCCATCTTCGGCGGCCTGCTGGTGACGAAATTCGACGACGACGAGGTGCTGGTGGCGCGGAAGACTGAGCCTCAGGCTCACGGAAAAAAGGCCGAAGAGCAGATTCTGCACCGTCTGCGCAACGCCATAGAGTATGCCTTCATAGAGATGATGGAGGACATAGGCAAGTGGCTGGTGGTAGGCCTCATCGTGGCAGGCATCATTACCGCCGTGGTGCCCGACTCGTGGTTTACGGTTTTCCAGGACAACTCGCTCTACAGCATACTCTTCGTCCTGGTCTTTGCCATTCCCATGTACCTCTGCGCAACGGGTAGCATACCCATTGCCGTTGCGCTGATGATGAAAGGCCTGACGCCCGGAGCGGCCCTGGTGCTGCTGATGGCCGGCCCGGCCAGCAATGCCGCCAGCATATTGGTCATCCGCAAGGTGCTGGGACGGCGCACGCTGATGCTCTACCTGGCCGCAATCGTGGGGGGCGCCGTCCTGTTCGGACTGGGCATCGACCATTTACTGCCCCGCGAATGGTTCACCGCAACGCTGACGCAGAAGGCGGCCTGCTGCGATGAGGGAAGCGGATGGTTCAGCATCCTCTGCACCGGCCTGATGATCTGTCTCCTGCTGAACGCCCTGTCGCCCATCCGTCTCTGGAAAGGTCGCAGCGGACATTGCCATTGCCACGGGCACGAGCACGGGCATGAGCACGGCCACGGATGCGAGTGCGAACACAGCTGCGAGTGCGAGACAGAAGAGCATACACATTATTATATATATAAGGTGCGGGGCATGCATTGCAACCATTGCTCCGCCAACGCGCAGAAGGCCATTGCCTCGGTTGACGGCGTGAAGGAGGTAAGCGTCTCGCTGGAAAGGGAGGAGGCACGTATCGAAGGAACGTTCGACGAGGAGGAAGTGCGTCGCGCGATAGAGGACCTGGGTTTTAAATTAGAAAACGTATAATAAAACAAGGCTTACAATGAAAAAGATCAATCAATTACTGACGGGTGCCATAGCTCTATTGATGCTGGCCTCGTGCGTTACCGCAACAAGAGTTCCCATCACAGGACGTAAACAACGTCTGTCCGTCTCGGACGAACAAATGCTGAGCCTGAGTGCTTCGCAGTACAAGGAATACCTGAGCAGCGCCAAGAAATCCACGAATGCCACCAACACGGCTATGGTGCAACGGGTGGGACAGAAGCTGGCTAACGCTGTGGTGACGTACCTCACCAACAACGGATATGCCAACGAAGTGAAGAACTATGCCTGGGAATTCAACCTGGTGCAGAGCAATTCCGTCAACGCTTTCTGTATGCCCGGCGGCAAGATTGTAGTCTTCGAGGGCATGCTGCCCGTGACGCAGGACGAGGCGTCGCTGGCCATCGTGCTCGGCCATGAGATAGCACATGCAGTAGCCAAGCACAGCGCCGAGCAGATGTCGAAGCAGAAGAACCAGGGCATCCTGGCCTCGCTGGGCATCTCCATCCTGGCAGCCAAGGCAGGCAAGGAAACGGCTGATCTGGCCTCCTCAGTTGCCTCGACGGGCCTGACCTTCCTCAACGCCCACTACAGCCGCGACAACGAAAGCGAAGCCGATCACATGGGACTTATCTTTGCGGCAATGGCTGGCTACAATCCGAACACGGCCATTACGTTCTGGCAGCGCATGAGCAAGGCCTCGGGCGGCGGTTCGGCAGGCCTCCTGCAATCTTACCTGAGCAGCCACCCCAGCGACACCAAGCGCATTGCCGACATTCAGCGCTGGCTACCCGAAGCGATGAAGTACTACAAGGGAAAGTAACCGTCAGCGGAAGCCTCCAAACTGACAAAATGTAAGCAAATGAAAAATAAATGGTGCTTTTCTTGGTAAAGACAAAGAATATCTATACATTTGTGGGCTGAAAACGCGAACAAAATGTAAGAAAAACGATATTTGACATGAACATTCAGAACATCATGGCTCAACTGGAAGCCAAGCATCCAGGCGAGAAAGAGTACCTGCAGGCCGTTCATGAAGTCCTGCTATCAATTGAGGAAGTCTACAACCAGCACCCCGAGTTTGAGAAAGCCAAGCTCATTGAACGTCTGGTGGAACCGGAACGCATCATCACATTCCGAGTGCCCTGGGTAGACGACAAGGGCGAGGTTCAGGTTAACCTGGGCTATCGCGTACAGTTCAACAGCGCCATCGGTCCCTACAAGGGCGGCCTGCGCTTCCACAGCTCGGTGAACCTGAGCATCCTGAAGTTCCTGGGCTTCGAACAAACCTTCAAGAATGCGCTGACGACATTGCCCATGGGTGGCGGCAAAGGCGGTAGCGACTTCAGTCCCCGCGGTAAGAGCGACGCCGAGATAATGCGTTTCTGCCAAGCCTTCATGAACGAGCTGTTCCGCTACATCGGCCCGGAAGTGGACGTGCCGGCCGGCGACATTGGCGTAGGCGCCCGCGAGGTGGGCTATCTCTTCGGCCAATACAAGAAACTGACGCACGACTGGAGCGGTGTGCTCACGGGCAAGGGCCTTTCCTTCGGCGGCAGTCTGATACGCCCGGAAGCAACAGGCTTCGGCGGCTTGTACTTCGTACGCGAGATGCTGGCCGACAAAGGTATCGACATCAAGGGTAAGACAATAGCCATAAGCGGATTCGGCAACGTAGCCTGGGGCGCAGCCAAGAAGGCAACAGAAATGGGTGCCAAGGTCATCACCATAAGCGGCCCCGACGGCTACATCCTGGACGAGGCCGGCCTGGATGCCGCCAAGATAGACTACATGCTGGAGCTGCGTGCCAGTGGCAACGACATCTGCCAACCCTACGAAGAGGAGTTCCCCGGCTCCAAGTTCTTTGCCGACCGCAGACCGTGGGAGGTCAAGTGCGACATAGCCCTTCCCTGTGCCACTCAGAACGAACTGGACGAAGAGGATGCAAAGGCCCTGATTGCCAACGGCTGTATCTGCGTAGGCGAAATCAGCAATATGGGATGTACGCCCGAAGCTATCGACGCCTTCATCGAGGCTAAGATGCTCTATGCTCCCGGCAAGGCCGTGAACGCAGGTGGCGTGGCAACAAGCGGGTTGGAGATGACGCAGAACGCCATGCACATAAGCTGGAGCGCCAATGAGGTGGACCAGAAGCTGCACCAGATTATGCACAACATACACAACCAATGCGTGAAGTACGGCACTCAGCCCGACGGCTACGTCAATTATGTGAAGGGTGCCAACATTGCCGGTTTCATGAAAGTCGCAAAGGCAATGATGGCACAGGGAATTGTGTAAAC
The DNA here is from genome assembly GCA_024693505.1 of Bacteroidaceae bacterium. Taxonomy (GTDB): domain Bacteria; phylum Bacteroidota; class Bacteroidia; order Bacteroidales; family Bacteroidaceae; genus Physcousia. Next base: position 26,840 of record JAILKU010000128.1, on the reverse strand, counting down.
AGTTAGAGGTTAGAGGTCATATTTTGGCCAAAAATTAGTTTTTAAAGAAAATAACTATCATTTTTCTTGGCTGATATGTGAGAAATATGTATCTTTGCAGCGAAAAAGAAGAAAAAAGTGACAATATGCAAATTCTGAACAGCTATTTTAACGGTTTCTATTATTGGTTTTACTTTGGCAATACGAAGTGAAACGGGCCGTTATATGTGAGTCTGAACAGAAAAAAAAGCAAAGAGAGAATACAATAAAGCCCCGTTTCTACCATGAGACGGGGCTTTTTTATGAAACAAAACAAGATAAAGAGATGAAACGAATAGCCATTCAAGGGATAAAAGGAAGTTTCCACGACATTGCGTCCCACCACTATTTTGAGGGTGAGCAGATCGAGCTGATCTGCTGCGACACTTTCGAGCAGGTGTTTCAGTCGATGAAGGAAGACCGCGATGCCATAGGCCTCGTTGCCATTGAGAACACCATTGCCGGCAGCCTGCTACACAACTACGAACTGCTGCGTGACAGCGGTACCACCATCGTGGGCGAACACAAGCTACGCATCAGCCACAGCATAATGTGCCTGCCCGAAGACTACTGGGCCGACATCCAGGAAGTGAACTCACATCCCGTAGCCCTGATGCAATGCCGCGAATTCCTGGCCGCACATGCAGGACTGAAGATTGTGGAGACAACTGACACGGCTGGAGCGGCAGCTGAAATAAAGCACATGCAGATGAGAGGACACGCCGCTATCTGCCATAAGGATGCAGCCAGCATCTACGGGATGAAGATCATACAGGAAGGGATTGAGACAAACAAGCACAATTTCACCCGTTTCTTAGTTCTTTGCAACCCCGAGAAAGCAGACGAGCTGCGCAACCTGGAGGAAACGAACAAGTCGAGCATCGTCTTTGCACTACCTCACGAAGAAGGATCACTCAGCGCTATATTGAGTATCCTGTCATTCTACAAACTGAATCTCACCAAGATTCAGTCGCTCCCCATCATCGGACAAGAATGGCAATATATGTTCTACGTGGACTTGTCCTTCAGCGACTATGCACGCTATCGGCAAGCCATCGAGGCTATCAAACCCCTTACCACACGACTAAAACTTTTAGGAGAATATAAAAATGGAAGACAGGACATTTAAACCGGCCGACCGACTGAGCACGGTCAGCGAATATTACTTCAGCACAAAGCTCAAAGAAGTAGCCCGCCTGAACGCTGAAGGGCAGGACATCATCAGTTTGGCAATAGGCAGCCCTGATATGCCACCATCGGCAGAAACAATTGAAGTTCTGTGCCAACAGGCACGCCGACCGGATACACACGGCTATCAACCCACTATCGGTACACCAGAACTGCGGCAAGCCATGGCCGGTTTCTATAAACGGTGGTATGGCGTGGAGCTGAATCCCGCCACAGAGATACAGCCGCTTATCGGCAGCAAGGAAGGCATCTTGCATGTAACCCTGACGTTTGTGAACCCTGGTGATGAGGTGCTGGTTCCAAATCCCGGCTACCCCACATACACAAGCCTAAGTAAACTGCTGGGAGCCAAGATTGTGAACTACGACCTGACTCCGGAAGGTGGATGGCAACCCGACTTTGACGCCTTGGAGCAAATGGATCTCAGTCATGTGAAATTAATGTGGACAAACTATCCCAACATGCCAACCGGTGCCAAGGCACGGCGCGAGACGTATGAACGTTTGGTCGACTTCGCCCAGCGCCATAAAATCATCGTAGTAAACGACAATCCCTATTCTTTCATCCTAAATGAAGGTGAAAAACTGTCCTTGCTGCAAGTGCCGGGCGCAAAGGAGTGCTGCATAGAATTCAACTCGATGAGCAAGAGCCACAATATGCCTGGTTGGCGCATAGGCCTCTTGGCCACGAATGCCCAGTTCATCCAATGGCTTTTGAAAGTGAAGAGCAACATAGACTCTGGCACGTTCCGCCCATTGCAACTGGCTGCAGCCCAAGCATACCAAAATGATGATGCCTGGCATTGGCAGGCGAATTACGAGACATACGCCCAGCGGCGACACATGGCAGAGGACATTATGCACACTTTGGGCTGCCAATTCGACACAGATCAGGTAGGCATGTTCCTTTGGGGACGTATTCCTGAGAAATATAAAAATGTGGAGGATCTCACCGAACAAGTACTCCACAAGGCTCGTGTTTTCATAGCTCCCGGATTTATCTTCGGTTCTAATGGCAGTCGCTACATCCGAATCAGCCTCTGCGCCAAGGAGGAGAAATTCCAGAAAGCGTTAGAGAGAATCAAAGCAGCCAACATTTAAATAAAGACATAAGATAAAACGTAAAGAAACAAGAACAGATATGAACTTCGAACTACAACCCCTGAATTTCCCGAGTGATAACAAACGACCCTTCGTCATAGCCGGCCCCTGCTCAGCTGAGACAGAAGAACAAGTGATGACAACCGCCCACCAACTGGCCGAGAAAGGCTGCCACATGTTTCGTGGCGGCGTATGGAAGCCTCGCACGAAGCCCGGAGGGTTTGAAGGACAAGGCGAGAAGGCCCTGCCATGGATGGCACGAGTAAAACAGGAAACGGGCATGCTGACAGCCACAGAGGTAGCTACACCCCACCATGTGGAGTTAGCCTTAAAGTACGGGATAGACATTCTATGGGTGGGTGCGCGTACGAGTGCCAACCCCTTTGCCGTACAGGAATTGGCCGACAGCCTGCGCGGCGTTGATGTGCCTGTGCTGGTCAAAAACCCGGTCAGTCCCGACCTTGAACTATGGATAGGCGCCCTGCAGCGCATCCATGCAGCCGGCATACGACGACTGGGTGCTATCCATCGCGGCTTTAGCAGCGTAGACCAGAAGCTCTACCGCAACACACCGCTCTGGCACATCCCCATAGAGCTACACCGCCGCATACCCAACCTGCCCGTGGTATGCGATCCCAGTCACATAGGAGGTCGGAGGGACCTGATTGCCCCACTTTGCCAGCAAGCCATGGATATGGGATTTGACGGTCTGATTGTGGAGAGTCATTGCAACCCAGACGAGGCATGGAGCGATGCCAAACAGCAGGTAACTCCCGATGTATTGGATTTCATCATAGACCGTCTGGTGGTTCGCGATAATGTGGAGATGACGGAATCATTAGCCAGCATGCGCAAACAGATAGATGATATGGATGACCACCTAATGGATTTGCTGACGAAGCGTATGCGAGTAAGTCGCGAAATTGCCATATATAAGAAGGAACACAATATGGGTGTCGTGCAGACTGCCCGATACTCTGAGATACTCGACAAGCGCGGAGCACAAGGCAGCATGTGCGGCATGAGCGCCTCTTTCGTCCGCCGCGTTTATGAAGCTATTCACGAAGAAAGCGTGAGACAACAAATGGAGATAATTAATAAATAAAAGAATAGCGACGAGAGGTTTGTGGTTATTGATATTATACTTTGAAAACGTATATACCCCCTCATGACCAAAGTCAAAAATTGTCTATAGCCTACAAACAATAACCTAGTAAACATTTATATATGAAAATTCTGATTCTTGGCGCCGGAAAGATGGGTAGTTTCTTTACCGACGTATTGAGTTTTGAACATGAGTGTGCCGTATATGAGATAGACCAGAAACGGATGCGTTTCCTCTACAACACACAGCGCTTCACGAGCATGGAAGAGATTCGCGAGTTCCGTCCCGACCTGGTCATCAATGCCGTAACCCTGAAGTACACTATTGAGGTGTTCAAGCAGGTGATTCCCTTTCTGCACCAGGACTGCATCATTAGTGACATAAGCAGCGTGAAGACAGGATTCAAGTCATTCTACGAGAGTACGGGCATGCACTATGTGAGCACCCATCCGATGTTCGGTCCCACATTTGCAAACCTGGGGGCACTCAGCAACGAAAACGCTATCGTCATCAACGAAGGCGATTATCTGGGCCGCGTCTTCTTCCTGGATCTCTACCGGCGCCTAGGCCTGAACGTCCACGAATACACCTTCGAGGAACACGATGAGGCAATGGCATACAGCCTGTCCGTTCCGTTCGTGAGTACGTTTGTCTTCTCAGCCGTCATGAAACACCAGGATGCACCCGGCACCACATTCAAGCGCCACCTGAAGATAGCACGCGGCGTATTGTCGGAAGACGACACCCTGCTGCGTGAAATCCTCTTCAATCCACGTACGAAAAGCCATGTGGAGCAGATACGCTCTGAGCTGAAAGACCTCATCCAGATTATAGACGACCGCGATGAGGAAGCCTTGAATGCCTATCTGACCCGGATACGCAAGAACATTAAATGACAACATAGACAGACGGACAGACCAATAGGATTTGTCCGTCTGTTTTCTTTTCTTTGAACACGGCAAAAGCGCCTGATTCATCCCGAATCAGGAAGAATACACGAAATAGGATCCGCTATATTTTGTATTTTAGGTAAATCTGCGTATCTTTGTACCGGATTCAAAAAACAACACCACATGAAAAAGCATCTCATAATAGGTCTGCTGGCCATTTCGACAGCCAATACAGTAGCAGCACAAAGCGACAAGTCGGGCTACCCCATTACGCCCGTCCCCTTCACAGCCGTCAAGGTAACCCCCAACACGTTCTGGGGTCAGCGTCTGCAGGCCAGTAGAAACGTGACCATTCCCCTGGCTTTCTCTAAGTGCGAGGAGACGGGAAGATATACGAACTTCTCGAATGCAGCAGCTCACTTGAAGGATCCCTCGCAGGTGTTTGACATCAAGAAGGGGACATTTCCCTTCGATGATACAGATCCCTACAAGACCATCGAGGGTGCCAGCTACATCCTGCAGACATATCCCGATAAGAAGTTGGCCGCTTATATCGACTCTGTACTAAACGTCATAGCCTCTGCCCAGGAACCCGACGGATACCTGTATACAGCCCGAACACAGAACCCTCAGCATCCGCACGACTGGTCGGGGATGACACGCTGGAGCAGCGAGGAGCAGGGAAGTCACGAGCTGTACAACCTGGGACACATGGTGGAGAGCGCCGTTGCCCATTATCAGGCTACGGGGAGCCGTAAATTCCTGGATATTGCCATCAGGTTTGCCGACCTGGTTTGCAAGGAAGTCGGACCTAACCCGGGACAGGCCTGTGTGGTTCCGGGTCATCAGATTGCCGAGATGGCCTTGGCAAAACTGTACCTGGCAACGGGTGACAGAAAATATCTGGATGAAGCTAAGTTCCTGCTCGACTATCGTGGAAAGACAAAAGTAAAGCAGGAGTATTCTCAGAGTCACAAGCCCGTTGTGGAGCAGGATGAAGCTGTGGGTCATGCCGTTCGTGCCGCTTATATGTATGCCGGCATGGCCGACGTGGCAGCCTTGACGGGAGACAAGGATTACATTAAGGCCATAGATGCCATCTGGGACAATATCGTCACTAAGAAGCTGTACATCACCGGCGGTATCGGTGCTACGGGCAACGGTGAGGCCTTTGGCAAGAACTACGAGCTGCCCAACATGACAGCCTACTGCGAGACTTGTGCCGCTATCGGTAATGTGTATGTCAACCACCGCCTGTTCCTGTTGCATGGCGAGTCTAAATATTACGATGTATTGGAGCGCACGCTCTACAACGGACTTCTCAGCGGGGTATCATTAGAGGGTAACGGCTTCTTCTACCCCAACCCGCTGGCGTCAGAGGGTCAGCACGAGCGTCAGCCTTGGTTCGGCTGTGCCTGCTGCCCGAGCAATATCTGCCGCTTCATCCCGTCGCTGCCAGGCTATGTCTATGCCGTTAAAGAAAATGCTTTCAATAAAACGCCGGCGGTCTATGTGAACCTTTTCCTGTCGAACACATCAACGTTGAATGTGGGTGGCAAGAAGGTCAGACTGAGCCAGACAACAGATTACCCTTGGAACGGCGATATCACGCTGAAAATCGAGGAGAACAAGGCAGGCGAATTCTGGCTCAATATCCGCCTCCCGGGCTGGGTCTATAACCAGGTCGTTCCCTCCGACCTCTACACCTACGCAGATGGCAAAAAGCCCAAATTCAACGTCAGCGTAAATGACTTTCAACATCAATTTTTCCCCTCTAATATAGAATCTGCAAACGGATATATAGCGATCGGTGGTAAGTGGAAGAAAGGCGACGTGATAAAGATCCACTTCGATATGGAACCCCGTATCATTCGTGCCAACGAGAAAGTGGAAGCCGACAGGGGTCGTGTCGCCATTGAACGAGGCCCGCTTGTCTATTGTGCAGAGTGGGCAGACAATGAATGCGATGTCTTGGGCATCCTACTGAACCAGAAACCCAAGTTCACCCAGGGACACAAGACGATTGCTGAGACGGACATCCTGACCCTGACCACACAGGCCCAGACGCTGCAATTCGACAAAAGCGGACGCCTACAGACAAAAGACGAGAAGCTTACCCTCATTCCATATTACGCCTGGGCTCATCGCGGCAAGGGACGTATGTCGGTTTGGATTCCAACAGAACTTGGCGCACTTCCTCAACCTGCTAAGACCAATTAGCAGAGAAGGGGGCACCCGAGCCGCTTAACGTTCTAAAGCTATATTACCAAGAACTTTTTTGAGCCTCGTTTTCCTGCAATATCATAGCACACGATACAAGCGCCACGAGGTAACGAGGCCACTAATTGTGTGCGCCCAGCCGGAACCTGCTTTCGGACTGAGTTTAGGCTATGTCCCATAATATCGAAAAAATCCAAACAGACAGTTCCTCCTGAAGCCGCATTAAAACTTAAAGTGGCACCCGTCATACAGAAATCTACCGAAAGATCCAAGTCATCCGTCGGCAAAGCCCCAAGTGATACTGGATTGGAGTCTAGCTGACTGCCTTTATATCGATAGTTAAACCGGAAATCGGGAGCACATTCACCTGTTGAGATAAAGTCCAAAACATCTGTGGTGGACTTTGCCACATTGTCTATCCACTTGAAGTCGAAGTCTGTTTCTCCCTGCAAAGCTACGTCTGATCGTTTGAGCCGCATCATCATCATATTCCCACTCAATGTGTATGACACCTCTTCCTGAATCACTTTCCATTCACTCGCTTCCAAATCGTAAGCATAGAGTTTCATCGTTCCTTCATCGTTTGATACCATATAATCATAGCCATACCAACCGTTAGCATGGTAGTTCAGATCGGAATTTAGCAAAAGCGTCATCCAGCGTACGCTATTGGAAGTGGTATTCAACTGTGGAATGTCAGCAGCAGCCTCCACATAGAAATAAAGATATTCCTCATCCTTTGTAACTTTGGCTTTAACAATGTCTACAGCCTTGCGGCGTCGTGTTTCAACGTTCTGCGCCGTAGAAGATGTGTAATAAGTATCGCCAGGCTCATCACGGAATTCAGGCGTCACATCGTCCCATTGCGAATAGTCGCCCTGCAAATCAATAGACTTGCTTACAACTGGCACAGGGATACGTGTTACGCCACGATACTTACGGATATTTGAGGTCATCAGAAGGTAGTAGTTGTCACGGATAAGTGAGTCGGCAGAGGGTTCTATGTCACGACTGAACTCCTGATTATACACATCGACAAAGTAGGTCTCTCCCACCTTAGCCGTACCGCCAGGACGCACAAATCCGTACTGGTCGGAGTTCTCTATCAGGAAGCGCTGTGCCATCCATTCATTCCATTGGGTAATCATTAACACCTGAGGATGCACCTGTAGAGCTCTGTTAAACTGCTCCTGCAAATAAAGTCCGCGAGGTGTCTCTACGCAGAGACCGTATTTGTCGAACTTACGTTGTTTGCGCCCATCGGCAAAGGTGTAGCTTTTGCCCATCTTGGAGTAAGGATGCTGAGCAGCACTAACAGAAATCTGCTCCTGCACCTTCTGGCCTCCCGAAGTTTTTACACAGGCCTCTTGCGGATAATTTGCCAGCCAAGGCCATTTTTTCTCTCCTGTATCCCATGCCCAGCAGTAGCGGAAGGTAAAGTGCTGCCTGATGTTTTCTGCCAAACTGGCTTCCGTACCGCTCTCAACCAATATCAGCGGTTTCTTCTCCCACATGAACCAATATTTGTCATTTGCTGGCTTGGAGTACCAGGTATTATATAGTTTGGTAACGGTACTGGCGCTGCTGGAATGGCAGGTGAAAACTAATTTGGGTGTCTTCAGTCCCAGTTTCTCACGACGGTCTATTTCCTTCATGACAACACGAACTTGTTCGTCATAAGTAAATGCATTCGTCACATCAAAGAAATAAAAGTCAATACCGGCATCCATGAGCATCTGCATATGGCGCGCTACGATATATGGCGTACCGCCCGTATAGTACCCTAAAGCCGGCTTACTGCCCCAGTGGAAAGCACCTTTCCCTCCCCATTTAGGATTATCGGGATCAGCCTGCAGCAGGCGGGTGATGTCCTTCGTTTCGGCACCATGCTGACCGTGCCAAAGATAGTAGAAGATACCTACCTGGCAAGTGACATCCTTCTTTAATCGAGTAATCCCGCGATCACTACTGGCTACGTTGCGACCTAAGTCGTCCATACACACCCACGTATCCGGCATGACATCAAATGTTTCCACTTCATCAGCCAGCATAAGCGTTGAAGCAAATACGCTGATTGTTAAAAAATAATGTTTTATCTGCATGGTATAATCATAAATTTACGGTTTACTGACTACAAAGATATATATTTTTTTCTTGTTAAAGGTATTTTCACCATCAAAAGATACCCCAAAAGGAGAATTAAATGGCTTTTTAAGGCACCATTATGTTAAAATAACAAAAAAGAACAGGCTAAAACAACAGAAAAATGCAAATAAAGTGAAATATTCAATTCTTTTTTGTATTTTTGTATGGTTTAGGCTCATTTTGGGGCTAAAATTTACATAAAATGAAAAAGAATCCAGCAAAAAGGAAAAGATCATATTTATCAATAGCCATAGGTTGTTTTATTCTGGGTTTTGTCGCCATGATAGCATTCGACTGGATGTGGGATGCCACATCGACCAACGAGGCCTGCATGGCATGTCATGTGCACGAAGAGACGGACAACGCCTGGAAGAAATCCATCCACGGAGGAAATAACAAAACGGGCGTCATTACCGATTGTGCCGAATGCCACCTGCCACCAAAAGGCACCTGGGGGCACTTCACAGCCAAGACCCGGATGGGCGTGAAAGACATATGGGCATACCTGACAAAGGATAGCGCCGACTTCAACTGGGAAGCAAAGAAGGAACTGGCTCACGCCCAGAAGATAATCTCGAACGAGAGTTGCATGAAGTGCCACACGAACCTCTTCCCGCAGGGTGTAAACGACGATGCGGTAAAGGCCCACCTCTACTTCGAGGAGAACCACGAGAAGCTGGACCTCCAATGCATCAGCTGCCACCTGGATGCCGGACATTATATGCCAAACTACAAGCACGGGAAAGTGGAAGGTCCCGTCGTGCTGGACACCAGCATCCGATACGATTCAGCCACAACGGTCACCACTTTCCAGAACTTCACCGAAACAGTACCCGGCACGCCAATAACCATCAATATGGTGGCCATCCCAGGCGGCACGTTCATGATTGGCAGCCCCAAGAAGGAATCCTTCCGCCAGGACGATGAAGGACCGCAGCGCGAAGTAAAGCTGACCCGCTTCTTCATGGCTGAAACGGAGGTGACATGGAACCAGTACTGGGCTTTCTATAACGAGACGATGAGCGAGGGACGCACGCCTCCATCGAAGATATACGCCAACAACAACCGCCCCGATGTGGATGCCGTTTCGGGTCCCACTCCGCCCTTCGGATTCCCCGACCAGGGATGGGGCATGGGCAGCCGTCCCGCCATTACGATGACGCACTACGCAGCCCAGACGTTCTGCCAATGGCTCTCGCTCAAGACGGGCAAGAAATACCGCCTGCCAACCGAGGCCGAATGGGAATATGCAGCCCGAGGCGGTACGGAGGGGGCCTATTTCTTCGAAGGCAGCCCAAAGAAATATACGAACGAGGGCTTCATGAAACGCGTATTCGGCATCGACACCACGCAGATAAACGGTTTCGTCATCTACATGAACAACAGCCTGGGTAAGACTCAGGAACCACAGAAGGTGGCAGCCAACCCCTTCGGGCTCAAGAACATGCTGGGAAACGTCATGGAGCATTGTGCCGACAAGTATAGCGCCGACGCCTACAGCAAGTGGCAGGACGGCGTACAAGACCCCGTCTGCAACGAAGGCGAGGAATACGTAGTGCGCGGAGGCAGCTATGCCGACGATGCCAGCCTGCTGCGTTGCGCCGCCCGAGGACATACCGATTCCGAGGAATGGCTGAAGACAGACCCCCAGAACCCCATGAGCATCTGGTGGTACTCCGATATCAAAGGCATCGGCTTCCGCATCGTATGCGAAGTGCCCGCAGGCGTAAATTAGCTAAGGTAATCCCTTTATCCCCATTTACGAATTCGCAACAAAGTTATTTATAAAACCATAAACAAAACCAAAACAAACATTATGGAAAACAAAAACATCAGCAGAAGAGATTTCTTCTCGTACTCGGCCATGCTTGGTGCGGGTGTAGTTGGTTCATCGGCCCTCCTGTCTTCCTGCGCAGGCGGCGAGAAAAAGACAGGTCTGACCCCTCTGCGTCAGCCCGGCGAGTATTATGTTCCCGAATTGCCCGACAAGGCTATCGAGGGTAAGGAACTGCGTGTAGGTCTGGTTGGTTGCGGTGGCCGTGGCTCGGGTGCCGTTGAGAATCTGCTCGAGGCTGCCGACGGTATCGTTGTAGCAGCACTGGGCGACGTATTCGAGGATCGTCTGAACGGCGTAAAGAACATGCTGAAGGACAAGTACAATCAGGTCGTTCCCGACGATGCCTGCTTCGTTGGCTTTGATGCCTACAAGGAGGTTATCGACCGCGTGGATATGGTTATCCTGACCACTCCTCCCGTATTCCGTCCCGTTCACTTCCAGTATGCTGTCGAGAAGGGCGTACATAGCTTCCTCGAGAAGCCTGTAGCCGTTGACCCCAAGGGCGTACGCACCGTTATTGCAGCTGCCAAGCAGGCTACAGCCAAGGGCCTGAGCGTAATAACAGGTACACAGCGCCACCACGAGCGCCCCTATGTTGAGGCTTTCAAGAAGATTCAGGAAGGCATCATCGGCGACATTACCGGCGGTAATGTGTATTGGAACGGCGGTATGCTGTGGTATCGCAGCCGCGAGGCCGGATGGAGCGACATGGAATGGAACATCCGCGACTGGGTGAACTGGAAGTGGCTCTCTGGCGACCATATCGTTGAGCAGCACGTTCACAACATCGACGTATTTATGTGGATGACCGGCAAGAAGCCCATCCGCGCTACTGGCTTCGGTAGCCGCCAGCGCCGCATCACAGGCGACCAGTTCGACAACTTCAGCATCGACTTCGAGTTCGAGAATGGTGTTCATCTGCACAGCATGTGCCGCCAGATCGACGGTTGCAGCAATAACGTGAGCGAGTTCATCCAGGGCACAAAGGGTTCTTGGAGTAGCGCATCTCGTGAGATTAAGGACCTGCAGGGCAACGTCATCTGGAAGTTCGACGACGAAGCTGCCAAGGCTGAGTTCCAGCAGTTCAACCCCTACGTGCTCGAGCATGTGGATTGGGTGAACCACATCCGCAAGGGCGAGGCTCACGACGAAGCTACCGATACCGCCTACTCCACTCTGGCCGGAGCTATGGGTCGCGAATCGGCCTATACGGGACAGACCATTAACTGGGACGACTTCCTGGGTGCTGAGCAAGATTACCTCAGCATGGCTGGCGAACTCAAGCTGGGTCCGTTGCCATTGGATACCTTCACGGTTGCTAAGCCAGGTAGTCCTCAGGGATAATAGGAAACACTACGCATGCGCCCTTTTGCCTTCTGCGGCAATAGGGCGCATTCCTTACCAGTCAAAAACATTTAGACATTATTTATAATACTTATACTATGAGAAGAAGAGATTTCATGCAATGTTCACTGGCCGGAATGGCCTCCCTGGCCGTTGCTCCGATAGGACTGAGTTCCTGCACGGCGGGCAAGAAAGACGAGAAGCCCTGTGGTCCAGACATCAACATTTCCTTCCAGGAAGGTATTCCTCCCGGGAATAGTCTAAACGAAAAGCTGGACTTCATGGAGAGTCTGGGCGTTGTCGGCTTCGAACCCGGTGGCCGTGGCCTGGCCGGTCGCGTCAACGAGATTCAGGAAGCCCTGAAGAACCGCAATATCCGCGTAGCAGCCATCTGCGCCGGTTTCGACGGTTTCATCCTGGCCGAAGATCCCGCCGTTAAGGAGCAGTTCGACACCTCCATGCGCGAGATTATTGCTGCAGCAGGTGAACTGGGCAGCACGGGTGTTATCATGGTGCCGGCCTTCAACGGTCAGCAGCCCTGCAAGCCTCATACGATGGATACCCGCAACTACCTTTGCGAGCAGCTCCACGAGTTGGGCGAGTATGCCGTTAAGTGCGGCACGACCGTCATCCTGGAGCCCCTGAACCGTGGCGAGTGCTTCTACATGCGACTGGTGGCCGACGGAGCAGCTATTGCCCGCGATGCCCAGAGCGAAGGTGTAAAGTGCATGGGCGACTTCTGGCACATGAAGGAGGAGACCTCCGACTACGGTGCATTCTGGTCGGCCGGCACGAAGTATCTGCAGCATGTTCATATCGCAAGCCGCGGACGTCGCCTGATGCCCGGCGAGGATGGCGAGAAGGACGACTATCGCGACGGATTCCGTGCCTTGAAGGAGATGGGCTACGACAAGTTCATTACCCTCGAGTGCGGCACCCAGGGCGAGCGAAAGGACACCGTTACCGCTGCCGTTGAGCTGATGCGTGCCCAGTGGGCAGAGGTTTAATTCTCCCCCGCTACGCGCGTAAAATTATTAATAAGGTATAGGAAGAGGGTGTGTCGGAAAGGCACACCCTCTCTTTCACTCGAGTCAATTCATCGTTTGGCTCGAGTCATTTGATGATTTGGCTCGAGTCAAATGGGCAATTGACTTACGCGCGCGCGAAAATCCAGCATGTCTGACTATTTCTTTGGCCGGGAAATAGATAAAAGGAGTATGCACCTGTTTTTGAGATGCGCCCTCCTTTTCATTTACGTTGAAAAAGAATTGAGGCTGAATCTGAACCAGATTCATCATTCTTTCGATGCGTATGGAGCCTTTATACGATGTGAATTCAGCCTTCATACAATAGCTATCTCCTCTCCAGCCACACTCAGGGTACATCTGTAACCTATACTGAAAAAGGCACGCTGAAGGCAGATGACTATAATCGTTTTTATCTCAATTTCGAGTAACGAGAAAAAGTCGGGTCGATGATTTGATCTATTAACCCTTCTCAGACAAGGCTGGGCAGGGTGAATTCAAAGACGAGGCCTCCACCGGCCGGGCTGCTTACCGTGATGTGCCCTCCATGAAGCATCACGGCATTCTTGACGATAGAAAGGCCGAGACCTGTCCCGCCCATATCGCGGCTCCGGCCTTTATCGATGCGGTAAAAGCGCTCGAAGATGCGAGGCAGGTGCTCTGCAGGAATGCCGATGCCGTTGTCGCTGAAGGTGAACAGCCAGCTGTTGCCTTGACGAACGGCAGATATTTCGATGGTCGTACCCGTTCCGGCATAGCTGATGGCATTATCGACCAGGTTGCGGAAAATGCTGTATAGCAACAGGGGATTGCCCTTCACGATGATATCCTGCGGCAGCAGGTTGTGCAACGTCATCTGCCGTTGCTTTATGGCGAGCGCCGTCTCGGAAACGATGTCTGCCACCAAGACTGAAACATCCGTGCGTTCCGCCCTCAGGCTGTCGGGCGCATAGTCCATTTTATTCAGCGTCGTAATGTCTTGCAGCAAAGCCGTCAGCCGTTGAGCCTGGGAATGGGTGCGACGGATGAACTGCTGCCTGACTTCGTCACTCATCGTGGGGTTCTCCAGCATTGTTTCCGTATAGCCCAGGATGCTTGCCGTAGGGGTCTTCAGTTCATGGGCAATATTCTGCGTCAGCTCGCGCCGCATACTGTTTTCCTTTTCAGCCTGTTCGCGGCTGATACGCTCGTCCATCCGCCTGGCATAACGGAATAGCGGGAAGCCGAGCCCAGCCATCACCAAAAGGGAGAAGAGCAGCAGATGCCAGTCGCTGGCCTCGGCAAACGGCATCAGGAACTTGCGGTCGTAGTCCTCAAAGAGTATGAAGATTGTGGCATAGATGAGGAATACGGTCATCACGCTAAGCCACATCTTGTGTCCCTCAGTCAGTTTCTTCTTCATTTGCTTCCTCTCCTTTATTCATGGCCCTCCCCACAAAGCTATATCCGAAGCCCGTTCGGGAAACCAGGCAGGCGCCATAACGGTTCAGCTTCTTGCGCAGTCGCGCAATGTTCACATCTACAGTACGTTCCGTCACGATGACTTCCCTTGGCCATACCCTCTCAAGCAGTTGCTGACGGCTGAAGACCTTTCCAGGATGCTCGAGCAACAGCCGCAGCAGTTCGTATTCCGTTCGGGTGAGCGAGAGGGGCCTTCCGTCAATCGTAGCGCTCTTGCCCTCTGAGTCAATCAACAGTTCTTCGTAGGCCAACTGCCTGTCCGTCATAGACTGTGGCGAATAGTCTGCAGTTCTGTTCAGTACGGCTCTAACCCTGGCCAGCACCTCGCGGACGGAAAACGGCTTTGCCACATAGTCGTCGGCTCCAAGCGCAAAGCCCTGGAGCTTATCGGCCTCCGCATCCTTAGCCGTCAGGAAGATGATGGGAATGCTCATCGTCTGTTTGTCAGCCTTCAGGCACTCAGCCAGTTCAAAGCCCGACATGCCCGGCATCATTACGTCGAGCAGCAGCAAGTCACAGGCAGGACTTTGCGGATTGCGGATTGCCCGTAGTGCTTCCTCAGCCGAGCAGAAGGCCTCTGCCAGATAGCCGGCAGACAGCAGGTTGAAGCGCAGGATGTCGCACAAATCGCGCTCATCGTCAACAACTAAAATCCTTTTCTTGTCCATTCTGCGGGAGTCGGGGGCAGGATCGGATTATCTTCCGAACCTTGCCTCAACGACATTGACAACATAGTCGCCCAGCTTCTCCAGTTCGTTTATCATATCGACATAGAGTGTGCCGACGGCATAGTCGTATTCGTGGTCGTTTAACGACTGTATGTTTTCAGCCTTCAGTCGCTGGCGTATCTGGTTAATCTCGTTCTCTATCCGGAAGGTCTCGCGAATGTCGTGATCGCGGCGATGCCCGGACATGACGACATTCATTTGCATGAGTGCCTCGGCAGTTAGCGCCATCATAGCCTGCAGCTGAACCGTCTGGTTGGGGGTGAACGCCTTGCCGGCCTCCTGCTTGCGGTCAAGCGTACGGGCCAGTTTGTAGCAGGCGTCGCCGATAGACTCAATTTCGCTTATCTCGCGCATCATCTGGCGAATCTTCTGCTTCGTTTCATCGCTCAGGTGGTCGTCGCTCACCTGCTCCAGGTATTGGGCTATCTCTATTTCGATTCTGTCGGTCATGTCCTCCTCATGCTCAATCTGCTTGAAGCACTCCTCGAACTGCTTCTCGTCGCTCAGGCCAAACAACTGGCGCACCAGGCTGAACATTATCACGATACGCTGACCGAATGCCACCGTCTCCTTCTGTGCCTGAAGGACGGATATCTCGGGCGTCTGCATCAGGCCCGACTGGATGTACTGCAGTCGCAGCGGCTCTTCGCCGACCACAGGCTTCTCGCGAATGACGAAGCAGACGATGCGCTCTATCTGCGGCACGAACCATATCAGCAGGAAGGTGTTGGCCAGGTTGAAGCAGGTGTGGAACATAGCCAGCACGATGCTGAGATTCTCAACCCCGCCACCGACCATCTGGCAAACGGCATCGACGAAAGGATGGAAGACGATGAGCATCCAGCAAACGCCGAACAGGTTGAAAAACATGTGGGCAAAGGCGGCGCGGCGGGCCTGAGTAGAGGCCGAAAGGGCTGCTACGTTCGAAGTGACGGTCGTTCCGATGTTTTCACCCATCACCAAAGCGATACCCTGATAGATGGGCAATGCGCCGCTGGAGCAGAGAATCATCGTGATGGCCATCACGGCTGCTGACGACTGAACGCACATCGTCAGCACTCCGCCCATCAGCAGGAACAGGAGCGTCGTCCCAAAGCTGTCCGGATCGAACGAGGCAAAGAAGTCCAGAACCGCCTGGTTCTCACCCAGATGCATGTCCATTCCCGTCTGCCTCAACGTGCCGAGACCGAGGAACAGGAAGGCGATACCGAAGAGGAAGTCGCCGGCCGTACTGTGCTTCTTGCGATAAATCAGGAACATGGCGACGATGAAGGTGGGGAACACGAAGTTGGTGACGTTGAACGAGAAGCCTGCCGACATAATCCAGGCCGTGAGCGTCGTACCGATGTTCGCTCCCATAATGATGGTTATCGCCTGCGCCAAAGTGAGCAGGCCTGCATTGACAAACGAGACGGTCATCACCGTTGTTGCCGTCGAGGACTGTACGGCCGCCGTAACGAGAATGCCCGTCAGCATACCCGTAACGCGGTTTGTGGTCATCTTTGCCAGGACGTGGCGCAGGCCTGGACCTGCCATTTTCTGCAGCGCCTCGCTCATCATTCGCATTCCGTAGATCAGCAAGCCCAATGAGCCGAGCAGTTGCAGAATCACCATCACATAGTTTTGATTTGTTTCCATTTCTTTCTGGTTTTAATTGCAAAGTTATGGCGAAAGTCAGAGACCGCCAAGAAAATATTGTTACGATATGGTTACAATTTGGTTCATCCTAGTACAAGTTTTTGTTGCTGGGCGAGCAACATAAGTTGCTGGGCTGGCAACACAAGTTGTTGGGCGAGCAACATAAGTTGCCGGGCTGGCAACATAAAATCTGCCCGCGGGGAAATTCATATAAACTCCCGTAGCAGGTTCAGCATCTGGCGGTCGAGTTTGTGTCCGTGGAAGTCTTCGTAATCCACATCCGAGCGACCGCTGTCCATGATACCGAATGAGCCGCGCAGGTTCCAGATGGCCCACCCCCACCCCAGCTGGCGGAAGACGCTCAGGTTGTCGCGCAGCCAGTCGAGAGCCACCTTGTGAGGCGTCTGGTTATGACTGCCGAACTCCCCGATGAAGACCTGCCCGCCCTGCTCGAGCAAGGGTTTCCAGCTCTTCGTCTGCTGCTCCAGGAGCCACAGCTTGTCCATGTGCTGCCCGTCGATGTCGAGCGGCCAGGTCAGCTTTTCCTTGGCCAGCCACATCGGCTTGTTGCCGAAGACCCACGATGCGGCATAGTGCGAAACGACCATCGGCTCGTAACCGCGACCGCATTGGACGAGGCCCTTCAGGTCGGGTACTGCGAGCAGAGGCCGGCGGCCCCACTCGAGGCCGTCGATGAGGATGAGGCGCTGGGGAGAATGCTGGCGTATCTCGCCCACAAGACGCCTCACGACGCGCTCATAGTCCTTCTCCGGAATCTTGGCCACCTCGTTCAGCAGGTTGAAACTCAGGTACTTGTTGGAGTGCTTGCGGTAGCGGCGGGCAAAAACGCCCCATTGATAGGCACAGCCCTCGAGCGCCTCCCGGTCGCGGAAGAGGTCCTGCGGCTCCTGGGGCGGATTGACGCAGTAGCCGGGAGCGCGATGCAGGTTGATGCTGACGTGGATGTCGTATTTCCTGCCCCACTCTACGGCGCGGTCGATATCCTGCAGGACTTTCTCGTCCATCTCGTAATACTCGCCCGGACGGCTCCAGTTCCAGTAGCTCAGCGGCAGGCGCACATAGTTGAAGCCCCAGTCGTGAATCCACTTGAACTCCTCCTCGCGGAAAGGCTCGGGATGACCGGCCGTAAAATAGTTCAGCAGGTTGAAGCCGCGCCATTGACCGGGCCGGGCCTTACTGCCGCGGCGGGCAAAGGCATCGGTTGATAACTCGGGCATCATCAGCATTCCGGCTGTTATGCCCAGGGATTTCAGAAAGTCTCGTCGTTGCATAATATAGAGGTTCAAGGGTTCAAGAGTTCAAGAGTTCAAGGGTTCAAGAGGATCAATTATTCTTCTGAGAAGATATGAGGCCGGACAAATTCATTTGTTTCGATATGGCGCTCCATCTCCTTCTGCTTCACCTTCTTTCCGTTTATCCTAAGGTCTCGCAACTGGAAGCCCTCGATACAATGCGCCTCATCGAGTCCCTTCACCGTGCTGCGCGGCATCCCCAGCGTATCGCCCTCTATCGAAATGCGCTCAAGAAGGACGTTCTCTACCTTCTGGCCCATTGATTTGTATCGACAGAACTCTACGGCAAAGGGCTGTCCGCCCCTGACGTGGTCAATCCGTATGTTGCGGAACAGAATGTTGCGGAACGTCCCGTCGTCAGAGCCCATAACGCCTATAGCGCCTCGCCAGGGGTAGGCCGTCTCGCGCGCCTCCAGGACGTCGATGTTTTCGAAACTGACATTCTCCATCGGAAGTGCAGGACGGTTCTCCGGCCCGACTACGATATTGTGTGCGCAGTCGGCCCACAAAGTGCAGTCGAGCATTTTAACGTGCGATGTACTTCGCCCGCTTGGCACGTCGTAATTCTTCAGGGATATGTTGTCGTCGTAATTGCGCAGGAAGGCGTTTCGAATGGTCACATTGGTCGAATTGCAGAGGTCGATACCGTCCGAGTTGCGCATCCAGCATATCTCCTTGATGTTGTCCAGCAGGACGCTGTCGCAATCGGAGAAGCAGAGTGTCCACGAAGGGGAGCCGCGGAACAAGACGCCTTCGACATGGACATCCCTGCACCTGCTGCAATAGATCATGGAACGCCTGCGCTGGAAATCGTGAACGGCTTGCGAACCGCACAAAATGCCGCGCCCCAGAATGCGGATATGGTCGGCGCCGCGCGCATCAATCTGCCCGTAAACGACCGCACCTTCGTCAATGAAGACCGTCTGTCCGGAGTGCATATTGATGAATCCGGCTTCGTGCTCGCCCGGCCCGAAATAGATGAGGTCGTCCTGAGCAGGCCTTTCCAGTGGGGTATCGGCAAAGACGAAGAGGTTGTGGTCGCGATCGCCATCGAACTCGACGCTCACCTTCGCGGGATGGTCAAGACTGAATTCTACGGTCTGCCCATCAATGCGACGCGGCTTGATGCGCTTGGCGGTCGGCCGTATCGTCACTTCTCTGAAGGGGACGCCCCGGCGCTTTACTCTGACCCTGACACCGCGGTCTCCTTTCTGCGCGAAATCGTGGGTCAGCATTGCTACGCCCATCAGAGTGCGGGCATGTCCGGCTGTGTCTGTGCCGTTAATGCCACGGTCTCCGTCTTCGCCGCGCTTGTCGATGTTTGAGACGAGTGCCCCCGCCACTTTGACCTGTTGCCAAAGCCCGTCTCGAGTGCGAATGCTAACCTCATAGTCAGAGAGGTGAACGCGTTCTCTTTCGCTTAGTGACGCATCATCGACGCTTTGCCATTGTTGCGCCCTGAGGGGAAGCATACCGAGCACAAGCCACAGAGGCATGACTATTTTCAGCATCTTTGCCATCGTTCCCTATTCCTTATTTATATTGTTTATTTCCAAGGCAACCAGACACGCATCTCGCAGGCCTCGCGATTGTCCCAGGCATAATAGGGAATCAGGGTGACGGTCTGTTCGTCCTGCTGCCCTACAAGTTCGGTTATGCCGCCGAGGATACCGACGGGTTGTTCCTGCCACTTCGTCTGTGCCGATATGGCAATATCCTGGAAGTTCTCGGCATTGTCTATCTGCTCTGCGCAATAGATGAGCGGGCCGCGCTGAATGGCTCGTTGCCCTTCATCCTCCTTCACCCTCGGGTCAGCCTCCAGGGGCTTCACGCTGAGTTCTGTTGCCAGTTCCACTACGTCGCCCTGCTTCCATCGACGGTTCAGCACAGCATAGCCTCGGTCCGTCTCATACTCCGCAGGCTCTCCGTTGACGGTGATTCCGATGCTTTGGGCCCAGTCGGGCAAACGAAGGCGCAGGTTGCCCTTCATCGGCGTCTCGAAGGTGAGGCGCGACGTACCCTGCCAGGGCAGTCCTGTCTCCATCTTCACCTTGATATCCTTTCGCCCTACCCGGCAAGTGGCTTCGCTTCCAACGTAGAGGTTCACCCACAGCGCATCCTTGCTGGTGCCGTAGATATAGTTGCCGACAGAGGGAATGAAGCGGCAAACATTGCTGGGGCAGCAGGCGCAGCCGTACCATGCCTGGCGGTGATGCTGTCCGAAAGAAGCCAGCGGATTGACGTAGAAGAAACGGTCGCCCGTCTGATTGATGCCAGCCAGCACACCATTATAAAGCGAGCGCTCCAGGACGTTGACATACTTGGCATCGCCTTTCCACTCGTTCATGCGATGATTCCACAGCACCATTCCGATTGAGGCGCAGGTCTCGCAGTAGGCATCGTAGTTGGGCAAGTCGTAGGGTGCGCTGAAGCCTTCCGTCCTGTAGGCTACGCCTATGCCGCCTGTAACGTACATTCGGCGTCCTGTCACATCCTCCCACAGAGAGTCAAGGGCTTCCATATAGCCTGTGTTCGGGACATAGGACGCTACGTCGGCCATACCGCAGAAGAGGTACATCGCCCGGACGGCATGTCCGTAAATCTCGCGCAGGTCTTTGACCGGCACTTCGTCCTGATAGTGCCTTATGCCGTAAGTCTGGGCCAGGTTGCTGAATCCCCTGCCGCGCTGCTCCAGCAGCCAGTAGGCGAAGTCGAGGTACTTCTGTTCGCCCGTCAACGCATAGAGTTTGCAGAGGGCCAGCTCAATTTCCTCATGCCCGGGCACCCAGTGACGGTCAGCCAGCATAAAGGTCTCTATCATATAATCGACCATGCGCCGGGCCACCTGAAGCAGCTTGTCCTTGCCCGTTGCCTTGTAGTAGGCAATACCGGCTTCGAGCATGTGTCCGGCACAATACATTTCGTGCTTGTCCATATCGGTCCAGCGCTTGTCCAGACCCGTCAAGGTGTAGTACGTATTGATGTATCCGTCCTCCAGCTGAGCGGCAGCGAACTTGTCAATCCACTCGTCCATGTGCTTCTCCAGCTCGGCATCGGGATTGTTGACGAGGCTATATGCCACACCCTCTACTGCCTTATAGACGTCGGAGTCGTCGAAGAAGATGCCCGAGTGCTGGCCTTCCCTCTTGGCTGCGTTTTCGAAGTTGCGGATGCGCCCGGTCTGGTTCTCTATCTGGTCGATGCAGACGGGAATGGTGTGCCGGGCATTGTTCTCTAGTATCGGACTCCAGAAGGCGTCCTGAATCCTGACGTTCTCAAATCCTACCTGCGACATTGCCTTCTGCGAGACCTGCTCCTGGGTACAGGAGGTGACGCAGCACAATGCGGCGGCTGCAATGATAATTGTGTGTTTCATTATGTATTCCGATTATTATTTAGAACAAATCATCGAAGAGTGACAGCTGCTCTTCCTTCTTCTGCTTGGGCTGAGCCTGCTGTCCGTAGGCTTTCTGCACGGCATTCAGTCGCTGGCGATAGTCGTCGCGCACCGATTCGGGTGCCAGCACCTCGATGCCGCTCAGCCCGAAGAGCATGGCCTGAACGGCCGGAGAGAAGTCGAGTTCCAGGGTGAGTGTCGTAGAGCCGGACTTTACATCGGTCTGACGCTGCAGGACCTCGGGGCTGCCCAACAGCTGCATCAGGGGTTCCGTATCTCCTGCAATTCGCAGGGTGATAGCCGTCTGGGTGCCCTGAGCCAGCGGACCGGCAAAGACGCTTTGCGCAGCTGCCGGTTCCTCCTGATCGGTCATCAGCGAGCGGGCCGGGCGCAGCAGGGGATTCTTCCATTCCAGGTTGATGTAGCGCAGGATGCGTTTGTGGCCGCGACGGAAGCGGGGCTCCAGCCGTCCGCCTTTCTCCTGGAACAGGTTCACATCGTTCTGCAGCATGCGCTTGCTGCAGCTGTAGTTTCTGTTTACGGCTTTCAGGCGTCTGTTGACGTAATAGATCAGACTGCGGTTATTGCCCGTCTCGTTCGTCTTGGTGCGCTCTCCCATGAAATACTCCATCACGGGGTCGCGGAGTGCCTCGTCCAGTATCTGCCAGCGGAGGCGTTGTAGGTCGTTAACTATCATCTTGTTTAAGGTTTTATATTAGGTTCTCTTTTTCGTTGATTGGCTCTATTGGGGACTGCGCAGCTTGTAGATGCCGCTACCCAGTTCGATGACGGTTTCGTCGCCCTCGGTCTTTACGCTGTGGACGCCCGGACCGGCGGGATTGATTTGGAACCGGGCTGGCAGGCGCAGGGTGGCCGAGGTGGTGGCCGGCAGTTCGACGGTCCATTCCAACCGGTCGCCCTGGCGGTTCCACTCGCTGCTCACCGTTCCGCTCGCGGTCAGCTGGCTGGCCTTCACATGATGCAGATCCTCCGGGAAGCAGGGTGCCATCAGGATGTGCTTGTATCCCTGGCTGTCCTCTGCATTGCGTATGCCGGCCAGGTCTTCATAGTACCAGAGCAGCAGGTCGCCCAGAAGCATGACGTGGTTTCCGCTGTTCATGGCCGGGTCGGCCGTATTGCCGTTCCACAGCTCCCAGATGGTGGTTGCGCCGTGGTCTATCATATAGCCGTAGCCGGGGTAAGAGCGTTGCGTCGCGATGCGCCAGGCCAAGGGGAGCTGTCCTCTGCGCGTCAGCCCTCTCATGAGATGCTGGATGCCCAGCACGCCGCAGGAGACGTGGCCCTGGAAGTCCTGCTCCGTCACCCGGACGATGTTCTGCATCACGCCGTCCTCGTATCCGTCGGGTACAAGTCCCAGCTGGAGCGACAGGATGTTTGCCGTCACCGTATTGTTGCCGTAGCGGGCCGAATCGGCATCGAAGTACTTCCTGTTGTAGGCGGCCTTCATCTGCGCAGCTATGCGGGCGAAGTACTGCGCGTCGGCATTATTGCCCAGCAGGGTGCCCATCTCCCTCATCATGCGCAGGATGTCGTAGAAGACTGTCGTGCTCAGTATGGCTCCGTCGGTCTTGCGTGCCGGGTCTTCGCTGTGTATGAGGTCCTCCCGCTCGGGCGGCATGCACCAGTCGCCGTAAGTGTCCTTCGTCACGATACCCTCCTCCATGCCGTTCTGCATGATGTAGCGCACCCAGTTCTGCAGCATGGGATAGTAGGTACGGACGGCCCAGATGTCGCCATATCGCCTGTAGAGCATATAGGTGACATAGACCGCAGCCCCCGTCCAGGTGACGTTCGTGCCCCGCAGTCCCTTCCAGTATTCCGGCGCGATGTCGGCCAGTTGGCCCCGGTCGTCCTGAGTATCCTGCAGGTCGCGCAGCCATTTGTAGTAGAGGGCTCCGTTGTCCAGCACGATGTTCTCTCCCCAGCATCCCGTCAGTCGGTCGCCCGTCCAGCCCAGTCGCTCGTCGCGCTGGGGGCAGTCCGTGGGCATGCCGTGATAGTTCCCGCGAATGCCCCAGAGGGCGTTGCGGTGGAGCCGGTTGAGCAGCTCGTTGTCGCACTCGAAGGAGCCGCGTTCCTCCATCTCGTCATACTGCACGCAGCCGGTGATATCCTGCGGTCTGGGCTGACGAGTCGCGCCTGTTATCTCTACGAAGCGGAAGCCCTGATAGACGGTGGAGGGCTGATAGCTGAAGGAGCCGTTGCGGGCCGGGATGTATGTATTGGTGCAGAGGGCCGAGCGCAGGTTGTCGGTGTAGAGCTGGGTGGTGTCGGCATTTACCGCCTCGGCAAAGCGCATCACGACGGGCTGACCCGCCCGCCCCTGCAGGCTGACCTTGAGCTGTCCCACCATGTTCTGTCCCATATCGGCAATGTACCGTCCCTTGCCAAGCGATTTGATGCTGACGGGATGCAGCTCCGCCTGCGTCCTGATGCCGGGACAGGGCTGCGGCTCTATGTTGCCTTCGGGCACGGGCATCTCGTCGGCCTGAGCCCACCGGCTGTCGTTGTAGCCGGGCATAGTCCAGCTGCCCAGCTCCATCCGGGCGTCGTAGCATTCGCCGTCGTACAGGTTGTTGCTGCGAATGGGGCCGCGGTCGGTTGCCTTCCATTGCGTGTCCGAGGCTATGCCGAGCGTGTCGCTGTCCGTCTCCACGACGAGTCGCGCCATCATGCGCGGCCCGCCGAAGCTCGGGCTGTCGCGACGAAGGCCGAGGGCATATCCTGCGCCCAGTTCCATGCCCATCGCGTTACGTCCGCGGCGCAGCAGGGCCGTGACGTCGTATGTATTGTAGTACACCGTCTTGTCCCAGTTCGTCTGAACCGTGCCGAAGATGTCGTTCGTGACGGGCCGTCCGTTTATGTACATCGCCGAATGTCCGATGCCGGAGACGTAGAGCATGGCGCGGCGTACAGGGTTCTGCACGTCAAACTCGCGGCGCAGGTAGTGGGCGGGCATCGACTGGCGCCCGGCGCTGTCAACCACAATGCTGTCGAAGCCGTTCACGCCAATCCATCGCGCCTTGCCCCAGTCCCGAGGTGTCAGCCCCGTCTGAAACGTCTGCACAGGACTTACGATGTGTTCGCCCGTGCTGAGCCAGACCTCCAGCTGCCACACGATGCGGCTGGCACTGGGCAGCTTGCGTCCCTGCCAGGGCACCTGCAGCGTCTCGCCGCTCTCCACGCGCCCCGAGTCCCACAACAGCGAGCGGCCGCCCGCCTTGAGCGCCTCCGGCGATGCGGCAGCCCGTATGGCATAGGCCACCTGGCGCACATCCTGACCATCCGAGCTCACCATCCAGCTGAACTGCGCGCTGCGGAGGATGCCCGTAGGCTCCGTCATGCGGTTGACGCGAAGATGGTGAAGGCTGCCTCCCCAGGTCGCGACACAGCAGCAGAGAGTGACAATCAGTATGGATGCAATGCGCTTCATTTTTACGTCTTTTGCCTGCAAAGATAAGACTATATTCCGAAACAACAAAAGATTAAGGACAAAAAATGCCTTAACCGCACAAAATATAATAAGGTGTAGACATTCAAGGCTTTTTCGGCCTTTTTAGAGAAAAAAATCACACACAGATGCACTCCTTTCGAAAAAAAAGCTTACCTTTGCGCACAAATAAGCTATTAAACTATAAAACTTTTGAACTTTTAAACTCTTGAACATTTAAACTCTCCAACTATGAAACAGAAAATCATCACCTTGGCTGCCCTCATCAGCATGAGCGTCAGCACAATGGCGCAGGAAGCTATCTTCGAGCGCCGCGACAACTCCTCGCCCCGCATCAACGGCGACGGCACCGTAACACTCAACCTCAAGGCGCCCGAAGCACAGAAAGTGAAGGTCGTGGGCGACTGCATCGAGAACCTGGCACAGGACATGAAGCGCGAGGGCGACTACTGGACCTATACCACCCCCGCCCTGCAGCCCGAGCTCTACAACTACCGCTTCTACGTCGATGGTGTCGAGGCACTCGATCCCTCCAGCATCGAACGCAGCCGCGACGTGCGTTCCTTCATGAGCACCTTCATCATCAGCAAGGAAGAGGGCGACCAGGGATGGCTCTACCAGAACCACAATGTACCCCACGGCAATATGGCACAGGTATGGTACGACTCGCCCGGACTGGGTATGCAGCGCTGCATGACCATCTATACCCCTGCCGCCTACGACGGCAAGCAGAAGTTCCCCGTCCTCTACCTCCTCCACGGCGCAGGCGGTGACGAGGAGGCATGGCCCACCCTGGGACGCACCCGTCAGATAATCGACAACCTGATTGCCCTTGGCAAGGCCGAGCCCATGATCGTCGTCATGCCCAACGGAAATGCCTCCGACGATGCCGGACCGCTCAACAGCGGAATCCCCAAGAAGGGCCCCGCCAAGGCTTCCTACCAGGACACCTTCGGCGACATCATCAGCTACGTCAACTCGCACTACCGCGTCAAGAAGGGTGCCCAGAACACCGCTATCTGCGGTCTTAGCATGGGCGGTTTCCACACCTTCGCCATCAGCCTGCTGCGCCCCGGCCAGTTCGGCTACATCGGCCTCTTCTCGGCTGCAGTACGCATGGACCGCCGCAGCCAGAAGCCCATCGACCAGCAGCTCGAGGAGAGCGCCGAGGCAAGCGCACAGATCAAGGCCGTCTTCGATGCCAAGCCCAGCTACTACTGGATAGCCATCGGCAAGGACGACTTCCTCTACGAGCAGAATGCCGGCCTGCGCCGCTTCCTCGACAAGAAGGGCTACCCCTACGAATACTACGAGAGCCAGGGCGGCCACATCTGGCGAAACTGGCGCCAGTACCTGAGCATGTTCGCCCAGAAGCTGTTCAAATAGACAAGAGAGAGAATCAGCCTCATTATCGGGAGGAGTAGCGGAGCATCGTCTCCCCTACTCCTCCTTTCCTTTCCCCGAAGCCTGCCCTCGAAAGACTCATAACCCTTGGATAATATTGAATAATCAGATCCACAAAACCCGAAAACACAAAATGCAAAAATGCAAAAATGCAAAAATCGGAGCAGCGAGCGGAGAGTCATGCTTGCATGAACTATCCCGAAGGCTGCGGTTAAGCGAGGGGAAAGCCACCTTTTGCGATTGAGTGAGAGCACGCCAAGCTTGCTTAAGCGATGCCGAGCGTAAGCAAAGTCAACAAAGTTAAACTTGTTTGAGCTAACCCGAGCGGAAGCAGGCTCGATGTATCAGTCGCGTTCGAGGAAGACAATAAGTCAGTCGCGAAAGACGATGACTAAAGGTCAAATAAAAGAAATTTATTACTGTCCGCTAAACATTGAGTCATCAGACAAAAATTAGGGCTGTCACCCCTCAAAGGTGTCAGCCCTTTTGGTTATCTTTGCAGTCGCCAAACATAAACAAACATAACCATGGGCAAAAGTACACATTTTTTCGGAC
>JAILKU010000127.1 GCA_024693505.1 Bacteroidaceae bacterium | reverse complement strand
ACAACGATGTGCTGAACGGCATCCCAACTGAAGCGGCGCATCAGGCTGGCATGCGTGTTGTTGGGAATGGTACGTAGCATGGGCCAAACCATACTCTTGTTCATAATCAGGCTTCCGTCTGCTCCGACGCCATAGCGCAGCACTACACTGACGCGCTGTCCACTCATTTCAATATGATCCTCATGGGGCAGGTTCTGTCCCACGTTCCAGCATATACCGCCGTCTTCGGTCAACTGCCAGCGGTTCTCGGCCTGGACAGGCAGCGGGGAGATGCAGAGCAGGGCGGTTAGGACCGTTGCCGCTTTCTTTGTCAGACTCTTTGTTTTCATGATAGTTATTTCTTTACTGTGAGCTTCAGAAGGGTGGGTGCCCTGCCTAATTCAACTGAGCCACCAGCACCAGGTCCGTCTGGTCGGTAGTAGGACGCGAGTGCAGGAAGACGCGAGTGCCTTCGCTCTCATTGCGGAACGTGATGGAAGCACCGGTGTCCATTCGTGTGATCTGCTTGATGCTGTACTTGCCCTTTGGCATCATGAAGCTCAGCGAGCCGTCTATGCGCTCCAGGCCTTCGTTGCTGATCTTGCCGTCCTGCTCGTGATTCAGGATGTGGATGTAGAGCTTCTTACCCTTCTGTGTCGTAACACCCCAGGGCTGCGGAGGCACCACACCGCCGCGCGTATCGTAGATGCTGGAACCGTACTTGTGCATAAAGGCGCCTACGTCCTGCAGAATCTTCACAGCTTCGTCGGGTAATTGACCGTCTGGGCGCGGGCCGATGTTCAACAGCAGGTTGGAATTCATGCCGGCGGCCTTCACCAGGCGGCGTATCACCTCTGCCGAACTCTTGTAGTTCTTGTCCGTAATGCTGTAGCCCCAGGTGTTATTCATCGTCTGGCAGGACTCCAGGGGAAGCTGGTTGCTGACGGCCTGGTCTTTCGAGAAGCCTGCTGTGTTCTGGCCCGGCAGGTCCTGCTCGAAGAGCTGGAAGTCCTCGCCTTCGATGGGAGCACCGTGATGGTTATTGCCAATCATGCACTTGGGCTGTAGGCGGTGGATGAGTTCATATTGCTCCTTCAGTCGCCAGTCGAACTCCTTTTCCTTGTGGTCCCACATGCCGTCAAACCAGATGGCGCCAATGGGACCGTAGTTCGTCAGCAGTTCGGTGAGCTGCTGGTTCATGAAGGCATAGTAAGTCTCCCAGTTCGTTGTGCCCGGGTCGTGAGGGCAGTTCTGGCAGGAACCCGTTGGGTAGTCAAGGCGCTGCCAATCCATGTGGGAGTAGTAGAGGTGCAGTTTCAGTCCCTCCTGGGCACAGGCGGCCGAGAGTTCCTTGATGACATCGCGTCCGAAGGGTGTTGCCTTGACAATATTGTAGTCGCTGGCGGCTGAGTTCCACATGGAGAAACCGTCGTGGTGGCGACTGGTGAAGGTGACGTACTGGGCTCCGGCTTCCTTGAAGAGGAGCACCCATTCGCGGGCACTGAACCAGCTGGGGCAGAATCCGCCTGCCAGGTGGGCATACTCTGTGCGGTCAAGTTTCTTGTTGTGCATTACCCATTCGCCGTCGCCCAGCATGGAGTAGATGCCCCAGTGCAGGAAAATGCCGAACTTGCGGTCTTGGAAATCATTGCGTACAGCACGCATTTGGTCTGAAACTACAGTTTCTGCATGGATGGACTGAGAGGCGGCAGCAACCAAGAGAATAGCTGCCAGGAAAATCTTTTTCATTGAATGCTTATTTTATATTAATATTATGTACGTGCGTAAAAAATCCGCAATTTTAAGCCCCATTCTGCGTTATAGAGCGTACAAAAGTACAAAAAAAATGCGAAAATCCGCTCAAGAAGAGGGAAAATCCTACTCACGAATAGGGAAATTTACCTTTTCGACCCCGAAAAAAGTCCGTACCTTTGCACCAGAAACAAAAAGAAACGTAGTATTCACCTCTTAAAAACGATACGATTATGAAGCGCATGAATTTACTCCAGATGTTGATGATGGTCATCATGATGGCCATGGTAAACAACAGCTTTGCTCAGGGTCGCCGCGGACGCTCTGCTGCCGGCCGGGGAGCAAATAGAGAAATAGTTATGAACAGCAACGGCGGTTTCCGTATGACTCGCTCTGGCGGTCACGAGATGAACCGTCCCGGTAGTGATCACGAGATGAATCGTCCCAGTAGCGGTCATGAGATGAATCGTCATTCTGGTGGCGGTCATGAAATGAATCGTCATTCTGGTGGCGGTCATGAGATGAATCGTCCTAGCGGTCATGAGATGAATCGTCATTTTGGCGGTGGTCACGAAATGAACCGTCCTGGCGGTCATGGGATAAATCGTCTTGGCGGTCACGAGATGGCTCGTCATCACGGCGGAGCTCCGAGGGTTGATCACAGAGGTTTTGTTCCCGGCTGGGAAGGCAGGGTTCGCCACCACAATGGCCGCTGGGGCTACTTCCGCGATAACCGCTGGTTCTGGTACGACCGTTACTTCGATCCTGTGTACTACTTCGGTAGCCCTCTGGCATACTTCAACGACTACTATTACATCGCCGATGGTGGCTACATTCCCGGATGGGAAGGACGTGTCCGTTACGACCGTGGCCGTTGGGGTTACTATCGCGCCGGCCGCTGGCTGTGGTACGATCGCTACTATGCTCCCGACTACTACTTTGCTCATCCCGTACGTCACTTCCGTCACCATGTCTGCGGTCCCGTGGCAGCAGGTATAGCCGGTGGTATCGTAGGCGGTGCAGTGCTGGGTACGCTGATTGGCGCGCTTTGCAGGTAGTTCGGAATGAAGAAAAACGTTATAACACACTTTTACAAATTAGCTTTTTTCATACAACCAAATGCTTTTTCATTGAAAACGGAAGGAGCCTCGCCGTGGTGGCGGGACTCTTTTTTCGTACCTTTGACCTTCGGTCTAACGTACTTTCGCTCGGCAATACTCAAATACATTTGGTATTTCTCTCGCTTATTGACCTTTGACCTTCGGTCTAACGTACTTTCGCTCGGATAAGCAAAATTAAAATCTTTTTTATTTTGCTAATCTCTCGCTTATTCGTACCTTTGTCCCCCAGATTTAGATAATAAACAGACGAATGAACAGATTTAAGTGGTTATTGGCCTTCGTTTCGGTATGTGGGGTTCTGGGTATAAAGGCTCAGGAAGTGAGCATTCTGAGTGGCCGGCATAGTGTAGTGGTACGGCAGAAAGGAAGTGGCGTACATAGTTACAAACTGAAAGTGGCAGGGAGAAACTATGAGTTTACCTTGCACAATGATGGTGAGTACCGTGTGAAGGACTTACCTGAGAAACCGGTTTCCGTTGTGCTGACCCGTCGCAACGGTGCACTCAGCACGGTAACTAAGGGCAAGCTCCCTGTCTATGGCGAGCAATTCGAGTCGCAGTTGCCGACTGAGCGCGTAACGCAGGCTTTCCTGGACCGAGAAGTGGATGAGCTGACCCTCCTGCATGATCAAACGCCTGCTGCCGAAGGTGTGCAGCATGTAGGTGCCCAGATTACTTACAAGCCGCTTCGTGGAGAAGAAGCGACACGACTGCTTCGCGGACGCCGTACAACGGTAGTGACGCGGAATAACGATATCAGCGTTCGCCTGGCTTGGTTGCCACAGGGGTGTGCCGATACCTTGTTCTCTCCGTCTGTCAGTATGACAGCCCGCGATATCTCTCTTATGGAAAAGTGGGCAGGCTTTCAGCTGCCAAAGAAAATTACTGTGGAGGCAGACGACTCGACGCTCAACACCGAAGCCGTCCGACGCTATGCCCGCATCCTGAAGGGTAGGGGTGAGGCCGATAGCTGGGTGCCCGAAATCGAGCACGTAGCACCCGATACGAACCGGCTTGTCCGCGAGGACTACAGCGACTTCTACAATCGCGTCATTCTGCGTGTCATCAACGTTCTTTTCACTCCCGAGGATTCGGTCTTTATCGTGAATGAGCTCATCAACCGCATTGGTGCCATGACCAAGGAGAAGGACGGCTTCGACGGCAGCATACCGGCCTATCTGGCTCATCGGGGAAACAATAACGTGCTCATGAAACTGAATATCCCCTACCTGGAGAACTACTACAAGCGTTTGGGATGGGATGCACTGGAGAATGAGCAGTGGGGCATCTTCCTGCATGAGTTGTGCCATGCTTACCAGAAATATCCGCAGTATAGCCGTCGCAACAATGACGACTATTCCATTGCCGTCGAAGGTATGGCCGATGCCGTTCGTTTCACAGCCAAGGGCTTTGGCGATCGCGAACGAATCCAGGCCGGCCTGCAGGGTGCGCAGAGTGAGAAGCGCTGGTTGACGCCCTACCGCGTATCGGCGTGCTTCATCATGTGGCTCAGGAATTTCGACGGAGATTTTATCCGCAAGTTCGAGCGTAGCATAGGCGAGATTCAGGGCTGGACGGTTGAGCGCGGCATAAAACATGTACTGGGTCCCCAGTATGAGGTGGAGTACCTCTGGAATAAGTATATTGACGAGGTCAAGGCCGAAGCCGGGGAACTCTAATTCGTAATTCAAAATTCCTAAATTCGAAATTCAAAATTAAGTCCACAAATGAGATAATCCCTGATCTCTAATTCATAATTCACAATGAGAAAAATATTATTGAGCTTGTTTGCTATGATGGCCATTACGGCAGCTGGGCAGAAGACGCTCCACCAGTTGCAGCAGGAGTTCATCGACCGCCGTTTTGGAATGTTTATCCACTTCAACATGCCAACGTTCTGTGACCAGGACTGGCCCGACCCCGATACACCCGCCGAGCGTTTCAATCCAACCCGGCTGGATTGCCGTCAGTGGGCGCGTGCTGCCAAGTCGGCCGGCATGTCGTATGGTTGTCTCACCTCCAAGCACCACAGCGGTTTCTGTATCTGGCCGACGAAGACTACCGACTACAATGTGATGAACAGTCCCCTGAAGCGTGATGTGGTGCGCGAATATGCCGATGCCTTCCGCGCCGAGGGCCTTGAGGTCTATCTGTACTACTCCATACTGGACACCCATCACCGTCTGCGTCCCCATCTGATTCGTCCCCAGCACATACAGATGATAAAGGACCAGCTGACGGAGCTGCTTACCAACTACGGCCGTATCGGCGCCATCATCATCGACGGATGGGATGCTCCCTGGAGCCGTATCTCCTATGACGAGGTGCCCTTCGAGGATATCTATCGCCACATCAAGGCCCTGCAGCCCGAGTGCCTGGTGATGGACCTGAATGCTGCCAAGTACCCTCGCGAAGCTCTCTTCTACACCGACATCAAGTCCTATGAGCAGGGTGCCGGACAGCGTATCAGCACGCAGCAGAACAGACTGCCCGCCCTGGCCTGTCTGCCTCTGCAGAGCAGTTGGTTCTGGAAGACCTCGTTCCCGAAGGATAAACTGAAGGACCCCGAGGAAATGGTTCGGAAGAATGTGGAGCCCTATGGCGAGGCCTACTGCACCTTTATCCTGAACGTAGCACCCAATCGCGACGGGCTTATGGACGACAACGCCCTGGAGGCCCTGAAGAAGATCGGCCAGATATGGACAAAGCGGGGTCATGTGGCCAACGTGCCCGAGGCGCCTGCACCCATCATCAGCTCCAACCTGGCCAAGAACCGTCCGTCAGAAGGTACCTGGAGCGACGACTATGCCATCTTCGACTTTGCCAACGATGACGACTTCAATAGCTGCTGGAACTCGAACCGCGAGGTGAAGGAACCCTGGTGGAGTGTTACCTTGGAACGCGAGAAGGCTTTCAATATGGTGGTCATTACCGACCGCAACGATAACCGCTTGCAGCGCTATCGTCTGGAGTACCTCAGCAGCGAGGGCTGGAAACCCCTCTTCGAGGGCGCTTCGCCTTGTCCTGAGCGGGTGAAGATTCACCGCTTCCCCACAGTTTGGGGCAGTCAGGTCCGGCTTACCGTTCTGGAGAGCAAAGACCCAGCCTCGATAGCCGAGCTCGGCGTCTATTGTGAACGCAGATAAGACCTTTGAACTCCTGGAGCAGCGAGAGCCATCGGAAGCTTGCTTACGAATGGCCGAGTCGTGACAGACGAAGATCGTAGCTCAACTTTTGAACCTTGAACTTTGAACTTTAAACTTTAAACTCTTGAACTTTTAAACCTTTTTAATATTGTAACAATGAAAATCCAAACAAAACGTATCGTCCGCGGCTTTAGTGCCCTGGGCGTGGCCCTTGTGGCCCTCTCTGCCTGTCAAGGCGGAAAACAGTTCGAAATCAGTGGCGACATGCAGAACCTGCCCGACACCCTCCTCATCATTCAGGAGGGAGACCACATCGACACGGTTCTCACCAGCGCAGGAAAGTTCGCTTTCACTATGCCTGCCGACTCCGTTTCCCACATCTACATTTATTCTTCCGAAGGCGTACGCATCCAGCTGCCCGCTGTGCCTGGCGAGAAAGCCGTTCTCTCGGGCGATGCCAAGGGCGATTATACGCTCGGCGGCTCTCAGTTCTATACCGACATGCAGAAGCTGAATGCTGCTATGGAGGGTGCTACTCAGGAGAATATCGTCGAAAAGGTGATGAATTTCCTGGCTGAGAATCCCGACAATGCTGCAGCCGTAGAACTCTTGCCCGTTATCGGTTCCCTGGCTCCCGACAGCCTGGAAAATGCTCTCGGTATGCTCTCAGATAAAGTGAAGAACGGTCCGATGAAGAATTTCCTCGACAGCAGTCTCAAGGATATCCGGGCTCAGATTGAGGCCGACCGCGAGGCCGCTGCCCTGCAAGCCGAGGGACGCGAAGTGCCCGACTTCACCTTGAAGGACATCAACGGCAAAGACCTGTCGCTCAGCAGCCTGCGCGGCAAATATGTGGTGCTCGACTTCTGGGGCTCCTGGTGCGTCTGGTGCATCCGCGGCGTGCCCAAGATGAAGGAGTACTACCAGAAGTATGCCGGTAAGTTCGAGATTCTGGGCATTGACTGCAGCGATACGGAAGAGGCATGGAAGGCAGCCGTCAAGGAGCACGCTATGCCTTGGCTTCACGTCTATAATCCCCAGGACAGCGAGTTGCTGAGCCAGTTTGGCATTCAGGGCTTCCCCACCAAGATTATCCTGGACGGCGAGGGTAAGATCGTGAAGACCATCGTAGGCGAGTCGCCCGACTTCTACGACAAACTCGATGAACTGTTCGGCAAGTAAGATTCGGATAAGTCCTGACTGATAGCAGAAAAAGAGGATGTACCTTGAATGCAGGGTACATCCTCTTCTTTTTGTGGTTGCCGGAAAATTTACCGTATCATGCTCAGGTCAACCTGGTCGGCCTGGGAGCTGAGATAATAGTTCCAGAAATTGTCGGCGCGATAGGTGTCCACCAAGATACGGGCTATGCTCTGGTGCTGTGCCATGAGCCTCCTGAGCTGGCTGGACGAGATGGCGAAGTGGGGCTGAACGAAGTAGCGGCGCTTTACGGTTGACTGGCCGGGTATGTTATCTACTCCGGCATAGGTCTGCGTCATGACGATGCCTTCGTCCGAGCGGGGCGAGCTGGGGTAGGCGTCTACCACGTTCTCCAGCTGCATCATCTGCTTTCCGCTGCTGTCCAGGATGGTCAGGGTCCGTCCTGCCGGATATTCGTCCACCTCGCTCTCCACTTCAACGGGAATGATGAAGGCGTACAGGGTGTCGCTGAACTGCTCCATCCATACGGTCAGGGGAACTTCTTCTTCGCCCTGGTGCCCACAGACGAGTTTGTCGGTGCGCATCAGTATCTTGCCTTTCTTGTTCAAGGGCATTACGGTGCGGGGGTCGAGGGTGGCGTTGATGAGGGTGTAGCCCATCATCTTGTGCGTCAGCCTCCGGTAGCCGTCAGCGGAGAACTGGATGTAGTGGCGCGTGTCCTTGACGGGGAAGGAAAAGAGTCCGTTGGCATCGGACTTGGTTTGCTTCACGACGCGTCGGTTATGGTCGAGCTCCCTTACTGATACGCCTGCGATGGGATTGCCCTGGGCGTCCTTCACCGTGCCGCTGACCGTCTGTTTCTGTGCCGTTACGCTGAGCGACATGCACAGGGCCAATATGGCAAGAATAGGATTCTTCATAGGTTCAAGAGTTCAAAGTCCAAAAATCAAAATGCAAAAATGCAAAAATGCAAATTCTATCGCCGTCCGCTGCGCACGGTTCCGCTGCCTCGGGTTGAGCTGCTGGAGGAACTTGTGCCCGATGTCGAGGCCGAGCGCTGGCTGCGGGTGGTGCTTGAAGTCGGGTTACTGGTTCGTGCGCCGCGACTGCCTGTTGGCGTAGAGGTCCGCGTATTCGTCTGGGCGGGCTGAGTGCTGGTCGTTCCCGTCTGACGTGTCCGCTGGTTGATGGCGGGCGAGTTGTGGTTCCCGCTATTGTCCTGATAGCGCCGGTCGGTGGTGCGGTTGGGGCTGTTGGGGTTGCTGTAGTTGTTGTAGGTGGTACCGGTGCGCGGCTTCAGGTTGGTACCGAAGTCGGCCTTGCGGCGTCCGTCGTAGTTCTGGTTACCCTGGATGCGCACACTGCCGTTGTGGTGGGGAATCTTCGCGTAGCGGTCGTTGTAGAAGCCCGTGCCGAAGTGCAGGCGTGAGTGCCCGCCGCGGTAGGTCTTGAAGATGCTTGGCGCGTCGAAGTAGAAGAACGAGCGGTTGCTATAGATTGTGTAGATGCGGAATGCCCATTCGCGTCCCGTGCTGTAGATGGGGCTGTAGAAGTATTCCGAGGCCATGAAGCGGGCATACTGGAAGGCCGAGAGGATATAGCGCAGGTCGTCGTTGCGGAAATCCAGATAGGTATAGTAGTGCTCGATGGCATCGCGGTAGCCATAGACTACATCGTCCATATAGGGTGCTACGTGGTAGATGAAGTCGTAGTTCACTTCGTAGCAGTCGTCATACTGCATGGGAGTGAGATCCAGCTCGTAGGCCATACGGTCGGTCAGGAAACGAGCGTGGGTGCGTACCTTGCTACGGCTCATTGCTG
This sequence comes from Bacteroidaceae bacterium, assembly GCA_024693505.1. GTDB lineage: Bacteria > Bacteroidota > Bacteroidia > Bacteroidales > Bacteroidaceae > Physcousia. The sequence continues at coordinate 1,359 of JAILKU010000127.1, read as the reverse complement.
CTGCCGAGATGGCTATCGCCATCATCATGCAAATGAAGAGTGTTCTTTTCATAACTTTTCGGTATTTAGCGGTTCGTATTTATTGTTTTGTCGGTGCAAAGATAGATGTTTTTTTTGTTAGCCGGAAAGGGAAATATCCTTTTCTGAGTTGGGGGAAATCCTATTTCGGAGTGGTGGTTTCCCCGAGGCAGCTGTCTGCTCAGGGCTCTCCCCTTATTGCACCGAGGGCGTTGTTTACTTCAGGCTAAGGACGACGATGCTCTTTGCAGGCAGTTTCACCGTGAGCTGGTTCTTCTTGATCTTGGCGTCCTTGTAGGGCTGAGGCTTCACCACTTCGGGGTGTTCGAAGTCGTTGTAGTCGGCTACGTTCTTGCTGGTCAGGATGCTTCCCTCGGCAGTCTTGGCCTCCGTGCCGGAGAGGTTGACGGTGATGGTCTGCGCCTTGTCCAGGCGGGTATTGGCCAGTGAGAGGATGAGCGAACCGTCCTTCTGCCTTGCAGCCGATGCCGACAGGGCGGGCACCTTCTTGCCCTCGGTGGTGGTCAGCGAGTCGCACCGGATGTCGAGGGGCAGGTGGGTGGCCTCCTGGAAGCCCTGATACATCTGGAAGACGTGGTAGGTGGGTGTCAGCACCATGTGGCCCTTGTCCTTCTGGTCGGTCAGTATCATGGCCTGCAGCACGTTCACCACCTGGGCTATGTTGGCCATCTTGACGCGGTCGGTGTACTTGTGGAAGACGTTCAGCATCAGGGCTGCCACCATAGCGTCGCGCATGCTGTTCTGCTGGTAGAGGTGGCCCTTGACGGTGCCCTCTTCCTCGTCCCACCAGGTACCCCATTCATCGACCATCAGGGCGATGCGCTTCTCGGGGTCTGTCTCGTCCATGATCTGGCAGTGGCGGCGCACGACATTATCCACGTCGAGGCATTTCTCCAGGGTCAGGTAGTACTCCTCGGGCGTGAAGGCAGTAGCCTTTCCCTTGTTGTTCCACTCCTTTACGGTGTAGTAGTGTACGCTGATGGCGTCCATCTTGCGTCCGATCTTCTGCATGCATGTCCGTGTCCATTTATAGTCGTAGTCGCTGGCTCCGCTGGCTATGCGGTACAGGCGGTTGCCGGGCTGGTCGCGCAGGTAGGTATTGTACCGGCGGAACTCGTCGCTGTAGTAGTCGGCCGTCATGTTGCCTCCGCATCCCCAGGCCTCGTTGCCTATGCCGAAGTACTTCACATGCCAGGGCTTCTCGCGTCCGTTCTGTGCGCGCAGCTTGCCCATCGGGGTGTCGGTGGTGCCGGTCATGTACTCCACCCACTGCGCCATTTCCTGCACCGTTCCGCTGCCCACGTTCCCGCTGATGTATGG
>JAILKU010000126.1 GCA_024693505.1 Bacteroidaceae bacterium | reverse complement strand
CAAAAGCGAGCAAGTTCCGGAGCGCATAGCGGTAAGCATTGTTCATTCACCCGAAAAGGACAAGCTGCAGACGCTCTTGAACCTTGTATGCGTCCTGGGTCAGCAGAGCAGCCTCGTTTTCGTCAACTACAGGGAAAGTGTAGAAAGGGTAGGGGACTACCTGAAAAAGAATGGCGTAAATGTTGATGTTTTTCATGGGGGAATGGAACAACGCGACAGAGAGCGTGCTTTGTTCCGCTTCAGTAATGGATCCTGCAACGTTTTTGTCAGCACAGACCTTGCATCAAGAGGGCTGGACATTCCGCGGGTCGATAATATCATACATTATCATCTTCCTTTGAATGAAGAATCCTACATCCATCGAAATGGCAGAACAGCCCGTTGGGATGCAGAGGGTTGTGCCTATCTGATTCTTGGTCCTACCGAACAGATTCCCGATTACCTGGCAGATGAACCAAAGACGTTTGCGATGCCGGCAGAAATCCCGGCGCCCTCTCATCCGAAATGGGTAACCCTTTATATCGGCAAGGGAAAGAAAGACAAAGTAAACAAAATTGATGTTGTAGGTTTCCTCTCAAAAGTAGGCGGATTGTCCCAATCGGAGATAGGTCGCATCGAAGTCCACCCCAACTGGTCTTATGCTTCGGTGGAAAGGCGTTTGGCAAACAAAGTTCTGGAACGCGTTAAAGGACAGAAGATAAAGGGCTTGAAGACAATAATCTCTATCGCAAAATAGAGGGACATAAAAGTTTCCTTCTATGTCCCTCCAGAGAAATGAATGTTAAACCCTAATATTCTTATTTTAAGATTTCCAGCTCCTGGAATACCTTCTTCAGCTTCTCAACCGACTCATCTACCTGTTCGTGAGTGTGGGTTGCCATCAAGGCATACCTGACGAGTGTGTCTTGCGGCGCACAAGCGGGAGGAATAACGGGATTTATGAATACACCCTCGCGGAATGCATAAGCAACAGCCTTGAAGGTCTTCTCCGTATCGCGAACATAAAGGGGAATAATGGGGCTTTCTGTATCGCCGATCTCAAATCCCTCTTCACGGAAGCGCTTTAAGGCATAGTTTGTGACATCCCAAAGTGCAGCCAGTCTTTGTGGCTCGCTCTTGATGATATGCAGAGCTTCCCGAGCACAAGCCGTAGCAGCAGGAGTGGAACTAGCGCTAAAGATATAGGTGCGAACCGTATGGCGCAACCAGTTGATGATACTGCTGTCTGCAGCGATAAAACCGCCAATACTTGCCAGACTCTTGCTGAAAGTACCCATAATCAGATCAACGTCTTTCGACAGTCCGAAATGATCGCAAACGCCTCGTCCCTGACGACCAAAGACTCCAAGACCATGAGCCTCGTCAACCATGACTGTAGCATTGTACTTCTTCTTGAGTTCGATAATCTCCGGAAGTTTGCAGAGATCGCCCTCCATACTGAAGACGCCATCCACGACAATAAGCTTTATACGGTCCGGTTCGCACTTCTGCAACTGCTTCTCCAAGTCTTCCATATCGTTGTGACGATACTTCAGCTGGGTTGCGAAACTCAGTCGTCTGCCGTCAACGATACTGGCATGATCTCTGTCGTCGCAGATAACATAATCGTTTCGGTCAACGATTTGACTTATGACACCGCTATTAACCGTAAATCCGGTGGCAAAGCAAAGGGCTTCGTCCTTTCCGACGAATTCTGCCAATTCCTTTTCTAACTGGACATGAATATCAAGCGTTCCGTTCAGAAAACGGCTTCCGGCGCATCCGCTACCATACTTCTTCATGGCCTCTATGCCGGCATTAATGACGCGCTCGTCACCAGTTAGTCCCGTATAAGCGTTCGAGCCAAACATCAAAACTCTTTGGCCCTCCATTATGACTTCTGTGCCTTGCTTGCCCTCTATTTCACGAAAATAGGGATAGATACCTTGTCTCATAAATTCTTGGGGCAAAGTATATTTGGCACATTTTTCCTGTAATAATCCCATATATATTAAGGTCGATACAATGCTTGTATTTGAAAAACGCTGCAAAGGTAGTGAAAATAATTCAATATAAGCAAAAATGAGTAAAAAAACTTGTTCTTTTAAATACTTTCTTCCATTTTGTACATTTAATCTGACCAAAAATGTGTACTTTTGCACTTGAATTATGACAAATAAAACGCTCATCTGGTTTATAGTGAATCCGATTTCGGGAACAACAGACAAGAAGCGCATCTTGGATCTGATTCCCGAATATTTGTCCGAGGAACGGTTTACTTACGAAATAAAGTTTACCAATCATCGCGGACATGCTGCTGAGTATTCGGAAGAAGCTATTTCCAAGGGAGTTGACGTTGTGGTGGCTGTCGGAGGTGACGGAACGGTAAATGAGGTAGCCCGCAGCCTCATTCATACTCAGACAGCATTAGGAATAATACCCTGCGGAAGTGGAAACGGACTTGCTCGCCATCTTTACATCCCGATGTACCCTGAAGGCGCTTTGCAGGTGCTGGCTGAGTGTCATGTTGAGTCCTTGGATTATGGTTGTATCAACGATACGCCTTTCTTTTGCACTTGTGGCGTAGGATTTGATGCTTTCGTCAGCAGCAAGTTTGCCCAGAGCGAGAAGCGTGGACTCCTGACCTATATTGAGAATACGCTAAGAGAAGGGATTAACTACAAACCTGATACCTACGAAATTGAGATTGACGGAGAAAAGCAGACATACAAGGCTTTTCTAATAGCATGCGCTAATGCCAGTCAGTATGGGAACAATGTCTATATTGCCCCCCATGCCAGCATGAGCGACGGATTGATGGATGTTACTATCATGGAGCCGTTTAATGTTTTGGAAGCTCCACAGATTGCCATTCAGCTTTTTAACAAGACCATCACACAGAACAGCCATATAAAGTCCTTCAGATGTGCCCATCTTAAGATTCATCGCTCCAGCCCTGGTGTCATTCATTATGATGGTGATCCCCAGATGGAGGGAACGGATATTGACGTTAAACTGGTGCCACACGATATCAGAATGGTGGTTAACACCAAGGAGCAACCCTTCCAGTCGGCAATGATGCAAACCTTTGGAGATTTGTATAACAAGATGAATGCTAATTTTATGCGCGACATCAGAGAAGGGCGCAACCGTATAAAATCAATAAACCAAGACCTCCTGAAGATCCTGAAGCCCAAGCACTGACCCTAATAAGGATTCAAGTTTCTGCTCAGGAGGGGGCTTGATTTCCGAATGTACAGTTAATGACTTTTTCCCTTCCTCCCTCTCTGGTTTTTGTCTCAATCCCCTTTTGTTTTTCCTTACTCCCCTTTGTATTTTATGTTGCCAGCCCAGCAACGTATGTTGCTCGCCCAACAACTTATGTTGCCAGTCCAGCAACTTATGTTGCTAGCCCAGCAACAAAAAATCCTCAGCCGGGCAAAAACTTTTTGAAGCCCAGAGCGTGATTTTTTCATTTGGCTCCGGTCGTTTCTACGCAAAGGCTTCTTCCTTCCGAAAGTTCAGTAAGAGGATAAGGACCGTCTATAATTGGCGCTGATAGTAAAGGATAGAGGACGTCTATAATTGACGCTGATAGTAAAGGATAGAGGCCTGTTATAATTGACACTGATAGTAAAAGTCGTCGTAAAAAATCTTACGATAATCAGCAGGAGGCAGTTGCCTGAACAGACCGTAAACAGAACTGCCGCTTCCACTCATTGCGGCATAAGTAGCGCCCTGGCGGTAGAGTTCATCGCGTATTGACTGAATGCGCGGATGAACAGGGAAGACACTTTCTTCAAAATCGTTGACTATATGCCCCTTCCATTCCTCTACGGGCAAGGAAATATATTGCTGAATCTTAAATTCCGGATAATGAGGACGGACCATAGAATAGGCCTCGCGGGTGGAAACGAAGTCATCGGGCTTTACAAGTATCAAGTACCAACCTTTGAGGTCAAGGCAGATTGGTGTAAATATATTTCCAATCCCCTCGGCATAAACGGGCTGATTTTTGACGAAGAAGGGACAATCAGCTCCCAGGGGGGCAAGCAGCGCCTCCATTTCTTCGTCAGTCAGTTCGAGCGAAAACATCTCATTCAATGCTTTCATCATAAATGCTGCATCGCTGCTGCCGCCGCCAAGTCCTGCGCCACTGGGTATTTTCTTGTGCAAGGTAACGTTGACTGGAGGGATGGAAAACCCTTGTTCCCGCAAAATGGCCAGTACTTTCATGACCAGGTTGTCTTCTGGCGCTCCTTCAATGCAAAGGCCCTCTATAGAAAGCACATCAGTTTCAGATAACTGTATAGATATTTCATCATGTAGAGGGATAGGGTAGAAGACCGTCTGAAGGTTGTGGTAACCGTCTGACCTGCGCTCAACAATGTTCAGTCCGATGTTGATCTTGCAATTCGGGAATACTTTCATAAATAGCTCTTTCGTTATTTGTTTTGCAAATGTACACTTTTTTGTCGGATTGTATGTCGGAAAGGGTCATTTTTTTCACTTGGCAGATTAAAAATGTTCATGATTGCTTAAAACATCTTTGAAAAATTATGCGTTATGCAGATTTTTGACTACCTTTGCAGGCACATTATAATAAATGGGTCAAACAATAATACATTCAGGCACCGTTGAACGCGTAGAAAACGGCAAGGCATACGTTCGCATCTTGCAGGCATCGGCCTGTAGCAGTTGCCAGGCTGCCAAGTTGTGCCGGAGCAGTGAAAGCAAGGAGAAGATCATAGACGTACCCCTTACTTCATCGCAGGAAGTCGCAGTGGGGCAGACAGTCCAGATAGAAGGCACCACCTCTCAGGGGCTTAAGGCTGTCTGGTGGGCTTATACCCTGCCTTTGATTCTGCTGCTGGTATCATTATTCTCGTTCGTAAAGCTGACTGGAAGCGAAGCAGTTGCTGCTCTGTCCTCTTTGTCGGTGTTGGTTGCCTATTTCTTTGCCCTGTACCTTCTCAGGGATAAATTATCGCAAATCTTATCATTTAAAATCACAAACATAACAAACGTATGAATTTAATCTTGATTGCAGTAATCGTCTTGGGAGCAATCGGCCTGGTGTCAGCACTGGTGCTGTTTCTGGCTTCCCATAAGTTTGCTGTGCACGAAGATCCCCGCATTGCCCAGGTTGCCGAAGTGCTTCCCCAGGCCAATTGCGGCGGTTGCGGCTTTCCCGGATGCTCGGGCTTTGCCGCTGCGTGTGTGAAGGCTGCTGATGCTGGTAGCCTGGAAGGCAAGAGTTGTCCGGTTGGCGGTCAGCCTGTGATGGAACAGGTGGCCGGTATCCTGGGCATGGCTGCTGCTTCCTCGGCTCCAAAAGTCGCAGTAGTTCGTTGTAATGGCACTTGCGAGAACCGGCCCCGGCTGGTAAGCTTCGACGGTGCCCAGAGTTGCCGCGTACAGAACATGACTGGCATGGGCGAGACGGGTTGCGCCTATGGCTGCCTGGGATGTGGCGACTGTGTGAAGGCCTGTCAGTTCGATGCCATCCACATGAATCCAGAAACAGGGCTGCCCGAGGTGGATGAAGACAAGTGTACGGCTTGTGGCGCTTGCTCCAAGGCCTGTCCGCGAGGCATTATCGAAATCCGCCTGAAAGGTCCGAAGGGTCGCCGGGTCGTTGTACTCTGCAACAACAAGGACAAAGGTGCAGTGGCTAACAAGGTTTGTAAGGCTTCCTGCATCGGATGCGCAAAGTGCGTGAAGACCTGCGAAAAGTTCGAGGCTATCACCCTGGTCAACAATCTGGCTTATATCGACGCCGAGAAATGCAAGATGTGCCGTAAGTGCGAAGAGGCCTGTCCAAAGCACGCCATTCACGGCTTTAACTTCCCGCCCAAAAAGGTTGTTTCTGATGCTCCGGCCAAACCAGTTGCCGAGAAACCCGCAGCAGAGGCACCCGTTAAGAACGAAGCCGGGCCAAAGGCAGCCGATGCTCCCGTTCAGGAAAGTCCGGTAATTAATAATGTAACGCAGTAAACAGAGAATCAATATGAAAACATTTAGAATAGGCGGTGTACATCCCGCCGAGAACAAACTGTCTGCTGCCAGCCCTATCCGTAAGGCTCAACTGCCAAAGCAGGCTGTGTTCAGCATGTTTCAGCATATCGGCGCTCCGGCCAAACCTGTTGTGAAAAAGGGCGACGAGGTAAAGGTCGGTACGCTTCTGGCCGAAGCCGGCGGATTCGTCAGTGCACCCGTTTACAGCTCTGTCAGCGGGAAGGTCAGTAAGGTCGATGTGGCTCTGGATGCCAGCGGAACGCGGCGTCCTGCCATTTATGTTGACGTAGAGGGTGACGAGTGGGAAGACAGCATAGACCGTTCGGAGACGCTGGTTCGCCTGAGTGACCGTCCCGACCTGGATGCAAAAACTATCGTAGAAAAGATAAAGAACGCCGGCATAGTCGGCCTTGGCGGTGCCACTTTCCCCTGCCACGTCAAACTCACTCCGCCTCCTGGCTGCAAAGCCGAGTGCGTGATTATCAATGCCGTAGAGTGTGAGCCCTATCTCACAGCGGACCATCGGCTTATGTTGGAACATGCTGACGAGATACTTGTGGGTGTTGAGCTCATCATGAAGGCCGTCGATGTGAAGCGCGGATATATCGGCATTGAGAACAACAAGCCCGATGCGATTCGACTGATGACGGAGAAAGCAGCTGGTCATGAAGGAATAGAGGTTGTTCCCCTGAAAGTGAAATACCCACAGGGTGGCGAGAAGCAGCTCATTGATGCCGTCATAGGCCGTCAGGTACCTGCTCCTCCAGCTATTCCCATCAACGTAGGCGCAGTAGTTCAGAACGTAGGAACTGCCTTTGCCATCTACGAGGCGGTAATGAAGAATAAGCCCCTCATAGACCGTATTATTACAGTTACAGGAAAGAGCGTGAAGCAGCCCTCCAACCTTCTGGCTCGGCTGGGCACACCTTTCCAGCAGCTCATTGACGAATGCGGCGGCTTGCCCGAGGATACGGGAAAGATTATTGGTGGCGGCCCGATGATGGGCAAGGCGCTTATTAGCCTTGAAGTTCCCATGACCAAGGGCTCCAGCGGCCTGCTGCTGATGACTGAAGAAGAAGCGCGCCGTACTGCTCCTCAGCCCTGTATCCGCTGTGCAAAGTGTGTCAGTGCCTGTCCTATGGGACTTGAGCCCTACCTGCTCTCAAAGGTTAGCGAGAAACAGATGTGGGACAAAGCTGAGGCAGAGGATATCACAAGTTGCATTGAATGTGGCAGTTGCCAGTTCACCTGCCCAAGCAACCGTCCTCTTCTGGATATGATACGCGTTGGAAAGAGTACAGTTATGGGTATTATTAAATCTCGAGCTGCCAAATAGAGCAGGCAGAAGAGAATGTCATAAATCATTATAATAGTTGAAATTACATCACTATGAGTAAATTAACAATTTCACTTTCACCTCATGTTCATGGCGGCGACTCTGTACAGAAAAATATGTATGGTGTTTGCCTTGCCTTGATGCCGGCTCTGATAGTTTCGCTCTGCTTCTTCGGATTGGGCGCTGCCATCGTAACGGCCGCTTCGGTGATTTCATGTATTTTCTTTGAATGGGCTATCACAAAGTTTATTTTGAAGCGCGACGAACTGACGATAACTGATGGCAGTGCCATACTGACCGGCTTGCTTCTGGCATTTAATGTACCGAGCAATCTGCCTATTTGGATTATTGTCATCGGTGCTCTTTTTGCAATAGGCGTGGGCAAGATGACTTATGGAGGTTTGGGACAGAATCCCTTCAATCCCGCATTGCTGGGTCGTGTGTTCCTGCTTATCTCTTTCCCTGTTCAGATGACGACTTGGCCCGTATCTGGTCAGCTGGGAAGCTACGTCGATGTGCAGACAGCAGCTACCCCCCTTAGCATCATGCAGAATGCCATTTCCACCGGTGATGCCAGTCTGCTGAACGAACTCCCCGACAGTTTTCACATGCTGATCGGTCAGACAGGAGGTTCGATGGGCGAAGCCAGTGCAATCTGTCTTCTGCTGGGTTGCCTCTATATGCTCTATAAAAAGATTATCACCTGGCACATTCCTGTAAGCATTATTCTTACGGTATTTGTATTTGCTGGCGTACTCCACCTTACCAATCCGGTCTATGCCAATCCGGTTCAGGTGATTCTGTCGGGTGGTCTGATGCTTGGTGCTTGCTTCATGGCTACGGACTATGTAACCAGCCCGATGTCGCACAAGGGGCAGCTCATTTATGGTGTAAGCATAGGCTTGCTCACCGTCATTATCCGAAACTGGGGTGCTTATCCCGAGGGCATGAGCTTTGCCATTCTGATTATGAATGTGTTTACGCCTCTGATTAACACATATTGTAAACCTAAAAGATTTGGGGAGGTAAAGAAATGAAGAAGCTGAAATCTACATGGTATAACATGGTTGGTGTGCTGACCCTGATAGCCGTTCTGGCTGGAGCAGCACTGGGCTATGTGAATGAAATGACTAAAGGACCGATTGAGCAGATTAAGGCTCAGCAGCTTGCCGACGGTATCAAGGCTGTGCTGAATGCCGATCAGGTCAAGGTGGAAGAGCCCAATGTGATTCCTAACTCCGACGGCAAGACGGAGACGGTAATTTACCGTACGGATAAGGGTGTTGCCGTGAAAGCACAGGATGCCAACGGATTCGGCGGGACGTTAACTGTGCTCGTCGGTTTCGATGACAAAGGATCCATCCAGGGCTATCAGGTTTTGGAGAGTAGCGAGACACCGGGCCTTGGAGCCAAGGCATCATTCTGGTTTCAGAAAGGAGAAAAGGGTGATATAATCGGCAAGAACCCGGCTCAAAATAAGCTCGAGGTAAGTAAGGATGGTGGCGAAATAGATGCCATTACGGCCAGCACCATTACCAGCCGGGCCTTTTTGAGAGCCGTTAATCTGGCCTATTCGGTGATTAGTAACAATAACGAGGATGCCCAGAGCGGCGCAAGCCCTCAGCATCATGATGGAAAGGAGGCCAACAATGAATAATTTTAAGGTATTAATGAACGGCATCATCAAGGAGAATCCTACATTTGTACTTCTCCTAGGTATGTGCCCCACATTGGGAACCACCAGCAGTGCCCTTAACGGTATGTCTATGGGTCTGGCCACAATGGCTGTGCTGGTGTTCAGTAATCTCATCATCTCACTTATCAAGAACTTTATCCCCGATATGGTTCGCATCCCGTGCTTTATCGTCGTGATCGCTTCGTTGGTTACCATCCTTCAGATGTGCCTTCAGGCCTATGCTCCCGATGTCTATGCCAGCTTGGGACTCTTCATCCCGCTTATCGTGGTGAACTGCATCATACTGGGTCGTGCCGAGGCATTTGCTGCCAAGAACGGTCCTGTTAGCAGTATCTTCGACGGTTTGGGCATGGGATTGGGCTTTACGATGGCTCTGACCTTGCTGGGTGCTATGCGCGAATTCCTGGGCACAGGTTGCGTTTTCTCACTGCGTGTCTTCCCCGAGGAATATGGTGCTCTGGCTTTTGTCCTTGCTCCAGGTGCCTTCATTGCTCTTGGCTATCTGATTGCTATTGTAAACCGGCTGAGAGGTGTTTAACCACAGAGCAATGATGAAAGATAGATTTAAGAATATGATTCAAAACTAACAGATTCAAGTGATATGGCTTACATATTGATTATAATAACAGCGATATTCGTAAATAATATCGTTCTGTCCCAGTTCCTGGGCATCTGTCCTTTCCTTGGTGTGAGCAAGAAAATAGAGACAGCTTCTGGTATGGGCATGGCTGTAGCCTTTGTGCTTACTATAGCCACAATCGTAACCTATGGCATTCAGAAACTCGTGCTCGAAGCATTCGGACTCGAATACCTTCAGACAATTGCATTCATCCTGGTTATTGCCGCTTTGGTGCAGATGGTGGAAATTGTCCTGAAGAAAGTTTCTCCTGCACTCTATCAGGCACTTGGCGTATTCCTTCCCCTCATCACCACCAATTGTTGCATCCTTGGTGTGGCCATCCTGGTTGCCAACGGAACCTATGCCACTCAGGGACTAGAGCCAAGCCTTCTCACTGGCGTGGTCTTTGCTTTCAGCACAGCTCTGGGCTTTGCTTTGGCACTGATCATCTTTGCCGGCGTTCGTGAGCAGTTGGAGATGATGAATATTCCCAAGGGGGTCCGAGGCATGAGCATTGCCCTCATCACAGCTGGCTTGCTGGCTATGGCCTTCATGGGTTTCAGTGGCGTAGATAACGGCCTTAGCCGTTTATTCGGCCTTTGATTGTATAGACAGATTTATAATGATTAACAAGAGATAAAGATATGAAAGAGACAATTCTGGTTACTGGTGGAACAGGATTCATCGGCAGCCACACGACCGTGGAACTGCAGAATGCAGGCTATGAGGTGGTCATCGTAGATAACCTCAGTAATAGTCAGGCCAATGTAATTGATGGCATTGAGAAGATAACGGGCAAGCGCCCTGCTTTCGAGCAAGTCGATTTGCGCGATTTTGATGCTACAGAAGCCGTCTTTAAGAAGTACCCTGCTATCAGTGGCATTATTCACTTCGCCGCAAGCAAGGCAGTAGGTGAGAGTGTAGAGAAGCCTCTTATGTACTATCGCAATAACATTCTCTCTTTGGTTAATCTGCTTGAGCTGATGCCAAAGTATAACGTCAAGGGTATTATATTCTCCAGTTCTTGCACGGTATATGGTCAGCCCGACCAACTTCCTGCAACAGAGGAGACGCCCATCAAGAAGGCCGAGAGTCCCTATGGCAATACAAAGCAGATCAACGAGGAGATTATCCAGGACACCGTTCGTAGTGGTTCACCCATTAAGAGCATCATTCTTCGTTACTTCAATCCCATTGGCTCCCATCCTTCTGCCATCATAGGCGAGATGCCAAATGGCGTGCCTCAGAATCTGATTCCCTTCCTGACTCAGACAGCTATTGGCATTCGCGAGAAACTGAGCGTCTTCGGTGATGACTACAACACGCCCGACGGTTCTTGTATTCGCGACTATATCTATGTGGTCGATCTGGCCAAGGCTCATGTATGTGCAATGACTCGTATTATGGAGGATAAGACTGACGAGCCAGTGGAAATCTATAATATCGGAACGGGTCGCGGTACCAGTGTGCTGGAGCTCATTAATGCTTTCGAGAAAGCTACTGGAGTAAAGCTCAACTACCAAATAGTAGGACGTCGTGCCGGCGATATCGAAAAGGTTTGGGGCAATGTGGACAAGGCCAACCGCGTATTGGGCTGGAAAGCCGATACACCTCTCGAAGAAGTACTTGCTACGGCCTGGAAATGGCAGCTGGCTCTGAGAGAACGTGGTATCATGTAACCTGCAGATTGCCATTTAGATTATATGCTTAAACCTTCCACTCTTATGCATTATATATATTATGCTTAGCGTTGACGAACTAAATGACAGGCTCATTGACCTGGCTTTTGCCGAAGACATCGGCGATGGTGATCACACCACTTTGTGCTGTATTCCCGAAACAGAAATGGGGGAGAGCAAGTTGCTCATCAAGGAAGAAGGCATCTTCGCGGGTGTAGAGATTGCTCGCCAAGTATTTCATCGCTTCGACCCCGAAATGGAAGTTGAGGTGCACATAACCGATGGCTCGCATGTTCGTCCCGGCGATATCGTGATGAGCGTGAAGGGTCGTGTTCGCAGCCTGTTACAGACAGAGCGTCTTATGCTGAATATCCTTCAGCGAATGAGTGGTATTGCAACGATGACACATCGTTATCAGCAGGCCCTTATCGACGCAGGAACCAAGACGCGTGTTCTTGATACCAGAAAGACAACACCAGGCATGCGAATGCTCGAGAAAGAGGCTGTCCGCATTGGTGGAGGCATGAACCATCGCATTGGGCTATTCGACATGATACTGCTCAAGGATAACCATATCGACTTCTGCGGAGGGGTTCATAACGCAATCAGTAGGGCTAAGGCCTATTGTCGCGAGCATGGTAAGGATCTGAAGATAGAGTGCGAGGTACGTAACTGGAAGGAACTGGACGAAGCGTTAGCCGAAGGTTGCGACCGCATTATGTTCGACAACTTTACGCCCGAAGATACGCGTAAAGCCGTGGAGATTGTGGCTGGTCGTTGCGAGACTGAATCCAGTGGTGGCATAACCTTCGATACGATGATTCCCTATGCAAAGGCAGGTGTGGATTTCATTTCTTTTGGCGCTCTCACACATAGTGTTAAGGGGCTGGATATGAGCTTTAAGGCTGCTGGAAGTGATAAGCTGAAGGTCTAGTTTAGAGTCCATAGTCAATAATTTATTCTATGAAACGATTTCTTTCTGTTTTGGCCCTTTCGGCCCTATCGGTGATGCCATCTTTGGCTTGCACGAATCTGATTGTTGGTCGTAAAGCTTCGGCCGACGGCAGTGTGATTGTAACCTATAGTTGTGATGATTATGGTGCTTACGGCTTCTTGAACTATTTGCCGGCTGGACATCATGCAAAGGGCGAGATGAGGGCCCTCTATCACTATGAGTCGAACAATTATTTAGGTGAGATTCCAGAGGCTGAGGAGACTTATGCCGTAACGGGTCTGATGAACGAGCATCAGCTTACAATTCATGAAACTACTTGGGGCGGTCGAGAAGAACTGACCGATACTGTTACTGGTCTTATCGACTATGGTTCGTTGATGTACGTCACGCTGCAACGTGCTCGTACCGCTCGCGAAGCTATAGGCGTCATGACGAAGTTGGTTGAAGACTATGGTTATGCCAGCGAAGGAGAAAGTTTCACTATTGCCGACCCCAATGAGGTTTGGATAATGGATATGATAGGCAAAGGTCCTGGTCGTAAGGGGGCTGTTTGGGTTGCTGTCCGGATACCAGACGATTGTATTAGCGGACACGCCAACCAGAGTCGCATCCGTCAGTTCCCACTCCACGACAAGGATAATTGCCTTTACAGTTCCGATGTCATCTCCTTGGCTCGCGAGAAAGGATATTTTCAGGGGGCCGACGAAGACTTCTCCTTCAGCGATGCCTATGCTCCTGCCGATTTTGGTGCTATGCGATATTGCGAAGCTCGTATTTGGAGCTTCTTTAATCGTTGGGCTGAGGATGACATGATGCCTTATCTCTCTTATGCGAAGGGTGAGGATGCCGGAATGTCAATGCCTCTCTATGTTAAGCCTCGTCGTCCACTGAAGCTGGAGGACATCCGTGATATGATGCGTGACCACTATGAGGATACACCTTTGGCACTCGACCACGATCCTGGTATGGGACCTTGGGAAATGCCTTACCGTCCAACGCCCTTGAGCTATGAGGTTGACGGCCGTCGCTATTTCAACGAAAGGCCTATCAGCACGCAGCAAACGGCCAATGTCTATGTCAGCCAGATGCGTTCTTGGTTGCCTGACTATATAGGTGGTGTCGTTTGGTTTGGAAATGACGACACCAATATGGTACCTCTTACTCCTGTTTATTGCTGTATGGATCGAGCTCCTGAGTGCTATGCATTGGGTACGGCCGACTGTTTCCATTTCTCTACGCGTTCTGCCTATTGGGTGCAGAACTGGGTCAGCAATATGGTTTATATGCGATATAATGTGCTTTTCCCTGAACTTCAACGTGTTCGTGACCGTTTGGAGGCCGACTATATTTCTCTTCAGGCCGATACCGAGCAGAAGGCTAAGGAGATGAGTGAGCAGGAAGCTCGTCGTTTCCTTTCTGCCTATTGTCATCGTACTTCTCAAGCTATGATGGACGAATGGAACCAACTGGCTCAGTTGCTTATCGTAAAGTACAATGATATGACAGTGAAGCGTACTGATGAGGATGGTCGTTTCCTGAAGACACCTGGCGGCAATCAGGTGCCCGTTCAACGTCCTGGTTATCCCTTGAATTACCGTAGGAAAATAATTCAAGAGGTTGGCACACGCTACCAGATAAAGTAGATTGTTTGTTTAGAACCGACTAATACATTTGTTGATTTCATTGATGATGAGTAAAAATAGAAAGAAAAGTAAGAAGAAACTATTGAGATGGTTTATTCCTGAAGGATTGGAACCTACGGAAATGGATTCTCGAATTCTATATTGGCAAGAGCGAGGAAAACTTGTGCCTACTCGCGAATTGATTCGTACGAAAGAGCAGATTGAAGGTATACGTTTAGCAGGCGTGCTGAACACGGCTGTATTGGATTGTGTACAGGAACACATTCATGAAGGTATGAGCACACTTGAAATAGACCGTCTAGTTTACGACTATACAGTCAGCCATGGTGGAATACCTGCTCCTCTTCATTATGAGGGTTTTCCTGCAAGTTGCTGTACCAGTATTGATGATGTTGTTTGTCATGGCATACCATCCGCTGAGGAGATTCTTGAAGAAGGCGATATTATCAATGTTGATTGCACGACAATACTTAATGGCTACTACGCCGATGCCAGTCGCATGTTTGTAATAGGTCATACAACACCTGAAAAACAACATCTTGTTGATGTGGCATGGGAATGTCTCAAAATTGGTGAAAAAGTATGTAGCCAGCCTTATGTTTTTGTTGGAGATTTGGGCAATGCCATATCAAATCATGCTCATAAAAACGGATATACTGTTGTACGCGATTTGTGTGGACATGGTGTTGGTGTACATTTCCACGAGGAACCTGATGTTGAACACTATGGTCGTCCAGGTACGGGTATGTTATTGGTACCAGGAATGACATTTACCATTGAACCTATGATAAATGCAGGTGACTGGATGGTATGTGGAGACGAAGAAGACCCAACCGAATGGATCGTCCTGACAGAAGATGGTTCACCCAGTGCGCAATG
The DNA here is from genome assembly GCA_024693505.1 of Bacteroidaceae bacterium. Lineage (GTDB taxonomy): Bacteria > Bacteroidota > Bacteroidia > Bacteroidales > Bacteroidaceae > Physcousia. Next base: position 27,093 of record JAILKU010000126.1, on the reverse strand, counting down.
GGAGCACACCTTCCTAATGACTGAAAATGGTGTTGAAATACTTTCGCATTAATAATTTATGGCATATATATTAGGTATAGAAAGCAGTTGCGATGACACTTCAGCCGCTGTACTGCAAGATGGTCTTTTGCTAAGTAATATAACTGCCAGTCAAGCCGTTCATGAAGCTTATGGAGGCGTAGTTCCCGAATTAGCAAGTCGTGCACATCAGCAAAATATCGTTCCTGTTGTTGATCAGGCATTGCGTCAGGCAGGCATTGAAAAGGATCAACTTAGTGCTGTTGCATATACACGTGGTCCAGGTCTAATGGGGTCTCTACTTGTCGGTGTTTCGTTTGCCAAGGGCTTGGCAACTTCCTTAAATATCCCACTAGTTGATGTAAACCATCTCCACGGTCATGTACTGGCACATTTTATTCATACCGCTGGTGAGGACTATAACCCACCCATTTATCCGTTCCTTTGTCTTTTGGTTAGTGGGGGAAATAGTCAGATTATATTAGTGAAATCTTATAAGGACATGCAAATTATTGGGCAAACTATTGACGATGCAGCAGGGGAAGCTATTGACAAATGTTCCAAAGTAATGGGACTTGGTTATCCTGGTGGTCCTATAATAGATCGTCTTGCTCGTCTTGGTAATCCTCTTGCATTTCACTTCTCCAAGCCTCAGATTCCAGGTTATGATTATAGCTTCAGCGGATTAAAAACGAGTTTTTTGTATTCCTTGCGAGATTGGATTAAAGATGACCCAGACTTTATTCAACACCATTTGAACGATTTGGCTGCCTCGTTGGAAAAGACAGTTGTTGACATCCTTATGAAGAAGCTTCTACAAGCTTCACGCGACTTAAAAATAAAGCAAGTGGCTGTCGCAGGAGGTGTCTCGGCTAATAATGGACTACGAAATGCCTTTCACGAATATGCACGTCGTTATGGTTGGAAAATTTTCATTCCAAAGTTTGGCTATACTACAGACAATGCGGCCATGATAGCCATTGCAGGATACTATAAATACCTTGAAAAGGACTATTGTTCAATAGCAGCACCAGCATATAGCCGCATTGATATGTGACATTATGACACTTTAAGAAGAAAAAAAACACAGAATTATTTGTTGGTTTAAAGAATTATTGTAACTTTGTGCCCTGTTTGGAAGAAGTTTGGATTGGAATAGACAAAAAAGAAGAAAGAAATGTCTAAAATTTGTCAAATTACCGGTAAAAAGGCCATGGTGGGTAATAACGTGTCTCACTCACGTCGCCACACGAAGCGCCTGTTCAATGTAAATCTGTTCAAGAAGAAATTCTACTATGTAGAAGAGGATTGTTGGATTAGCCTTAACCTAAGTGCAGCTGGACTGCGCATGATTAATAAGGTAGGTCTGGATGCAGCGCTTAAAAATGCAGTGGAAAAGGGCTATTGTGATTGGAAGGACATTAAAGTCATTAGTTAACCATTATTAAGAGTAGCAAATCATGGCTAAGAAACAGAAAGGCAACAGAGTACAGGTTATCCTGGAATGTACTGAGATGAAGCAGAGTGGTCTGCCTGGCACGTCCCGTTATATCACGACTAAGAACAGAAAAAATACTCCTGAGAGATTGGAACTGAAAAAGTATAATCCAATTCTCAAGAAGATGACTGTTCACAAGGAAATCAAGTAGTTAAATCATTCATCACATTTATTTTACTATGGCAAAGAAAACTGTGGCCACTCTTCAGACAGGTAAGACTGATGGCCGTTCATATACAAAAGTAATAAAGATGGTGAAGAATCCTCAAACGGGTGCTTACACCTTTGATGAGCAAATGGTTCCGAACGAAGCTGTAAAGGACTTCTTCAAGAACTAATGTTTCGTTTCTAAAGTTTTTTCATAGTCTCCTTCGTAAGGGAGTACGTGTCAAAAATGGCATTGTACTCCTTTTTTTTTATATCTTATCGATGAAATCAAGAAAAATATATTAACTTTGCATTCAAAATATGCATATTAGCAATGGGAATTTTCAATTTTTTTTCTAAAGAGAAGAAAGAAACGCTTGACCAAGGGCTTGAGAAGACCAAGGAAAGTTTCTTCGGCAAACTGTCGCGTGCTATAGCTGGTAAGTCTAAGGTGGACGATGATGTACTTGATGATTTGGAAGAAGTGCTAGTTTCAAGCGATGTTGGAGTAGACACAACACTTAATATCATTCAACGCATCGAGGCACGCGTTGCACGAGATAAATATGTAAGCACAAGCGAGTTGAATAACATATTGCGCGATGAAATCGAACAATTGCTTACAGAAAACAATACTGGTGACACCGAGGGCTATGATATTCCAGAAGATTCAAGACCTTATATCATTTTGATTGTTGGTGTAAATGGTGTCGGAAAAACAACAACAATCGGTAAACTGGCCTGGCAATTCAAAAAGCAAGGTCTTAATGTCTATTTGGGTGCAGCCGATACGTTTCGAGCAGCAGCAGTCGAACAGCTAGTTATCTGGGGCGATAGAGTAGGAGTGCCTGTTATTAAGCAGAAGATGGGCAGCGATCCGGCTAGCGTGGCATTCGATACCGTAAACAGCGCTATTGCGAATCAAGCTGACGTCGTGCTGATAGATACAGCTGGACGTTTACACAACAAGAAAGGTCTTATGGAGGAACTATCTAAGATAAAACGTGTAATTCAAAAGGTAGTCCCAAATGCACCTCATGACGTAATGCTTATACTTGACGGCAGTACTGGACAAAACGCCTTTGAACAAGCACGCCAGTTTACCTCTGCAACTGATATTACAAGTATGGCCATAACGAAGCTTGACGGATCGGCAAAGGGAGGTGTCGTTATTGGTATCAGCGATCAATTCCACATCCCCGTGCGTTACATAGGTCTTGGAGAGGGCGTTGAAGATTTGCAGCCATTTAATCGTAGAGAGTTTGTAGACTCTCTATTTAATGACAAAAAAAATAAGCTTTAAGCGATATGTTAGACAAATCAGTTGATATTATCACTTTGGGGTGTAGCAAGAACTTGGTTGACAGCGAACGCCTTATCCGTCAGTTTGAACTGAATGGTTTCAACGTGCATCACGATCCAGCTCAACCTAAGAGTAAAATTGTGGTTGTTAATACCTGTGGGTTTATTGGAGATGCCAAGGAAGAGAGCATTAACATGATTTTGTCTATGGTTCAGCGAAAATCTGAAGGCAAAATTGAGCATCTTTATGTTATGGGTTGTCTTTCAGAAAGATACATCAATGATCTTAGAACAGAGATTCCCGAAGTGGATAAGTTCTATGGCAAGTTCAACTGGTCTGAATTACTTACCGATTTAGGACTTCTCTATAACCAAGATAATCATAATGATCGGCATCTAACTACACCATCGCACTATGCTTACCTAAAGATTTCAGAAGGTTGTAACCGTTATTGCTCATACTGCGCAATACCTATAATTACAGGCCGTCATAAAAGTCGTTCAATAGAGGATCTTCTTAATGAGGTGCGTATACTCGTTTCACGTGGTGTAAAGGAATTTCAAGTTATTGCTCAAGAGCTCACGTATTATGGACTAGACCTATACAAACATCGTGCTTTGCCAGAGCTTATTGAACGGATATCAGACATTGCGGGAGTGGAATGGATTCGTCTGCATTATGCTTATCCTGCCGACTTTCCTTTTGATTTGTTGCGCGTTATGCGAGAACGTCCCAATGTATGTCGCTACCTTGACATTGCTCTTCAGCATATCGCAAATCCTGTATTAAAGGCAATGCGTCGAAATATTACTGCCAGCGAAACTTATAATCTCATAACACGTTTGCGTGATGATGTGCCTGGTATACATTTGCGTACGACCCTTATGGTGGGCCATCCTGGTGAGACAGAGGACTGCTTCCAGGAACTACTTGATTTTGTTCGACATGCACGATTTGAACGTATGGGTGCCTTTGCTTATAGCGAGGAGGATGGTACCTATAGCGCAGAGCATTTTATTGACGGAATACCTGAGGATGTTAAACAAGCCCGTTTAAGCAAACTTATGCGACTGCAGCAAAACATCAGTGCACAGATACAACAAGAAAAGGTAAATCGTATTCTGCGGGTAATTATTGACCGTCAGGAGGGTGACTATTTCATTGGGCGTTCTGAATTTGATTCACCTGAGGTAGACCCTGAAGTATTAATAAAGATGGCAAAACATCCCAACATAGAAATAGGTGAATTCTATCAGGTTAAGATAGAGAGTGCAGATGACTTTGATCTCTATGGAAGTTTGGTATAAACCTTTCCGTTGAACCATTTTGAATTAATATTTATGAATAATAAAGAATTTATAGCCGAATTGTCCGAAAAGACTGGTTATAGCTCGCAGCGTACAGCTCAATTGGTAGCAACATTAGTTGATGAAGTTGGAACTCAACTGGAAGAAGAAAAAACCATCCAGTTGTCCGGCTTCGGTTCTTTTGAGGTAAAGAAGAAACTTGAGCGGGTTGTTGTCAATCCTATAACCAAACAGCGTATGCTGGTTCCACCTAAAATAGTTGTAAGCTTTAAGCCAAATAACATTCTGAAGGATAAAATAAACCAAAAGTAGGTACACACCATGGAAGCAAAGGTTTTGATACCCGATTTGGCCAACGCTGTAGCTTTAAGGAGGAGAATACCTTTGAAGGATGCAGAGGCCTTTGTTAAGCAATTCTTTGACCTTATTAGTGAGCGTATTATAAGCGATAAACTCCTCAAGATAAAGGGACTTGGGACCTTTAAACTAGTTGAGGTTCTAGATCGTGAAAGTATCAACGTGAATAATGGAGAGCGTATAGTCATTCCTGGACACATGAAAGTTGTATTCACACCTGATGCACAGTTAAAGAATATAGTGAATAAGCCTTTTTCCGTATTCCAGACGGTAATTCTTAACGAAAACACTCCCCTTGAGGAAATGGAGAAGCTGGGGAAAAGTGACGACACTATATTTGTGTCTCATTCCTCTGATGAAAAAGAGAAGCCTGCTGCTATATCCATTCTCGATGAAATCGTAGTTTCTGACGATGAAACCGAGGATTCTGAGAAGATTCCAGCTGATATTGCCATCGATGAAATGGGGAATTCAGAGGCCGTTGTAGTTGATGTTGCAACTGATGGAACGGAGGATTCTTCATCTTCAAATACAAAAACTTCCGTTTATACCAACGATACTGGGAATTCTCTACCTTCAGAAAATTTATCTGCCTCTCATGCGAAAACAGTTCAAATTATTCCCGAAGTACTTCCTGACATGAATACAAATCATTCAACGCATATGTCACTTTTACATCGAATTATATATATTGTTGCCATATTGTTGCTTATGATAGGTTGCTATATGGCTGGCTATTATCGCATTCCCAATATAAAACAGCTTGGTGCTGCATTTGTGCCGAAGTCCGAAGTTCTTGTTACAACCGAAGAGTCGAAGCTTGAACCTGCATCTGAAAAAGATCCAGAAGAATTGGCCGAGGAAAAGACTATGAGAGAGGCTATTGACCGCTATCCTCAAGTGCCTGGTGGTAAGTATCTTATTGTTGGCACTAAAGGAGTTCGTCAGATGAAACGTGGCGACACGCTTCTGAAGATGGCCCGACAGGAATATGGTCACCCTGACTTTGCTCAATATATCATCGTCTACAACCAGTTTGCTGACCCCGATGTCATTCCATTGGGATGCGAGGTTAAACTCCCTCTCCTAGTGGAGCAGGATCATCCGCAGTAAGTATACAGTGTACGTAATTGGATTAATAGTTGAAATTTTCAACTATAACCTTACCTCCCTTTGACTTTGTGGCATAATTAAATACTGCAAAGCGTGTACCCATAAACACACGGCGATAGTCAAAGCGCATTTTATAGTCCGAGCCTATCGCATGCCAAGTTCGTCCGTCCGTGCTGTACTTAAAGGTGGCGATATCTTTATCCGGTCGGAAATCACCGTGTATGCATAGCCATATGCGTCGCTTTCCCGTTATGTCAACCCGATCCATCTCTTTTACCTTGTTTGCAGTCACTTGTTTTCGACTATTCAATTCCATACTTTCCTCGGTCATTGTCAGATAGGTCAGTTTTCCATCCTTCCTCACCGTCAGTACACCTGAATCTCCGTTGAAGGCTGCAAAGCCAGCCCTATCTCCGTCGTGCATGTATCGTATATTTAAACAGACTGTATCTGCGCACTCAGGTCCGAACATACGCCATGTCAGAGTATTGCGTGCCATAGGCAGCCCGTCGGCCAACTGGCACGTTCGCAGCTCAAGACGATGCCTGTGGAAATCGTAGCTAAAGGCTGTTGAGTCGGGGTTATGATTCCATTGTCTGTCCTTTGTCACCATGGCAACTTCCTTACAGGGTGTCACATGTCCATAGTCATCACCTATCATAGGCCAACCATCTATCCACTTTACAGGGCTCAGTGTCAGTATACGTCCTACGCCACCACGATCTTGAAAGATGACGCCGTGCCAGTTGCCATCCGGTCCGTCAACTATCGTACCCTGTCCCACAAAGGGAAAGCCACCGAAAGCGCTTTTCAATATGACACATTTTTCCCATTTGCCCGACAAACTATTGCTTCTGTATGCCAATTGGCGGCGTCCTGTTCGCGGCCAAGATATCATCAGCAGATAGTAGTAGCCGTCCTTCTTCACTACGCGACTCCCCTCGAGTAGACCGTTATCCTCTTCGTCTCGAACCTCAAGATGACGACGGAAACCGTCCTCTTTCTCGGTCTTTAGGTCTGATGTCAGCTCGGTGATGTCCACACTGCCTGAACCGCTGAAAATATAGACGCGACCATCATCGTCGAAGAAGAGTGATGCGTCGTGGTAGAAACCTTTTAAGTGCGTGTGCAGATGCCATCCTTTCTCTGGGTCGTCGGTGGAGTATATCCATGAGCCGGGTACTCCATTCGTCACGAAGAGTGCATAGAACTGTCCGTTGTGATAGCGGAGTGAGGTAGCCCATTGTCCTTGTCCGTACTTAGTGCCACCATTTAGGTCATAAGCCGGTGTGTCGTGTAGTCCGTCAAATAGATAGCTAATAGTCTCCCAGTGAACCAAGTCGCGACTACGCATAATAGGTCCGCCAGGCATGACGTGCATTGTCGTAGTTACCATGTAGTAATATTCACCAACTCGGATGATATCAGGATCGGGATAGTCCGCCCAAATCATGGGGTTTGCCGTTGGGTCTGTTGTGGCATTTCCGTTCTCCTGAGCCATTGCTCCGTCTGCTTGTACGGATGCCAGCATTAACAATAGGGGAAAAAGATGTTTCATAGCTTTCTAATTGGTGAATTTCGTAAAAGAACGCAGATTGCTTAAAATGTCCAATAAGTTTTAGTCGTATTTAAAATACCAAATTTTAATATTCAGTAATAATTTCTAATATGTTTTGGATATAAATGTAATCATACAGCATTATTGACATTCCGAAAGGGTTACCTTGAAACTTACGGCTGCGGAGGCAGGTAATTGAGTGTTGAAGTGGATTACAGTATAGTCTTGGTTGGGGTTCTCAAAGTCATGAGGCGGTGTAGCGGGCCTGATGTCCCAGGTAAGTTTACTTAAACCTTCTACACGCAACGTGACTGATTTTCCCTGCCTAGTGAGCAGAAGGGAGTTATTGTCTGATTGGCTAACGATGGCCGGAGTAACCATTGTCCAGGTGAGTTTAGTTGAGCTGCCAGGAAGCGTTTCTACAAAATCTTCTACAGTCAGGCTTCCATCCTCTAGAAGAGAGCATCGGCGCAGAGCCTTCTTGACATCCTCCTTGTATACGGGTGTGAGGTCGGCCGTGGCACAGCCAGGGAAAGAATTTACAACATCGGTAAAACGAACTGCACCATCCACGAGTTGCTTATGGTCGTTGAAGGTAAGTGTGTTATGTTGTCGGTTGCCGTAACGATAGATAGTCCATCGTTGAGAATCCTGCTTCATGTTCCAGATATCCATGCCGACCTGTTCTAGGTTGTTGTAGTTCTCTGTACCTAAGTCGGCTGCCCACATGATGCCATGCGATTCGTAGATAAACTCCCCCTGGTCCATGTGACTGTGATTTGTGGAAGGGCTACCACCCTTCATCCCTAGAAAGGCGGCGTCGTAATCCCAACTACTACGACACACATAGACGGGGGTGCGCCCTCTGCCATACCATGAGAGAGCATCAGGCTGCTTAGGGTGGTCAAGTCGTATATGATGGCCCCATATTACGGCGCAGGGACCCAGTCGGTCAGTAAGCAGGCTGGGCGTTTCCTTACGATGGAGTATGCGTTTCTGGTTGAAAAGTATGCTCTCATCACCAGTCTGACGGTAAAACCAATAAGGTGATGTCATGGCATTCGCGATGTTACCGTTGTCGCTATAGGCAAACCACTGAAGTGAGGGGCTACACATGTGAGTTATGTACGCACCGGTTTGCATAAATCCTTTGGCACGAGTCAAGCCAAAGTCTGAACCGAAGACCTGATTTAGAGCGTCGAGCAAGAGGACGTTGTATGTCGTGCCGTAGTCCCAATAGCCGCATCCCTCGGGGTATGCACCGTCTGGGCCATAGACCTCCATTGGGCGTCTGATGTACTTGATGGCTCTGTTGACGATTTGCACGGCCAATTCAGGTTGTCTCTCCCAGATAGCAATGGCACCATAGACCATGCCTGCGTGAACTACCTGTCCCCAGTTGTTGTCGGTTGTTATGTACCATGCATCCATGTTTGATACGCTAGGAAGTAGGCCTTTCTCGATGATAGCCTGATACAGCGCCTCGAGTTCATCGTGCTTCAGGTTAGTATAGAACCAGTCATAACCGATAGCTGCAGCCAATGTCATTTCAGCAACATCGAGGAAATGGCTGGGGTGCCAGTCTTTGAAAGATGCAATTGCCGCTAGTTCCTTTCTTGCACGATTTAAATAAGCACAATCCTTCGTTGTACGATAAGCATAACCGAGATAGATAACGCGGCGCAATGCTTCGCGACTGACGCTGAGCAAGCGGCGACCTGTAACTATATATTCTACAGGTTTTGAAATCTTTTGAACGTAGGTGTTGGCCACGCTAAGAATGCCTTTGTGTACATCGGACCATGTGCTGTCTTTCTTGACGTCGCGCAGAAGAGTTCGCTCCTGTCCACTCTGAAGCAAGAGTCGAGGGTGGCGATGTATTTTTGCTCCATCTGTTACTTGCGCACTAGAAAGAGTAACGCAGAATAAGGCGCAGAGCATTGAAAGAGTATGAAAATAATTCATAAAGATCACTTGAATCCGCTATAGATGACTTGCATTTCAAGTGGCGTATTAGGGCCACCCAAAAGACGTACGCTGTTCATGCCCATATCGTGAGTGACACTAGAAACGTGACTCTGTCCGTAGTTATCGGACGTATTGCTGGTCTTTACGGGGATAACCACCACCTTGTCCCAGTCGGGATGAGCAGTTTCCCACTGAGTTTCGGTCATTCCACTCTCTTTCATACCATTGATTTTCTCATGCTGACAATAAGAAATGAGCCGACCTAGATTATCAAAGGTGTAAGAATTGTAGTTTGAACTATAAGAAGTTATGAACGATGTCTTGGAATCTGGTACCTGCCTCTTGGTAAAGAAGGGACGCATATCCTGTTTGCGTACCATCAATAAGGTTGTCGGGATACCTAATGCATATTCAGATGTTTCACTCCTATTATAGCGCGTCAATGTCAGCTTTGCCTTGCTTACACTATCTGTCTCGTGGTTACGATAGATTTCCTTGATAGGTAGTTCGATGAGTGTTCCTATGCCAGCAGGGGTTTTTAAGTAGGTGCATGATGGGTCATTCACTAGTTTGTGAATATCCTCTGTTTCGAAATGCGTTGCCTGAATTACCTCTGCTGTAGCAGCAAAGCGTGAGAATGCCTGATATGCAGTGTCGGGATTTTGCATGTCATAATATGTAAAATATATGTTCATCGTACCCACACTTATGTTAAGCATGGTGCCTTCGCCACTTTTCAGTTTGAAATAGAAGCCCGGACAGACGTGGCGGATGAATTCATAGGAATTGCGGAAAAATTCGGGATGATCATAGTAAGTATTCATAATGTATGACCCGTATTCAGCAGGTAGGCTTATATAAATGTTGTCTGTATGGGTCGCACTGTTTCGCTCAGCATCAGTAATGGCATAGTCAATGGGAGTGAATACCTTTGTGGCAATGGGTTCTTCGCCCTGTTTGACGTATTGGCCAAGGTCTGTATTGCTATAGTATTCCTGATTCTCCTGAAGCACATTATTTTTGTCTAGTTGGTATACCTCCAACTTCATGGGCGTGTCTCCGGCCCCATAATAATCTTTAAAGTAGAGTCTTATTTCGCAGGAATCGCATTTTACAGGTTCGCTCTTCTTAAAGTCTACATTGAGGGGGAACATGAGTTGTTTGTCGGGTAACTTGTAGTTCTCGAAGGTGTGGAATTGTGTGGCAAAGCTGGCCTCAATGTGTGTGCCTGTCTCTGGATCCTTGATGTTGCCCAAATAGGATACATAGCTATTGCAGAGTACCGAATCCAGTGCGATGGAACGGGTGTAGAACTTAAAAATCTCAGACGAATGGGTTACGGCATCTTCGTTTGGATAGATTCCTATGGAGCCAGTTTCCTCATCGCAGCCGCACATAAAAAATGTCATCAGGGCAGTAAGCAGATATGCAGTTTTTCTATATATCATATATAAACTATAAACAAAGGTTCGGTAAAAAATACACTTTTGATCGGTTCAGTCTTCACTTTCATCTTCATCCTCCTTACCAATGCTCCAAACATTATCATAGAAAGCGGGATACGCAATGCCATAGTTCTCTGCCTTCTGTGGTGGCAGGTAGGGCTTGTTCAAGGTAGAAATGTATTCCCTGAACTCGGGGCATGGACGCATAAGCGCTACACCGTCGGAAAACTTCATTCCAAGTTGGTTGAGAGCTTGCATATTATCAGCCTGAGGAATACCATGCAATGCATTGATATCCGCATTACGGAACTGCAGTAAACCAGCAAAATTCTGGGGCAAAGGAGCCTTCAGCGTATTATCGGATGGTGTGAAGACAACACGACAATCTCTGAATGATGGCTCATCAGCATATGCCGTCTTGATGTATAGAGGGACAAAACTTGTCATCCATCCTTGGCAATGTATAATCTCAGGCACCCAACGAAGTTTCTTGACGGTTTCCAATACCCCTCTGGCATAAAATACGGCCCTCTCTGCATTGTCAACGTATTCCTCGCCATTCTCACTGCGAGCCATTTTACGCTTGCTAAAATAATCATCGTTATCGATGAAATAAACTTGCATGTGTGTACTAGCAATGCTGGCAACCTTGATTATCAGAGGATGGTCAGTCTCATCGATTATTAAGTTCATTCCACTTAGTCTGATTACCTCATGAAGCTGGTTCCTACGCTCGTTGATAATGCCCCACTTAGGCATGAAGGTCCTGATTTCCCTGTTTTTACCTTGTGTAGCTTCAGCAACCTCACTGCCAAGTTTTGAGAGTGGGGAGTCTGGAACATAGGTTGACATTTCCTGGGTAATAAAGAGGATTTTTTTAGCCTTAATCATGTCGATACGCTTTTAGTCCACGGCAAAATTATAAAAAATAAACGAGATTTCGGCTTTTCGACACATTAAAAGAATGTAAATTTGTGTGTATTGTGTATTTATTTTGCGAAAATGTTTCATTGTTTGCAGAAAATTGTGTTACTTTGCATGGTTTTTCAAGTCCGACTATTAATGATTATTGTTCATAAAATATCCGAATTGCAGCAGATTCTGCAAGACGTTCGCCAGAAAGGCGAGAGCATTGGTTTGGTTCCTACAATGGGAGCTCTACATGAAGGACATGCTTCACTAGTAAGGCGTAGTGTTTCTGAAAACGACTTTACCGTAGTGAGTATTTTTCTGAATCCTACCCAGTTTAATGATAAGGATGACCTTGAGAAATATCCGCGTACCTTAGACTCAGACTGCAACTTATTGGAGGAATGTGGCGCACAGCTAGCTTTTGCACCCAATGTGGATGAAATTTATCCTGAGCCCGATACCCGACAGTTCAGTTATCCCCCAACCGATACGGTAATGGAAGGTGCATTTCGTCCGGGTCACTTCAATGGTGTTTGTCAGATTGTGAGCAAACTTTTTGCATATGTTGAACCTGATCGTGCTTATTTTGGCGAGAAAGACTACCAACAAATAGCTGTCATTCGTCGTATGGTTGATGATTTGGACTTCCATCTTCAGATTGTTCCCTGCCCAGTAGTCCGAGAAGATAGTGGACTGGCTATGAGCAGTCGAAACACTCTGCTGACTGAGGACGAGCGACGCTTGGCTGCTAATATCTACCGCGTTTTGAAAAGAAGTAAATCACTGAACGCCTCTATTGCTGACACACACGACTACGTTGTTAGCACAATTGATGCGATTCCTGGCCTGAAGGTGCAGTATTATAGTATTGTTGACGGGGATACACTGGCTGACGTGGAATCATGGAATGATGCTGAAAGTATAGTTGGTTGTATCACCGTATTCTGTGGTCATGTACCTATCAGACTCATAGACCATATAAGGTATAAATGATTCAGTGAGTAAAATATACATAAAGATTATTAAGGTATAGAGAAAAATGTTGATTGAGGTATTGAAGTCCAAGTTGCACTGCGTGTCGGTAACCGAAGCCAATTTGAACTATATGGGCAGCATTACCATCGATGAAGATTTGATGGACGCTGTGGGTTTGATTGCTGGTGAAAAAGTTCAGGTGGTAGATAACAACAATGGTGAACGATTCGAGACGTATGTCATTTGTGGCAAGCGTGGGTCAGGTTGTATTTGCTTAAATGGCGCGGCAGCCCGAAAAGTTCTTGTAGGTGACATTATAATCATCATATCATATGCTTTGATGGATTTTGAAGAAGCCAAGACTTTCAGTCCCCGCATTATTATACCCAAGAACAACAAACTAAAAGGGGCTCAGTTCATAAACTACGAACAGAACCCCTGAACAAAAGTACGAGGCGAGTTGCCTCCTATGTAAGATTAATCTAACACGTTAATTTCGTATCCCTGTTTCCACTTTCCTTGTGGTGCAACATTATTGATGAAGGGACGCCGATTGAAGGGTGTTGATGATTCATATGAGTCGCAACAGCCCCACCAAGGTTCAACACAGACGAAGGGGCAGCAGCCATCTTGAGGTGACCATATTGCCAGAACGGGCACATCATTCATTACAATTTCCAGTAAGGGACATTCAGCCTTGTCAAGCAAAAGTGCACGCTGTGCCATTCCGCGCAAGTCGAGTATTGTGTCACAGCGAAAAGCATCGTTGGTTAGGGCTAACCGATGTTTGTTGTCAAGCGGAAAGATTTCAGGTGCTTGTGGCATAACAAAGCCGCGGGGCAGAGTAGGTGAACTGACAAGGCTATCCACTTGGGGTAACTGTAGATAGCCGTGCACAGGATCGTTTGAATCAAACTCAGGAAGAAGGAATGCGGGATGACCACCTATCATGAAAGGCATGTCTTGCTTTGGTTCTTCATTTTCCACAATCCAGTAAACCTGAAGACTGCTACCACTAAGATAGTAAATAGCCTGCAAACTAAAATGGTATGGGAAGGCCTGAAGGGTTTGATTATCGGCCTGGACAGTAAAAACGAGGGTGTCATCAGTTTGACTCGTAAGAGTAAAATCCATGTGCTTTACCAGTCCGTGCTTGGGTAGCTCATAACTTTGTTTGTCAATTGTAATACGTCCGTCCCAATTTCCTCCAACGCATGGGAAAAGGATGGGCGAGTGCTCGTCCCAATACTTGGGGTCGGCATTCCATATAATTTGACGTCCAGTCTTTATATTCAGCAGGCTGACTACTTCAGCACCATGACTATCAACACACAGTGCGAGATGTTGGTTTCTGATCTCTGTACGCATCGTATTATATTAAAGGTTATACCGTATTTATTTCCGATTGGTGTCAAACCTCGGTATTCATATAGAGGAAGCGACGGATGCTCTTCTTAGGCGTCTTTTCAAACTCGCTGTCCATTATCTTTATACCAGCCAACTGTGCATAGCTTGGCAGGTTTGGATTCAGATCCTTGCGGTTCTGTTCCATAATAGCAGCTACATCGTCTGGCTGTAAGCGAAGTTGCTTTACCTGCTCGGGGTCGGGATAAACGAGACCATAGAGCTTTTCGTCCCGCTGTATGACAACGCACTCACTGACAAGCGCCATACCACCTAACTTGTCTTCAATTTCCTCGGGGTAAATATTCTGGCCATTTGCACCAAGGAGCATGTTTTTGCTTCGACCTTTTATGAAAACGTTCCCATCGGCATCCATAACGCCAAGGTCACCTGTATGATACCATCCATCAGCATCTATGGTGCTGCTTGTGGCTTCTTCATTCTTGTAATAACCCAGCATAACGTTCAGGCCGCGAGTCAGAATTTCGCCAGGCACGCGTGCCGGGTCGGGGCTATCAATCTTTAGTTCCATATGAACTACGCTCTTGCCGCAACTGCCTACGACTACGTTCTTCCAGTCATTATAGGTGATGATAGGTGCGCATTCTGTTGTGCCGTAGCCCACGGTATAGCGGAAACCGATCTCATGGAGGAGATTTTCTACTTCCTGGTTCAGTGCGGCCCCACCGATAATGAGCTCGTAGAAGTTACCGCCAAGGGCGTTAGTGAGGGCTCCGCATATCTTCTGCTTGATACGTTGGCCGACAACTGGCATCTTCATGAGCATTCGTATCTTGGGGTCTTGGATGCGTGGCATGATGGATTTCCGTACGATCTTCTCGATAATGAGGGGAACGACGACTATCAGGCAGGGCTTGACATCGGCCAGAGCCTTGATGAGGATGGTAGGAGAGGCCACCTTTGTAAGGAAGTTGACGTGTACACCATTCATGAATTCAACGATGAACTCGAAGGCCATTCCGTACATGTGAGCCATAGGAAGCATGGAGAGAACATTCTGCCCGGCTTTGAGTTCTGTGCCGACCATTTGATTTCCAAAGTCGAGATTCGACCAAAGGGCTCGGTAGGGGAGCATGACACCCTTGCTGTTGCTTGTCGTGCCGCTTGTGTAGTTGATGAGTGCAAGCTCCTCAGGCTTGTCTTCGTAATAACTGATGTGCTCGGCTCTGAAATTAAGCGGGTATTTTTCGCCAAACAGGCGGTTCAAATTTTCACGGGCATAAGTGAGGCGTTCGTTGCGGCTGACTTCTAATTTGTGATCCGTCAGCGAGATGATGCCTTCCAGACGGGGCATCTTATCGGCATCAAGTTTCTTCCAGACGCCGTCGCCTACGAAGAGAAGGCGAGCGTCGCTGTGGTTTACAATGTCGTGAATCTGCTCGGGATGAAACTCATGCAGGATGGGTACAGCCACTGCGCCGTATGTTAATATACTAAAAAACGCTGCGCCCCAACGGCACTGGTTCTTGCCGCAAATGGCTATCTTGTCGCCTGGATTGATTCCGCTTTCCTCGAAAAGGATATGCATCTTCTCGATGATTCGGGCCACATCACGATACTGCAGAGTGATTACACCGTAGTCGGACAGGCTATCCAGATTCCAATACTCCTTAATACTACGCTCTATTTCTTTGTTGAATGACTTTACTTTCGAACAGTCCATTTGCACATTTCTTTAAATTTTGTGCAAAATTATAAATAAAGACACAGATATGCAAGAAAACAGCACTTAAAAATGCACATTTTCATCCAAAATGAGAATTTTGAAGTGATTTTTTACACTCTTTGGCCAAAAATGAGACTTCCGACACGTATTAGAGTGCTTCCATGCTGTAGTGCGATTGGGTAGTCATCACTCATTCCCCAGGAACACTCGCGGAATGCATCATCTTGAGCAAAGTACTGTGCTTTCAGCGTCTTAAACACTTCTCTGGCACGTTCAAACTCACAAGCAATCTGAGCATCGTCATCAACATTGCTTGCCATGCACATCACGCCACAGAGTTGAATGCCACTCATGCTTCGCCAGCTGCCCTCAGCCATGAAATCTAAGCATTCCTGAGGCGTGAAACCGAACTTGGTCTCTTCTTGCGCAACATGAATTTGCAGCAAGCAAGGTATCTTACGGCTACACTTTAATGCTTGTTTGTTTATCTCCGACAGCAGATGAGGAGTATCAACAGAGTGAATCATTGATATGTAGGGAGCTATATACTTCACCTTGTTTGTCTGCAAATGGCCAATGAAATGCCACTCAATGTCAGCCGGCAACTGAGAACGTTTCTCCTGTAATTCCTGTACATGGCTTTCACCAAAAATACGATGCCCAGCTTCGTAGGCTTCCATAATCATCTCTACCGGGTGGTATTTGCTGACGGCTACGAGACGTGTACCCTGAGGCAGTGATGACAAAATAGAGTCCAAACGGCTCTGAATACTACTCATCCTTTGGAACATATCTGTAAACATCCATAATTTTTGTCTCTGTAATGCTGGTTATTAGAAAGTCGCCCAAGGTGCCAGCCATACTCTTTTCAAGATTCTTTAGGGCATCTTTAAAGTCAACTGCCTGGACCATCATTGTCTGTACGGTTCTTTTTTCCTTCTCGGTTTTCTCGTCGATAGTGATAAAAGCGACCTTTGCCTTAAACCAGCGGTCTGCTTGCAGGTCTTCGCTTTCGAAGAGTTCGCTGATTTTGGCCCGCTTGATGTCGGTAACTATAAACTCACCGCTCATGAAGGGCTCAATCTCTTCCAGGAAACGTTTCTCGGCCTCAGTAAAGCTGAGGGCATCAACCAGGTACGTCTCGTTCACTTTCTTTATCAGTCCGTCGTCCATAACCTTGTCATATCGGACTTTGCATTCAAACCATTCTGTAATCATAGCTTTTTAAATTTATTGTTTCTTGTTATTTTTCTGTTTGCTAAATAATATATTAATAAGGTGTGAACATCCTATCTGCCTTAGTCTATATTCAATCTGTCGTCTAAATTCCGGCTTGTACCAGAAAAAAAACATTCGCTGAGCTTGTTTTTCTTCAGGTGACTTGGCCGAGTAAATAGGCTTCAGCGTGTATGGATGGAATCCAGTTGCCCAGCAGGTCGTTGCGACAGTCATCGGCGTAGGCGTAAAGTCTTGAACTTGTTCCAACATAAAGTCCATCTGTTTAGTCTGAACGGCCAGATCTGCCATATCCTTTTCGCGACAACCAGGATGACTGCTTATAAAGTAGGGAATTATTTGTTGTTTGATTTGATGGCGTCTGGAAAGATCATCAAAAATAGACTTGAATTTCTCAAAGAGACTAAATGAGGGTTTCCTCATCAACTTCAAGACATCGTCACTTGTATGTTCTGGTGCGACCTTCAGACGCCCGCTGACATGTTTTGTGATGAGTTCCTTTGTGTATTCGGAAGCTGCTTTATTCAACGCCTCGTCCTTCCAGTCGTGTAATAGCATATCGTAACGGACACCACTGCCTATGAAACTCTTTTTTATGCCGGGAATCTGGTCTACTGTCCGATAAATGTCCAGAAGCGGACGATGGTCTCCGTTAAGGTTGGGACAAACTGCAGGATGAATGCACGAAGGACGGTTGCACTTTTCGCATAGCTCATGACGCTTGCCCTGCATCATATACATGTTGGCACTCGGTCCGCCAAGGTCACTTATATAGCCTTTGAAATCAGGCATTTGTGTAATGGTCTTCACTTCTCGGAGAATGCTTTCCTTGCTACGACTGCAAATGAACTTTCCCTGGTGTGCACTGATTGTACAGAATGAGCACCCGCCAAAACATCCGCGATGGAGACAAACACTGAACTTTATCATCTCGTAGGCAGGAATCCTTTTACCATGGTACTTGGGGTGGGGTAGTCGTGTATAGGGCAGGTCAAAGCTATGATCCAGCTCCTGTTGCGTCATGGGTTGAAATGGAGGATTAACCACAACCCAGTTTTCCCCAGTCTTCTGAAGTAAGCGCTGTGCATGCATCTTGTTGCTCTCTTCCTCTATGTGCCGGAAGTTTTGGGCATGTTTCTTCAAATCATGCAGGCAATCTTCATAACTATGAAGAATAATGTCATCTGTTTTAATACCTCCTGGTATATCATGCTTGCTATATACAGAAACGGTCTGAGGCACTTCGTTTTGGAGTTGGACAACCTTACGGAATGTATTTTTAGTCACGAACGCCTCGCCGTTTTCATCATAATAGAGTGTCTCGTCTGAGTTGTCGATGGCATCCTGAAGGAGACGGCAGATACTGATAGTCGCCTTTTCACCCATACCGTATGTAATCATATCGGCTCCGCTATCGATAAGTATGCTGGGCATAAACCGTTCCTTCCAGTAGTCGTAGTGCATCAGTCTTCTCAAACTGGCTTCAATACCGCCCAGTACAATGGGTACGTCGGGAAACAGATCCCTTAAGATCTTGGAGTAAACGATGGTAGGATATTCGGGGCGCAGGTCATGTCGTCCGTCGGGACTATAGGCATCTTCTTTTCGCAATCTTTTGGCGGCAGTATATTTGTTCACCATGGAATCCATACAGCCGGGAGCCACACCAAACCACATTCTGGGACGTCCCAGTTTCCGGAAGTCACGAAAGTCTCCATGCCAGTCCGGTTGCGGCACGATACATACCCGAATGCCTTCATCCTCGAGAATTCTACCTATTACTGACGCCCCAAAGCTTGGATGATCTACATAGGCATCTGCGCTGAATATGATGACGTCAGCATAGTCCCATCCCCGAAGGTCCATTTCCTTGCGGGTTGTGGGCAACCACTCAGACAGATGTCTTTGCTCCATTCAGATGCCTTCCTCTGCTTTCTGATCTGCGTCCTGCTCGGTCAATTTGCCCTTTTCCCAGTCGATATAGAGTAGGATGAGCTGATGTAAACCGAAAGCCTTCATGTTGTTGTGGAACAAAACATCCTGACAGAATTTGAGCAAGTCGCCATCTACATTGCTATTCTCCAAGAGCGACCTGACGTTAAGCCTGAGTTTCTCCAGTACATTTTCGTCCACGAATCCATTGCTGTCGAGTAGTTCGCTAAAAAGGGCGTATTTCTCTATTGTCCGAAGATGACTCTCTTCAATGGTCATCGTGCGGGACGCCTTCATATTGCATAAAATTTGGTATGACATATATTATGAAATGATTTAGTTGATGTTTAATAGAAATCGGATTGAGGCTGACATGATAGCTCTGCGTGTCTCTGTGTCCTGTATGCATTCCAGGGGAAATCCAAATGACATGGCGCGATAGTCGTTGCCAGGATAGGCCACTCCTGCAGACAGGCCGCAGCCGGCATAAAGCATTGAGCAAAATGCGCCTTCTGTAGCTTGCAACACATCGGCCTGTCGAATCCAGTAGTTCAGTTCGTTGGGTTCATTATAAAACGTGGCAGTAGTGTTCATGCCCTGAATGACATTCAGACTATCTGTGCTGATGGCGCTATAGTGTCTGTATTTTAAGATGTTTTCTGTGAAATATTTGTCTTCGGCATTCTTCATGTCGCTTCCGATGAATGCACCGCTGACAAGAATACGCCCGCCAAGCCTTGCATAGTTAGAGATTGCCTGCTGCAGATCGTAGGTAAAGGTCTTGTAATTGCGCATGCTATAGCCGTCACTTTTCTGGGCACCCATCACGATATCCATAAGTTGATAGGTCTGAAGAGGCATATTCCTAATTGCATCAGCTGTACAACTTCCTATCGTATAAACGCCGCCAGCCAATATGTCCCTGGCATGTCTTACTGTGTAATCGTGGGTGTTACCGGCCAATATCATGCCCTCTAATTCACTGCCGCTAAAGCCCAGTCCGTTTGAACCTTCGCGGCCATAGCCAGTCTTGTCGTAGAAAATCTGGTATCCGCAGTATCCAGGCATCTTTCTGTCCACGATACCGGGTTCTGCATTCATATCGAAACCTTGACTTGTCTCTGTGTCAAAGGGTTGTGGACCAGCCACGCGATTGAAACCGTCAACGATACAGATGCGTTGAGCTCCGAAGCCGGCAAAGTAGGCACAGACCTCTTCACTGGGCATACTGGCGCCTCCTTCATTAACTGCGGCGACTCGGAATCTGTACAGGGTGTTTGGCGCTATCTTGATCTGGCATTCCTGATGCTTGGCTGAAATAGTCCTGCCGTTGTCAAAACCTTTCTGTCCTTCGGCAATATAAATAATGTATTCGCTCGGTTCTGCTGTCTCGTCAAGCATGTCTATCGTCGGTGACCAGCTGAGTATTACATTCTCTCCACTGTCATCTATGTGTGCCGAGAGACCGTGTACAGGTAATGGCTGTGTTACGATACGCTCTAAGCGATGTACATTCTTAATGTATTGTAATACACCCTTATATATAGCTCTTGCGAGAATAAACTTAAAGTATGGGTCATGTCCTCTTACCAGATCAGCCCAGTTTTGATGGCTCATGGTTTCAAGTATCATAGCGGGTAATTGAGGTTCTCGCGTCTCACCGTAATTGCGATCGTACATTTGCCTTCGGTTCCAAGTGCCGAAATGGCGTCGGATGTCATTGCAAACGCTGGTCAGCACTATGTCTGTCAGGTCGCGGCTTGTCAGTCGTGAGAGTCCTGCTGCTGTTATACCGTCGTAGAACCCGGTTGTATATATGCCCAGGGTACCGATGTATGTGCTATCCCTGCGAACACCGGCATCGCTATGTATAGCCAGGCTGAGTTCCAAAGGTACGTTCAACCCGCTGTCGCCAGGATTATACAGGCTGCCCCGCGATAGGTAATTCTCCATGCGAGGTCTGGCATTGATGTCATCACCATAGTCATCCTGTCCCTCTTTGGCTGAATAAACCTCGTATGGCATTCCGGCCCACTGCGCATAGTATCTTGCTGCCTCCAGGAAACGAGGCATGCCGCTGCCGATTGGTTCAGTCATGTTGCCGAACATTCGCAGCGTATTTCCCATGCCGCCACCCAGTCGAACGGCATCTGCAGTTATCGTACCACGATAGTTGCTCTGGTTGTTCAGCATAATACAGTTTTCTGTATTCTCGCCTGAATCGAAGTGAAAGGTTCCCAAATATACCCAGGTGCCCCCGCCCATTTTCTGATTTACCCGGAATTGGGTTTTTATCCCTTGATGGATAACGGTGTAGAGAGCATCACTGACGCTGGTTGGCAGAGTCTTATATGACACATAAACGGCATAATCACCCTCCTGAGGTATTCTTGGCGTCCAAACGATGCTGCTCAACTGCCTCTTGTTATCCGTTGCATCAATCATTCGGCATGTGCCTTCCTTGAAGGGGTTCTGGAAATCCTGATAGTAGTTCCGCATTTGCGCAAAGCCTGTGTCGCAATATTCCCACTTGTATCTGTCTTCTATCTCGGTATAAATGCCATTGGTCTCCGGCCGGTCGTTGTCAACGATGATTTCATTTTTCTGCCAATCCCTTTCGCGGGGCGTAAAGACGACTGCGCCTGCATTCTCAAGCATCGGAATGAGGTAGGGTAGTACGATGGTCTGTGTGAACAGGTCCTCCGATGTACAGAACAGTCTTGGGCGCTGCCATATCCATTCGCGCTTGTTGATATTGAAATAGATGCCATGACTTGCCCAGACGCAGAGATGGTGCCCTTGCAGACCCTGTTCTATCTGGTATGGCAGGCTCATCGGCGTTGTCCAAGGATTGCCGTGCATCATGGATTTTTGGTAAATACGGCTGGCATCGACATTTGGCATCAGGTGGATGGGAATCAGTTCCTCGAGCGGATACCCGCCTGCCAGAATAGTGAGCTGGTAGTTGTTGTAGGGTGCGGGGAGCAGCTGCGACACATTCGCCTTAATACCAGCCACAATCTCTGGGGTGAAAGGTTGTGTCGAGAAGGCTTCGTTTACGTATATCCGGATGTTCTTCTGTTCCGGCTCGATAACGATATTCTCTATCTTTATCTTTTCGTTGCTTGTGTAGGTGTCTGTTGTATAGTTGTCAAAGTATAGAGCCAATTTGCTTTTCAGCTGTTTGGGCGTTTGGGCATAGGACTGACCCTGAAATAGACAGGAGAAGCAAAACAGGCATAAAAAGACTATGGCATTGGTCTTGAAATGTACATTATAATAAATATAGTCTTTCGCCGTTGTGAGATAGCTCTTCATGACTTGAAAACCTTTAAGGCATTTATAAGGCAAATTTCTCAGGATGCTTGCCGTTATAGTTCTTGAAATACGACTTTATTTCCGCCATATCCTTCTCTATGTCGCCACTGGGGATGACAGTCTTTGTGCACTCAATGAGTCTGCGGCTGTAGTCCAATCCGTAGAGGAGGATGGGAATATCCGCCATTAAGGCAATGTAATAGAAACCCTTCTTCCATTCCGGGTTGCGCTTGCGGGTTCCTTCTGGTGTGATACAGAGGTGAAAGACCTCCTGCTCTCGGGCCGTTTGGGCAATTTGTTCCGTCACCCGAGTCCGTTTGCTTCTGTCGATGGGTATGCCTCCGAGTGACTTCATAATATAACCCAGGGGCCATATGAACCATTCCTTCTTCATCAGAAACTGACACGGAATATCCATGGCCCTCGAATACAGATTGCCGATGACGAAGTCCCAATTGCTGGTGTGTGGCGCCAGGGCTATGATAAATTTTGGAGGGATGGGCTCTTTGACGTTCACAGTGAAACCCAGTACCCTTAATAGAAGGAACCGACTAAATGCCTTTATCATGCTATGTTCTTTAGCTGTTCCACGATGTCGTCCGTGCGGCTTATCATGTCTTCACGAATCTTCTTGAAGAACAGTTTGGTGCTGCCGGGCTCAACGTGTGAAAGTCTGCATACCAGATCGTTCTGCATCAGAAGAATACTTCGCATGATGTTCTCCACATCATCAAACGACGACACTTTGTGGTACTGAACCATTGCGACACATTCGGCATAGAGTTCGCCACAGAGGTAATTGATGGTTTTCTTTAGTTCTCTTCGTTTCATTTACTTATACTTTCCTGTTTTTCTCAATTAGCAACAAAGGTAGGATTTAATTTTCAACCGTGCAAGATTTATGCACAAAAATAAAATAAATTAAATGTTTTTGTACCTTTTCCTTTATCATATCGGCTATATTTTATATATTTGCAGTGCAAAATTGCGTATATTTCTAAATTATATTAAAAAACAAACAAGAGTTATGGTAAAAAGTGCTTTGCAAATTGCTCGTGCAGCTTATCAGCCTAAGCTGCCTAAAGCATTGAAAGGTTCAGTGAAGGCTGTTGAAGGTGCACCGACACAGAGTGTGGGTAATCAGGACGAAATTAAGGCTATGTTCCCCAACACCTACGGGATGCCGGTTATTACATTTGAGCCCGGTGATTCGAAGCCGATGGATGCCTTCAATGTAGGTATTATTCTGTCTGGCGGTCAGGCTCCCGGCGGACACAATGTCATCAGCGGTCTTTACGATGGTGTGAAAAGCCTGAACCCCAATAGTAAACTGTATGGTTTCCTGATGGGTCCCGGTGGCTTAGTCGACCACAAATACGTTGAGTTTACCGACGATTTCATCAATGAGTACCGCAATACGGGTGGTTTTGACATCATCGGTTCCGGTCGTACGAAGCTTGAGAAAGAGGCTCAGTTCGAGAGCGGAATTGAAATCCTGCGCAAGCTGGGCATTAAGGCATTGGTTATTATCGGTGGCGACGACTCCAACACCAACGCCTGTGTGCTGGCCGAATACTATGCCGCCAAGAAGTATGGCGTGCAGGTTATCGGTTGCCCCAAGACTATCGACGGCGACCTGAAGAACGAGCAGATTGAGACCAGTTTCGGCTTCGACACAGCTTGTAAGACATATAGTGAACTGATCGGTAACATTCAGCGCGACTGTAACAGTGCCCGCAAATACTGGCACTTTATCAAGCTCATGGGACGTTCTGCTTCTCACATTGCCCTGGAGTGCGCATTGCAGACGCAGCCTAACATCTGTCTCATCTCCGAGGAGGTCGAGAAGAAGGAGATGAGTCTGGACGACGTCGTGACCTATATTGCCCGCATCGTAGCAGACCGTGCTGCCGACGGCAACAACTTCGGTACCGTGCTGATTCCCGAGGGTCTGATCGAGTTCATTCCTGCCATCAAGAAGCTAATCGCTCAGCTTAACGATGTCCTGACCGACCCGAAGACAGGCGAGCCGATGGAGTTTGCCAATGCGAAGGAGCAGATTGCTTTCGTAAAGAGCAATATCACGCCCGAGAACCTGGCTATTCTGGAATCCCTGCCTGCCGACGTTGCAAACCAGCTTTGCCTGGACCGCGATCCTCACGGAAATGTTCAGGTTTCACTCATCGAGACAGAGAAACTGCTCAGTCGTATGGTTGCAACCAAGCTCGCTGCGTGGAAGGCCGAGGGTAAGTTCAACGGCAAGTTCTCTGCCCAGCATCATTTCTTCGGCTACGAAGGACGTTGCGCTGCACCCTCCAATTACGATGCTGACTATTGCTACAGCCTCGGATACAATGCAAGCCGCCTGATTGCCAACGGCAAGACGGGTTACATGTCAATTATCAAGAACACCACGGCTCCTGCCGAGGAATGGATTGCCGGCGGTGTGCCCATCACGATGATGATGAACATGGAGCGCCGCAACGGTGCCATGAAGCCCGTTATCCGCAAGGCACTCGTAGAGCTCGACGGCGCACCCTTCAAGTTCTTTGCCGCCAATCGCGAGGCTTGGGCCAAGAACACGATGTATATCTATCCCGGTCCAATCCAGTATTGGGGACCCTCGGAGGTATGCGACCAGTGTACCAAGACCCTGGCTCTCGAGCAGAAGTAGAATCTTGTGCTGATTCTTCAATGAGTGGAGGGGCTGAAACTCTTTGACGTCCAGCCCTTTCCACTCTTTAAATACCTAATATAACGTAGTCTTTTGCAGAGTAACAAGCCCAAATATCAGAAAACATCGAGTCAGTCGCGTAGTCCTAAGACTAAGAAAAAGACCGTAAAGAAGGGTAGGGGGCACCTTCTTTCTCATAACTATGTATGGATATTGGGCCTTGGCGCTCTGGCCATCATTGCTGCTATTATATTCTTAATTTACTTCATATTCGTAGACCCTTACAGTTTCAGTTGGCGCTCTGCCAGGGACAGCTCGTTTCATCCCGAGGGCTACAACATTCGCGGAATAGACATCAGCCATTATCAGAACGAGATAAACTGGGAACGTCTCAGGAATGCGAGTCTGCTCGACGATCCGATACGTTTCGTCATCATTAAGGCTACGGAAGGCGTCTCGCTGATGGACGACAATTTCAACGAGAATTTCTACCGCGCAAAGCAGAACGATTTCATACGCGGTGCGTACCATTTCTTCATTCCAGAGATTGACGCCGAGAAGCAGGCCCGGTTCTTCATGCATCAGGTTCATCTGGAGCCCGGAGACTTGCCGCCTGTACTGGACGTTGAGAAAAAGGGAAATCTGTCGAACACAGAACTGCAGCAAGCCGTGAAGAAGTGGATGGATCTGGTCGAGAAACGCTATCAGGTGAAACCGATCCTGTACACAGGCTACAAGTTCCGCACCAGTGTGCTCCGCAATCCTGTGTTCGACGAATATCCGTTCTGGATTGCGCATTACTACGTGAATACGCTCTCTTACAAAGGAACGTGGAATTTCTGGCAATATACCGACGCCGGACAGGTTGACGGCATCGTGGGCGACGTAGATTGCAACATCTTCAACGGCACACTCGAGGAATTGATGGATTTGACATTGAAGGAATAAGAGACGCTACAGATAAAACAAACCTATTAAACATAATGCCGATTATTTGGTTTATGGATAAATAACGCCATCCTTGGCAAGAAAGAGACGATTCAGAAGATTCTGCGCAACCTATTCTA
The DNA here is from genome assembly GCA_024693505.1 of Bacteroidaceae bacterium. Taxonomy (GTDB): domain Bacteria; phylum Bacteroidota; class Bacteroidia; order Bacteroidales; family Bacteroidaceae; genus Physcousia. The sequence goes on along the minus strand of JAILKU010000126.1, from coordinate 1,174 downwards.
TATAATATATAATAATGTATAAGGAAAAAGAGGATTCAAGAGCATGAAGAAGTTTGACCCGCATAACAGATATATCGAACTGCCGGTGCGTGAGAGCACTACGCTGATGGAATTCATGTTGAAGCAGATGTCCGGCACGAGCAGGAACCGCGTCAAGGACTTGCTCCGCGGGCATGCCGTTACCGTTGACAGGAAACTCACCACGCAGTACGACGCCAAGCTGGAGCCGGGACAGGTCGTACAGATCCGGCGGCACAAGCAGAACGTGGAGCTCACGAACCGCTATGTGAAACTCATCTACGAGGACAAGGACCTGGTCGTTATCGAAAAGGAAGCCGGCATACTGAGCCAGGGCGTTTCGCCCAAGCAGTACTGCGTCAAGACGGTGCTCGACGAGTATTTCCGGCGCAGGCAGTTCAAGTGCACCGCCCACGTCGTGCACAGACTCGACCGCGAGACAAGCGGACTGATGATCTATGCGAAGAGCGTCGAGATTCAGCAGATTCTGGAGGAAGACTGGCATCAGATTGTCTACGACCGCCGTTATGTGGCGCTCGTTTGCGGACGTATGGAGCAAGAAGGCGGCACAATCCGTTCCTGGCTCCACGAAGGACGCGACTTCACCACGCTGAGCAGTCCCGTTGACGATGGCGGAAAGGAAGCCGTCACCTACTACCACACCCTCCAGGCCACCGACGACTTCAGCCTCGTGGAGTTCAGGCTCGAGACGGGACGCAAGAACCAGATACGCGTCCACATGAAGGACCTCGGACATCCTGTAGCTGGAGATACGAAGTACGGAAACGGACGGAACCCCTTGGGACGCCTCGCCCTCCACGCCTACAAACTTAACTTCTACCATCCCCGAACCGGAGAGCCCATGACGTTTGAAACGCCCATCCCACGCCAGTTCCTCGAGCGCGTCAAAAGCGCTAACCCTGACGTTAACGAAGACGTTAACGAAAACGAAAGCTGAAACTAAATATTGTTTAATCATTTAAAGACTATTGTAAGATGAGAAAGATGTTAATTTCCGCAACGCTTTTCGTTGCAAGCATCACCCTGGCAGCATGCTCCATGGGTGGAACCACTAAGCAGTCCACAGCCGCAGTGGCAACCGACGTCATCACGGCTACCGTGCTCGGTAACGGCGCCAGCGCAGGCAGCGCAGCAG
>JAILKU010000117.1 GCA_024693505.1 Bacteroidaceae bacterium | reverse complement strand
TATATCTGAAATAAAAAACTATTCTGCTGTAATCGTAGGAACTTACCTCCCATCATTCAAATTCCATCATTTTGCCTTATATTTCACCTCAAATTTCAAATTTCGGCCAAATTTCATGCTCCAAATTTCAAATTTCGGCCTCAAATTCATGCTTCATAATTGCAAATTTGCCCATAATTATTAAAATTCCATTGACAGAAATGGGCATTTGTTAAAGAATTTCGAACCGAAATGAACGACGGACAATCTATGAATTAATTTGACAAACGAACGGGAAAGAAGACAGACGCAACAGACGAACTTTTTTTGAAGACAGACGGAATGGCTTCCTGATGGAAGGCTTATTGACAGTGATAAATTGGAATTTATATCATTTATTGATTTCGATTAACTTTTCAAAATATTGGTGCATCCATGCTTCTATATTATCTTCGCGCATATTCCCATCGCCATAGCACCCTGGTAGATGGTCACGCAAAAGGTCTGCGTTTTCTTCCAGATAATAGAACTCCAAAAAGGCTTTGTGATAGTCTGTGTCTATTGCAGCTTGAGTTAATTCTTTAAAGCCTTCTTCAGCTGAAATCATACCGTCGAGAACCTGATGAGCCACCCATAGAGCATATTGATAGAATGCATCATCATTGCTAATGTCCAAATCCAATTCATGAAAAATGGTTTCGACAAGTGATGAAAATTCAAAGGGATTCATATTCATATCCTCACCTGCTAATTGAATGATGCCTGGTGTCTGGAATCCTTTTTCCATCATTTCTATAGCCCACCATTTCCACTCTTTGGAAAACCCTTTCCTGAGCTTGTATAAATACAAGACATTACGTGTACAGGGAACTTCTTGAATAATCGATGACAACCTTCCACTTAACTTAGGGAATTTTTCCACAATATCATCTGAGACTATTGTCTTTTTGTGATATCCAATAATTCCAAGAAACATTTCTTTCCAATCCTTAGCTGTAAATTCCGATTTGTCTGTTACTAATCCTTATCAGGCTGCTGGCCGTCGTGGCCCAGTCGGAGTAACCGTTGTTAGTGGCTACGCTGCCCAAGTGCTGGAACTCCTCGTTCTCGTATTCCACAGAGCCCTTCAGCCAGTTCTCGCTGTCGAGATACATCACGATTCCGCACTGGTCGAAGCGCTGATGGCTCTGGGTGAAGTCAGTCTTCACGATGAAACTGAAGAACTTTTCGCGAGTCCTCATCTGCAGCACAGGCGCATTGTCGTTCTGGAAGTGATAGTAAGTGCGCTGCCAGAGGTCGGTATGCGGAGCGGTAGTGATGACAATCGTATCACCCTTCACCTGAAATCCCGCTGGCTCCCTTGTCCATCTCAGGTTGTTCAGGTCGATATGCCCGCCCTCTGCCAGGGCCGTCTTAACATCGTCCACGAACTCTGCAGAGCGGGTCTCCCCTACTTCACCTTTACAACCCGTCAATGTGGCCGCTACTGCTGCCCCAAACACAAGCTTCTTACAATTCATTTTCTTCATTCGTACTTTATTCGGTATAGTTATGATCCACAACAATGACGACCTGCATATCGGGCACTAAGGGCTGAATCTCACCGGTGAGCTGACTTACTAGGGCCGCATCGTTATGGACAGAAATGTCCGGCACGATATCGACTGAAAGCATCTGGTCCTTCTCCGAAAAGAGAAAACCATGCACCTGAACAATCTCCTTATGGGCGATGAGGGTCTGAATGACTTTCGACTGCAATTCTGCCCGCCGGTTGTTGCCTGTTGCCACAGCATAGACACCGACCGTCATTACAATGCCGTGCCGCTCGAACATGCAGGTCGATATCTTGCGGGTCAAAGCGTGAATCTCATGAGCCGACATCGTGTCGTAGACATTAATGTGCAGCGAACCGATTCTGACATCCGGTCCGTAATTGTGGAGTATCAGGTCGTAAACGCCCCGCACACCATCGAAGTCGGAAACCTCCTTCTTAATCTCGCCGGTCAGTTCCGCCGGAATGCTGGCACCCAGCAGCTCATTCACCGGCGAAGCAAGCATTTCAACACCCGCCTTGATGATAACGACGGAGATTAAAGCGCCCAAGATTCCATCGAGCGACACACCCCACAACAACATAACACCAGCCGAGACGAGCGTTGCCAAAGTAATAATGGCATCGAACAAAGCATCCGAGCCCGAGGCAATCAGCGCGTCGCTCTTCAGATGCTCACCCTTGCGCTTAACGTACTGCCCGAGCAACAACTTCACCACAATAGCCACCAAGATGACCGCTAGTGTTGTCATTGTATATTCAGGCTCAGTTGGGTCGAATATCTTCTTTACCGACTCGATGAGTGAGGTGATACCTGCCGACAGCACGATAACGGCAATGATGATGGCGCTGAAATACTCGATGCGCCCAAAGCCAAAGGGATGCTTGCGGTCGGCCGGGCGTTGCGAGAGCTTGGTGCCCACAATCGTAATCACGCTCGACAGGGCATCGCTCAGGTTGTTGACGGCATCCATCACGATAGCCACCGAGCTGGACAGAACGCCGACAACGGCCTTGAAGCCAGCCAGCAGCACATTGGCTACGATGCCAACCCAACTGGCGCGGATGATTTCCTTACTGCGGTCCATTGTGTTCGCCTAGCTTTTCCTTGCCTTCTCCACCGGCATAGACAAACGACTGGTTCATAAAACCGTCATTGAACATGCGAATAGCGTTAACTTCCATTCCCAATTTTCACTCCAATCAAAGTTTTCCGGCCAGGGCAACGACCTTCTGCCTGGTTTCCTCGGTCTTCTGCTCGTCGATCTTGGCGGTAACTATACCCATATTCTCTACGCTCCAGTAGTTGCAGATGTCGCGGAACTCGGCAGTTGCGCCATCATAGACGCCGGGCGAATAAGAGGACACGAGCAGCGCCATCTTCTTCACCTTTGCAGGACTATTCACGCAGTACATGCGCTGAATGGGCGCCTGAATCTGGGCATTCAGCGTGAAATAATAAATGGGAGCGGCCAGCACCAGCGCCTCGGCCTCGGCCATCAGCGGATAGAGCTCCTGCATGTCATCCTTCTGGATGCAGGCTCCGTTGCCCTTGTTGTGACAATACTCGCAGGCCAGACAGCCTGCAATCTTCTTCTTCGACACGTTAACCAGTGTCACCTCATGACCTGCTGCCTCAGCAGCATTCCTGTACTCTTCCGCCATCCAGGCGGTGTTACCGTTCGCGCGCGGCGAAGCTTGTAGAATCAAAACCTTCATTGTATATTTGTATTGATAAGCGATACTTCCATATTCTCGTATTTCTTGTCCAAAATGATAATGGACGTGGGCTGAATGCTGAACGACTGCTCCTGCCCCCTGTTCACCTGGAAGGAATAATACAGCGTATTTCCCTTAGACACGACACTCAGCGGGACAATCTCCGTCTCGACATCCGTTACGGGCAGAACGATAGCCAGTACAAACTCCCGGTCAAAATCAATTGCCGTCGGCCGGCCGTTCTCCCCCATCGTAGCGGCCATGCCGAAAAGCCGGCCGAACTCCTCGGCAGTAGTTATCTTGGGACTGGAGGGAATCTGCCGGTCGTTTTTGAAGAAGTAGTTCCTGGCCACCTCGAAGGCGACTTCTGTTACCCCGCTTCCTGGCAGAGGCCTCTCCCTTCCGCTGCATGCCGACAGTACAATCAAAGCGGCAAGGGCTATCAAAGTCTTTTCTATCATCATCAAACTTTCATTTATCGGCTACAAAGATACAATTAAGTGAGCGATTGGCAAAATCTTTCCTGAACTTTTTTGTGAGAAAGACTCCATTTCACACAGCTCCTGCCCGGCAGACAGTCCGCTACGGACAGATGAAGAGCTTATCTCGGGCAAAAGGGAGGTTGACAACAGGCGGGTATAAATTTTACGGGAGGCGGGTCTAGTAAATTCTGGAGGCGGGTATTTATTCAGTTACAGGCGGGTAAAGAAATGCAAAGGGGTATGAAACGACTACAGGTCAAAGGCCATATAAGTCCGTTTAGACGATTGCATCTTCTACATAATACCATTAATTGGCGATGCAAAGTAACAATTTCGTGTACATAACTCCGAATTACAAATTATTTATTCTCATTTTTTTCCCGTTATCAGAAAATTGCATTATCTTTGCGCAGGAAACAACACATTTTTAATAAAAAGGAAAGTCATTATGAATCTATCAGGAAGAAGAGAAAGTTCCAACGTGGAAGACCGCCGCGGAATGAGCACTGGCGCCAAAGCTGGAATTGGCGGCATTGCAGGTATTATTATCATTGCCCTTATGACCTTCATGCAGGGGGGTGGCATTGGTGATGTCGTAACGAATGTCGTTCAGCAGGGAGGCCTTTCAGCCATTCAGGAAGAACAAGTCGAAGGCCAGCGAGAGTTTACCGAAGAAGAGCAGGAACTGGCCAAATTCTCGCGTCAGGTTCTTGCCTCAACAGAAGACGTATGGACTAAAGTATTCAAGCAGATGGGCAAGACCTATACGCCTCCCACCCTCGTACTCTTCACGAACAGCGTGAGCAGTGCCTGCGGCGAGGCCAGTGCATCGGTTGGCCCATTCTATTGCTCGGGCGACCAGAAACTTTATATCGACTTGTCGTTCTTTACCGATATGAAACGTCAACTGGGTGCCGACGGCGACTTCTCCTACGCCTATGTCATTGCCCACGAAGTGGGACACCACGTAGAGAATCTGCTGGGAACACTCAATTCCGCTCATACCCAGATGAACAGGGTTAACAGTGTGGAGGCAAACAAGATAAGCGTCCGCCTGGAACTTCTTGCAGACTATTATGCCGGTGTTTGGGGGCATTACGAAAACGCGGCCTATGGGTCACTGGAGGCCGGCGACATCGAAGAAGCAATTGACTGCGCCGAGAAGATTGGCGACAACTACTTGCAGAAGAAGGCTCGCGGATACGTCCAGCCGGAATCTTTCACTCATGGCACCAGCGCCCAGCGAATGAGGTGGCTCAAGAAAGGCCTGGACACAGGAGACATGAGAACTTCAACTTTTAATGTTAGCGAATCTGAATTATAAGGTAATAAACTTCAGCTCTTAGTCCCCCAAGCTACCACAAGCCTTTGCCTTTCACAAGACATTAGAGTGTGGTAGCTTGTGGGATTTTTCATATTTGTATCCAAGCGCTGAGATTGACGCGAAAAGAGTAAAGAAGAACAAAGCATGAAAGCACCAGCAATAACTTGTTTCCTTTTGTCCATAAGCCTTACTGCTATCGGACAGAACCATATGCTCGACATCAATACCCGAAAACCCGGGGCTGCCATTCAACCGACAATGTGGGGCCTGTTTTTCGAGGATATCAACTATGCCGCTGATGGCGGTCTTTATGGAGAATTGATAAAGAACCGTTCATTCGAATTCCCTGACCATCTGATGGGTTGGGAAGCATTCGGTACATTTGAAATAAAGTCCGACGGTCCTTTTCCCCGATGTCCTCACTATGTAGAATTGAGCTACCCAGGACATGAGCACCGCCATTCGGGACTTTCCAACAACGGTTATTTTGGCATAGGAGTCAATCAGGACGAAGAATACCGCTTCAGCCTCTGGGCAAAAGCGCCAAAAGGGAAGGCAAGAATAGCCATACAGCTTATTGAGCGAAACACGATGGAAAGCGCTCAAGAGTTTGTGACGACCAAACTGGACATTACCTCCAGCGACTGGAAGAAGTATGAAGTGATGATGAAATCATCCCGCACTGTTAACAAGGCACAGTTGAGAATCTTCCTGGAAGGGAAAGAAAGTGTATGCTTGGAGCATATAAGCCTTTTCCCTGTTCACACATTCCGCGACCGTCCCAATGGAATGCGACGCGACCTGGCTCAAGCGTTGGCCGATGCACAACCAGGTCTTTTGCGATTCCCCGGCGGATGTATTGTAGAAGGTGTAGACCTGGATACTCGTTACCAATGGAAGAACACGATTGGCCCAGTGGAGAACCGGCCTCTTAATGAGAACAGATGGGAATACACTTTCCGTAACCGTTTCTTCCCGGATTACTTCCAAAGCGGGGGACTTGGTTTTTATGAGTTTTTTCAATTAGCTGAGGATATAGGCGCCGAACCCCTGCCGGTTATGAACGTAGGCATGGCCTGTCAGTTTCAAAACCCGGACAACGAGAAGGCCCATGCGACAGAAGACCAACTCCAAGCCTACATTCAGGATTGTCTTGACCTCATCGAATTTGCAAATGGAGCAGCAAATAGCGAATGGGGACAAATCCGCGCCCAGATGGGGCACCCCGAGCCATTCAACTTGAAATTCATTGCAGTAGGCAACGAGCAATGGGACGAGATGTATTATCATCGGCTGGAACCATTCATAAAGGCAATACATGCTCGTTACCCCAATATAAAAATAGTGGGGAGCAGCGGTCCTAACCCCGATGGCGAGAAGTTTGAGAAGGGATGGGATGAAATGAAAAAGCAAAAGGCCGACCTGGTTGACGAGCATTATTACCGGAACGAGGAATGGTTCCTTTCCCACGGATTAAGATATGACAACTACGACAGGAAAGGCCCTAAAGTATTTGCGGGTGAATATGCATGCCACGTAAAAGGCAACAGCACAAACCATTATCGGGCTGCCATTATGGAAGCAGCCCTAATGACGGGTCTGGAACGGAATGCCGATGTGGTTCACATGTCTGCCTACGCACCCCTTTTAGCTCATTACGAGGGGTGGCAGTGGCGTCCAGACCTGATTTGGTTTGACAATTTACAAGTCGTCAAGACATGCAGCTACTACGTCCAACAAATGTATGCAGGAAATCGAGGAAGCAATGTCCTACCGCTCACTATGGATAATAAAGTGGTGGCCGGCCAAAGTCAACAGGACGGGCTGTTTGCCAGCAGCGTTTTGGACCGTTCTGCCGGGCTTGTGATTGTTAAAGTGGTCAACACATCAAAGTTCAAACAAGCCGTAACCCTGAATCTGCTTGGTATCAAGGGAGAGCGCACCGCCGAGACGCTTACACTTAGCCATGAAGATCTGGAAGATGAGAATACCATTGACCGGCCAGATAAGATATTTCCCAAACCAGGCAGCCTCCAAAGCGAACAGAGCAAAAAAGAATGCGTTTTCCGCGACGAATTGCCGTCAATGTCATTCCGTCTTTATAAAATAATGATTAAGAAGTAAATGTCGACTGGACTCTGATATAATGACGAAGAAAGAATTATACGGCAAGGTTATTGCATATTTTCAGGAAGCTATGCCTGTAGCCGAAACTGAATTGCACTACAAAAACCCATTCCAGCTATTAGTGGCAGTGATTTTGAGTGCACAATGTACAGACAAGCGTATTAATCAAGTTACGCCCAAATTATTCGAGGACTACCCTACTGCCGAAGTTATGGCTGAGGCAACGCCAGAAGTAATTTATGAATATATCCGAAGCGTAAGCTATCCTAACAGCAAGGCACGCCATCTTGTTGAAACAGCGCGTATGCTCATAAAAGAATTTGATGGCAAAGTGCCAGCTACGGGAGAAGAACTAGAGCGTCTGCCTGGTGTAGGACGCAAAACAGCAAATGTAGTGCAAGCGGTTGTATTCCAGAAGGCAAAGATGGCAGTTGATACGCATGTCTTTCGGGTGAGTCACCGCATTGGTTTGGTTTCCAGTCGATGTACTACTCCCCTGAGTGTAGAAAAAGAGCTGATAAGAAACATTCCCGCAAACATCATACCTACCGCCCACCACTGGCTGATTCTTCATGGTCGATACGTTTGTCAGTCACGACGACCTCGCTGCGAGGAATGTGGTCTTCTTGGAATATGCAAACGAGTTGGAGTGGAAAAACCTTGAACGGAAGTTCAAAAGGTTCTGAGTTAGAGGCGAAAATGGTTCAAAGTTGGAGATTCAAAAGCATTTTTTTCCCGTTTCTCTTTTCAATATTAATATAATATTGTAATTTTGCACCCCAGAAAGATAAGGACACAATACACTAAATAAACTAAAGTAAAAAGATTATGACTATCAACGAGTACAATTTTGCCGGTAAGAAGGCAATTGTCCGGGTGGACTTCAATGTGCCCCTGAACGAAAATGGAGAGATTACTGACGACACCCGCATTCGCGGTGCCCTGCCCACCCTGAAGAAGATTTTGGCCGATGGCGGTGCTGTGATTATTATGAGTCACATGGGCAAGCCAAAAGGTAAAGTTAATCCCAAACTCTCATTGGGCCAGATTAAAGACGCCGTGTCTGCTGCTCTGGGTGTACCCGTAGCTTTTGCGCCAGACTGTGCTAAGGCTCAAGACGCAGCTAAGGCTCTGAAGATGGGCGAAGCTCTTTTGCTGGAAAACTTGCGTTACTATCCCGAAGAAGAAGGCAAGCCCGTAGGTATCGATAAGGAAGATCCCGCCTACGAAGAGGCCAAGAAGGCAATGAAGCAGAGCCAGAAGGAGTTTGCAAAGACTCTTGCAAGCTATGCCGATTGTTACGTAATGGATGCATTTGGTACCGCTCATCGCAAGCATGCATCTACAGCAGTCATTGCCGACTACTTCGATGCCGACAACAAGATGTTAGGCCTCCTGATGGAGAAAGAGGTTCAAGCTGTGGATAACGTGCTGAGCAACATCAAGCGCCCCTTCGTAGCTATTATGGGTGGCTCCAAGGTCAGCAGCAAAATCGGTATCATCGAGAACTTGCTGGGCAAAGTGGACAAACTCATTCTGTGCGGTGGTATGACTTACACTTTTGCTAAGGCTCATGGCGGTGAAATCGGTGACTCTATTGTCGAGTTGGACAAGCTGGATGTAGCTTTGGGCGTGGAAGAAATGGCAAAGAAGAATGGTGTAGAACTGGTTCTGGGCTGCGACTCTGTTTGCTGCACAGGTTACGATTTCTCCACATTCTCCGTGAAGCCCGGTGCGCAGATCAAAGTATTCCCCTCCAATGCCATCGAAGACGGATGGGATGGACTTGATGCCGGTCCCGTGAGTCGCGAGAAGTTTGCACAGGCCATTGCCGGTGCCAAGACCATCCTATGGAACGGTCCTGCAGGTTGCTTTGAGTGCGACGAATTCACAGCCGGCTCACGCGCTGTAGGAGAGGCTGTTGCAAAGGCTACGGCCGAGGGTGCATTCTCATTGATTGGCGGTGGTGATTCCGTAGCATGCGTTAACAAGTTTGGCTTGGCAGACAAAGTATCATATATTTCGACTGGCGGTGGCGCTCTGCTCGAGGCTATCGAAGGTAAAGTCCTGCCTGGCGTAGCTGCCATCAAGGGTTAATGAGATACGCACTCGCGATATTTTCAATCATCATGCTGGCCTCCTGTGTGAAGCAGGAGGCCATGCTTTCTTCCGAGGAACAAGCAAAACTAGACTCAGCGGCTTTGCACGTTGCGGTGATGCCTGTTCTCAGTAATTTACCTATCTACTACGCAGAAAGAATCGGGCTTATGGATTCGGTGGGGCTAAACATTCGTTTGCAGCGGTTTCAGGCTCAAATGGACATCGATACGGCAATCATTCATAACCATGTTGACATTGCTTCCTCCGACTTGATTCGTGCACTTCGCCTCTGGACTGATACAACACAAGTCCGCGCCTTTATGGCTGTAGACGAACCGATCTCATTAGTAGCCCTCAAAGGAAAACGCGTAAGCAAAGTGCATCAATTAAAAGAAAAAATGGTAGCAATCTCCCGACTTTGCATCACAGACTATTGGTGCGACCAGATGATAGACAGCACGGAAGTGAACCACGAAGATTTCTATCGCCCACAAGTAAATGACGTGATTTTGCGAACAGAGATGCTACGCACGGGTTTAATGGATGCAGCCATTTTACCAGAACCTTATGCGACATGGATGAAAGCATTAGGACATAAGGAACTAAAGCGCACAGACGACATGTCACCTCATTTAGCTGTATGGGTTGTACAGAACCATCACCGGACAGACAGCTCAAATGTTGAGCAAATCAAGGGTTTTCGTCAAGTTTACGACAGAGCAGTTGAGCAACTGAATACGGGCGCTAATCCAGATACCGTTGCAGCCATTTTGCTTCAGGAATATGGCATTCAGGCCCAAGCACTTGATTCGCTTGTGCTCCCCAAAATAAAACAATCAATAAATCCAGAGAAAAAGGATGCTGAAATAGCTGCCAAATGGCTCAAAAGACGTAACAGGTTACCCAAATGGGCCAAGCAAGACAGTTTGTGCTTAAGCGAAAATCTCTGAATAGAATAATATGATAGACAACGCTACCCTAAAAGTTCTTCATCAACAGGTATCAGACTTACTTTTGAATTTCCAACTCGCTGATGGGCTGGAAGGGATAGCTCTTGTCACCCGAGAATGTAGTGACCAACAACTGACCCGGTCATTGGAATCTTTGTCACTCAGCTACAATAAAATGCTGGACTTCCTTGAGCAAAATGGCAAGGACGAGAACCGAAGTCAGATTCAGGACGAACTGCAGAGGGAGGCCTTCCGCATCTTAAACAGCGCGGTAAGGCAAGTGAGGATTGAACGAGCCGAGGACATCTACGGCAAATCATACAAGCGCCTCATACTAACTTACGGCGAAAATGTCTGTCAGATTCTGCAGGAGGAATGGAACCGACAGCAGGGAATGACTGAGCGCTACGAAACTCAGGACCTTATCTTTGACTTGCTATGGACTATGCCTCTTTGGGATTCTAAAGATACGGCCGAATGGTATGAGTTCATCAGTCGCCAGGACACATTGGTGCAACAACATTTCACCGGTAGCGTTTTTCTATCCTGCTGGGAGTATTTCGACACAGAAAAGATCACCTTCCTGCGTTTAATGGCTGATGCTGAGAACAGCGAGGTTCACTCTCTCTGCACTACATTGCTTGCTCTCATCCTTATACGTTACGAAAGGATGCTTTCCATCCACCCATCCCTGCCCCTTAATCTACGTTCAAAACGATTAAGTGAAACTTTTTATCAGGTACAGAGGGAGTTGATTCTGATGAAGGAGAGTCCCAAGGTTAACGAGGAAATAAACAAGGCTATTACAAGTCTCAATCCCTCACAACCCAACTTCGACCAGGAGCTGAAACGTTCCATGCGTAAGATGGGCGAATATGCTGTAATGGGGTTCGATATGGATCTTTCGAAAGTACCATTGTTACATAGCTCAAGGTTCCTTCGGGTTATTTCTCACTGGTGGGCACCATTTGATGAAAGCCGACCAATGATTCAAGAATTCTTCACACGCCGCGACGGCAATTTGGCTCAAGGCATGCGCAACCTTTTTGGCCGAAGTACAGAATGCAGTTTAAACCGATATGCACTTTGTGAGGTAATGAGTGAACGTATTGACTTGAATGCTATGGAGAACCGACTTTCTGGCATATTCGACTCTATGGACGAAGTAAGCGAGATCGGACCTCAACCAGAATTTGTCATTAGGAACAATGTGCAGAACCTCTTCCGCTTCTTCTACCATTCTCCTCTTGCAAAAGAAGTGGAAAATCCTTTTGAGGGAGACTTATTAATGCCTGACAACAAATACCTGCGCCATTGTTTTGGAAAACAACGAATGACTGACCTCTGTGAATTACTCACCAAGGTTCACAACACGGTCCCTGCCCTACGCTACCTACAGGAATTGATAGCACAAGATGGTGCATCGGCAAAGTTTTTCAGAATGATGGGGTTCTGCTACAAATTACAGAACAAACCGCGTCAAGCTGCTCAGATTCTATCGCAGGCAGATATGCTGGAAGAAAACGATCTTTGGACTCTTACTCAGTTGGCAGAGTGCTATGCTCAGAGTGGCCAGACTTCTAATCTTGTGGATGTGCTTCATCAAATGGAATATCTCTCACCTGATGACATCAGCATCCCGTTACAAATAGCTGACTGCCTAAACAAGATGAATCAGCACGAAGATGCTATGAACTATCTCTACAAAGTAGAACTGGCCCAACCTGATAATACCGATATAATGATTCGCATCATGGTATGCAGTGCACGGTTAGGGAAATTTGACATAGCTGAAAAATACATGATTCGCCGCATCGAATCAGAAAGCGAATGGAGAGTAGCAGATTATCTGGCTATGGGAGACGTCTTTCTGATGGGAGGGAAATGGAAAGAAGCAATTGAACAATACCAGAAAGCCGGAAACGAGAATTTCAAAAGACACACCTCGGAGATTCTTTCCTTAGGAATCACTGACAAAGATTTGTCGCTCATCAAGGATCTGGTAGAGCGACAGTCCAATTAGGGCTACAGCGCATTCTTAATCAAGCTAAAGAAACGACCGGAGAAACGGGTACAAAGGGAGAACTTGTCCTTCCATAGCTGTGGAGTCAGAAGTGTACAGCGTTCTTCACGATCGTGTCGGAACACATCCTCCAGTTCATGGGTCACTTCAGGATCAAAGATGAAGGAGTTGACCTCGTAGTCGCAACAAAGCGAGCGCCCGTCCAGATTGGCCGTTCCAATCGTACAGAACTCCCCGTCGACAGTCATGTATTTGCTATGATGAAAACCTCCGTCGAAGTAATAGACTTCAGCTCCGCGCTTCATTAACTTGCGCATTTCCTGTGCTACTATGGTCGGAGTCACCGAGACGTCACAATCTGTTGATACCATGATTTGCAGCCTCACGCCACGTTTCAGAGCGCGATAGAGGGATTTACGCACAGTCCGCACCAGTGTCGCATAGGGATTCACGATCTGTACAAGATGATGCGCGTTGTCGATAGCGGCAGCATAGGCATCGCGCATCACCTCCGGATTTTCAAGTGGAACACGGTTCACCAGCGCAAGCTCGATTCCATTCTCTACTTGGACAGTGCTCCGATAATGCTCCAGATCCAACACCTCGCCCGAAACGTCGTACCACATCATCTCGAAGATATACTCATAGCCGTCCACGACAGAGCCCACCACCTTCATGTGCATATCCCTCCACTCCCCTACTCTTGGTTTTCCATGCAGATAGTAGTCAGCCACGTTCATCCCACCAGTATAAACCATTTCACCGTCTATGAGCGCGATTTTGTGGTGATTGCGATGCAGGAGCTGGCTCACCCACGGAAAGCGTACACGGCTAAAGGGATAAATATGAATGCCTTGGCTTCTGAGTTCCTTTATGTAGGATTTGGAGAGAGGAAGGTCGCTGTGGCTGTTGCCGAAGCTGTCGTAGATGACACGCACCTCAACCCCTTGTGCCACTTTTCGTGCCAGCAAGTCGAAGAGGGCATGGCAGATGCTGTCGCTCTGAAACTTAAAATAATCCAGGTGAATGAAGCGCCGGGCCCGCTCGATGTCGGCAAACAGAGACTCGTACTTTCCAATTCCTGTGGGAAGCACTGTCACGGCGTTGCCTTCGTAGAAGGAAATCCCCATCGCACGGAAAGCTTCCCGCGTCTTCTGCGCAGATTCCTGAGCGCTGGCAGGGAGAGACATAGCCAGTAGGAGCAGGAGGGCTAATATCGTTCTCTGTGCGACTAGCATGACGAGTTTTATATCATACAACGGAAGTTATCGACTATGCCGAGCAGTTCGTGCTGTTTATTGACAACGAGGACCGCATGGATTTTGCGTTCGTGCAGGATGCGAAGTATCTCGCTCACTTTTGTTTCCGGTGAAACACAGACAGGGGTACGCGTCATGACCTCTTGAACTTGTACGTTGAAGAAACGCTCCTGCAGTTTCTCCATTGCACGCCGCACGTCGCCGTCTGTGATGATACCGACGATACGCCCTTCGTCGATGGCCACGCAGAGGCCGAGTTTACCGAAGCTGACGTGGATGATGGCCTCACCGAGTCTCATTTCCGGCGGGATGACGGGTAAGTCGTCGGTGCGCATCACATCCTGAGCCGTGACGAGCAGTCGTCGGCCGAGGGAACCTCCAGGATGGAAGCGGGCGAAGTCTCGCTCGCGGAACTGGCGTGCCTCGATCAGTGCGCAAGCCAGCGCGTCGCCCATCGCCAAGGTGGCGGTCGTACTACAAGTGGGTGCGAGGTTCAGCGGACATGCCTCCTGCTCCACCTTTACGGTTACGTGTACGGTAGCATATCGGGCCAGAAGGGAATCGGCATTTCCGCTGATGCCGATGAGAGGGATCTTGCGTTCGAGCAAGTACGGCACGAAACGGAGCAACTCGTCGGTCTGTCCGCTGTTGCTGATGGCCACCACGACGTCGTCGCTGGTCATCACACCTAAATCACCATGAAATACGTCAAGGGGGCTGATGTAGAAGGCGGGGGTGCCGGTACTACTTAGCGTGGCAGCTATTTTGGCCGCGATGTGGCCGCTTTTTCCTACGCCGGTAAGAATGACTTTCCCCCGACAGGCCATGATGAGTTTAACGGCCTCGTCGAATTGCCCGTCCAGCTGGGGAATGAGACCCAAGATGGCCCGTGCCTCGTCCTCGAAGCATTTCTTTGCTATATCTCTGTATGAATTCATGTTTCAAATCAATTTTCTGATAACTGCTTCCAGGTCTTTCAGGTGCAGCGTGTTCGGGGCATCGCTCAGTGCCAGGTCGGGATTCGGATGCACCTCAAAGAAATACCCTGTTGCTCCGAACGCTTTCGCGGCGAGCGCCATGGCCGGCACGAACTTCCTGTCGCCGCCGCTCTTTCCGCCAGCAGCACCCGGGCGCTGGACGCTGTGGGTACAGTCCATAATGACACGCGGAGTGAACTGTTTCATGAGCGGGAGGTTGCGAAAGTCAACCACGAGGTTATTATACCCGAACATCGTGCCGCGCTCGGTGAGCCAGATGTCAGCGGCCCCGGCTTCGCGGCATTTCTCGACAGGGAACTGCATGTCGAGCCCGCTCAGGAATTGCGCCTTCTTAATATTCACCGTCCGACCTGTTTTCGCGGCGGCGACAAGCAAATCCGTCTGCCGACAAAGGAATGCGGGAATCTGCAGGACGTCTGCCACCTCTGCGACGGGAGCGGCCTGTGCGCTCTCGTGAATATCGGTCAGGACTGGCAGCCGGAAGCGGTTCTTGACATCGGAGAGAATCTGCAGACCTTTTTCCATGCCGGGACCGCGATACGAGTGCAGACTTGTGCGGTTCGCCTTGTCGAACGAGGCCTTAAAGTAGATCTGTATGCCGAGCGCGGTGCGCAGCCGCACCAATTCCTGCGCCACGGCATCCATCACGTCCTGCGACTCGATTACACAGGGCCCCGCGATGAACAAGGGCTTCACTTTTTCCTCGATATTCATATCTGTTTCCTTACTTCAGGCTGCAAAGGTACGACTAACTGCGCGATTATCCAAATTATTTGGGAAAAACGAAGCCTACGAGAGCAGAACGAGTGGTTAAAGGTACTTTTTTTCAGTCATTTTGCGCCGCATTCCGAATAAAAGCCGTAATTTTGCAACTGGAACAATCATAAACCGATAAACAGTAGAAATCATGAGTAAACTCGTCATTAACAGCTATGAGGACTTCCTGCCGTACATCGGACAGGAATTGGGAGCCAGCGGCTACGTGCAACTCGACCAGGAGCGCATCTGTCTCTTCGCCGACGCCACCCTTGACCATCAATGGATACATGTCGACCCGGCGCGCGCCGCGAAGGAGAGTCCATTCGGCTCGACTATCGCTCACGGGTATCTGACGCTGAGTCTGCTGCCGTATTTGTGGGAGCAGATCATAGAAGTGAAGAATCTGGAGCGGATGATGAACTACGGCATGGAGCGGATGAGATTCGCGCAGCCCGTTCTCTGCGGACAGCACATCCGCATGGTTACGAAGCTCGAGGACGTGGCAAATCTGCGCGGCGCAATCAAGACGAGCATACGGTTCGTCATAGAGATCCAGGAAACAGGCAAGAAAGCGCTGGAGGGGACCGCTACCTTCGTGTACTACTTCAAAAAGTGAGCCAGTTGCCCTGTCGCATGCCGCGATGGGGATTCAGTCAGAACAGTTGCCCTGTCGCGCTTTGCGATGGGGATTCTATCAGAACAGTTGCCCTGTCGCATGCCGCGATGGGGATTCTATCCGAATAGCCGACCTGTCGCGCTTTGCGACGGGAATCCTGCCGGCTTTTTGGACAAAAAAAGAATCAGAGGCTGGTTTCGCAACCACTCTGATTCATGAATTATTAACAAAATTGTTTAACTTAAATACGGATAACACCAAAACCGACTGCGGTTTCACAACCAGTCAGGTTTTTGCTTCATATCGGAGTGCGGTTTCACAACCACTCTGAGAGAATTCTAATTCAAATAATCTATCAAAATACGTTCTAGTTTGTGAAACAAAATCTTCGCGCGGTTTCGCAACTACGCTGGATTTTTACGGGAATCAGAGTGCGGTTTCGCAACCACTCTGACTTAATCACAAAAACCAATAATAACCATAAAAAAAATGATTTGCTATGCAACAATCAAGTATTAACACTATTCCATTCCATTCTCGTCGTCGTTCGCGCCGCCCGACGAGGGTTCTGTGTTGACAGCGACCACGCTTCCCGCCGCGGGCATGATGAAGCTGGCGCTGTAGCCCGACTGCGAGGCGCTGAGGGTCAGCGGCGCGCCATTTAGCGTTGCCTCAGGGATTTTTCCGGCTACAGGCACGACGGTGAGGGTTACGCTGGTCCCGGCAGCCACGCTGTCGCCGCTGTTGATGGGTTGCGCGTCGGGACCGGTAAGGCTGGCCGATCCGCTGCCCGATGTCATGAGGTTGAGCTGATAGCTGGCGGTCTGACTCCCTGCCGGGTCGTGCGACGGGTCGTCTGCGGGCTCTGTCGGCGTGTCGGGCGTCGTCGGCGTGGAGGGCTTGGGCTTTGACGAGGGTTTTCCCGACGCGCTGCCTCCGCCATCGAGATAGTATTGCCGTGCGTCGTTCTCGATGGCCTTCTGCTGCGCTACGAGAACTGCCAACGCCTCCGACGGCATGAGCACCTGCATAGAATTGATGATCGCGTAGAGCTGATGCACTGCTGCGTCGGTAGCCGCCCTTGCGAGCCTGATTTCACCCACAACGCGGCGCGAGCGTTGGTCAGTCCGGCCGGAAACGAGCTGCAGCACGGTCTGTGCCTGTGTCGCGGCGCGATTGAAGTATCCCAGCACGCCCATTGCCTCGGCATCGGCCTGATGTTCGTTTACTATCTGCACCATATTGATAACCTTGGATGCCTCTGATGAGTATCCGTCGCTAGTTGAGAAGTCGAACTCTTTCCACATCTGAAGGAGCTCTTTGGCTGGCTGTTTCAGCGGTTCATCGTCAGGCATGGATGCATGTCCGTCGAGAATCTTGCGCAATCCGATCATGAGCAGGTCCATCTTCCTGTCTTCAGCCTTCAACCGTTCGACATTCCAGTCTTTTGACAACTTTTTATATGTCACATCCTCAGCCTGGCAGGCTGTATGCAGATCTTCCGTCGCGGTGATGAAAGCGGGCGTGTCGATGCCCGATGCGACGCAGAAATTGTAAATCTCCAGCGCTGTGCTGTAGTGGTTCGAGTTCTTCAGCTTGGCCATCCAGCGGTTAGTCAGTTCGGTCATAATTCTACGTATTAATTGCGGTTTTTGAATCAATTTCCTAACTCTCGGGGGCAAATTTATGCTTTTTATTTTAA
>JAILKU010000110.1 GCA_024693505.1 Bacteroidaceae bacterium | reverse complement strand
ATGCTGCTCCGGGTCAGGGCTTCTGGTTCACCAGCGACGGTGGCCAGCTCTACCGCCAGTATAATAACTATACGTCGTTAGGCGCATACTATACGGATGGCTCGATAAAATGGTACGAAGTGCCTTCGCTGTAACTTGACGACACATTCCAGCTGAACCTCTATCTGGCCAATCCCGATAACGGCAAGGCCGTGAAGTACGCGATAAACGTCAGCTTTGTGAAGGAGCTGCAGACCGAGAGCGTGGCCTACGTGCGCAGCCTGCCCTTTGGCATGGGAACTCCGGACGGGATAGAAAGGCCCACCCCCAGCCCCTCCCTGGGGAAGGGAGCCATCTACGACCTGCAGGGCCGCCGCCTGCTGAAGGCGCCCGAGAAGGGAATCTATATCCAGGACGGAAAGAAGAAGACCCACCCCCGGCCCCTTCCGTAATGGAGGGGAGTTTTACGGCCTGCAGGACCGCCGCCTGCTGAAGGCGCCGGGAAACAGACCTGTAATCTCATCCCATGCTGCTTCTGTCTTTGGGCCGCCATCTGCAGGCAAGTCTGCGGGTGGCGGCTTATTACGCTAATGACCGATTGGGGTTTATGCGCCGTCTCCGTGCCGAAACAACGGCGTTGTTTTGGCAAAAGATCGGTGTTGTTTCGGCAAAACAACGGCGTTGTTTTTTTGTGCCGACTGGCATATGGGAATCCTTTCCTGCCGGACCGGGCGAATTCCGGTGCGCTCACTCTTCAGGCCTTTGGGCTTTAGCCTGTCTCCGCTCCGGCGGAGATTTTTCCTTACTCCCCCATGCTTATGATATTACTCCCCTATGCTTTTTATGTTGCCAGCCCAGCAACTTATGTTGCCAGTCCAGCAACTTGTGTTGTTCGCCCAGCAACTTGTGTTGCCAGCCCAGCAACATAAAATTCTAAACTGCGGGGAAACATTTCTGCCGGGTCTCGCTCCAGTTTCCTTCCTCTTGGCGGAATAATCAGCCCGAATGCCTTGCCTTCGAGGCGGGGCCGGCAGGGGAGTCCGAGAGGATGAGGCTGGGGCTTGCAGCATTGCCCTCAAAATCCCCTTTAATCCCATCACTTGTCCGGGCCCGTTGCGCCCTGAAGTCCTGCATGACAGAGCAAAGGGGGAATATAAACCGATTTTTCTTGTTCCGCTTCGCGCTATCTCCTCTTTTTTTTGTATCTTTGCGCCGCAAAAAAGAAATGTGTTACAAATAAAATAAATATCGACTATGGCAAAGAAAGCATTATTGATGATCCTCGACGGATGGGGCATCGGAAACCGCGGTAAGGGCGACGTGATTTATCAGACTCCTACGCCCTATCTGGACTATCTGAAACAGACTTATCCCAACTCGCAGCTGCTGGCCAGCGGTGAGAACGTGGGACTGCCCGACGGACAGATGGGCAACAGCGAGGTGGGCCACCTGAACATCGGCGCCGGGCGCATCGTGTATCAGGACCTGGTGAAGATTAACCGTGCCTGCCAGGACGGCAGCATCCTGAAGAACCCCGAGGTGGTGTCGGCCTACGAGTACGCCAAGGCCAACGGCAAGAGCGTGCACCTGATGGGACTGACCAGTAACGGCGGCGTGCACAGCAGCCTGGACCATCTGTTCACCCTGGTGGACATCGCCGGACAGTACGGCATCAAGAATACGTTCGTGCACTGCTTCATGGACGGCCGCGACACGGATCCGCGCAGCGGCAAGGGCTTCATCGAGCAGCTCACGGAGAAGTGCAGCCAGGTGCCGGGCGCTGCCATTGCCAGCATCGTGGGCCGCTTCTATGCGATGGACCGCGACAAGCGCTGGGAGCGCATAAAGACCGCCTACGACCTGCTCATCAGCGGCGAGGGCCATCAGGCCACCGATATGGCCGAGGCCGTGCAGGACAGCTATGACGAGGGCGTGACGGACGAGTTCATCAAGCCCATCCACAACAGCGGCGTGGACGGTACGATCAAGGAGGGCGACGTGGTCATCTTCTTCAACTACCGCAACGACAGGGCGAAGGAGCTGACCATCGTGCTGACGCAGCAGGATATGCCCGAGCAGGGGATGCACACCATTCCCGGCCTGCAGTACTACTGCATGACGCCCTACGACGCTTCGTTCCAGGGCGTGCATATCCTCTTCCCGAAGGAGAACGTCACCAATACGCTGGGCGAGTACATCAGCAGCAAGGGTCTCAGGCAGCTCCATACGGCCGAGACGGAGAAGTACGCCCACGTGACCTTCTTCTTCAACGGCGGACGCGAACTGCCCTACGAGGGCGAGGACCGCATCCTGGTGGCAAGCCCCAAAGTGGCAACGTACGACCTGAAGCCCGAGATGAGCGTCTTCGAGGTGAAGGACAAGCTGGTGGCTGCCATCAAGGAGGACAAGTATGACTTCATCGTGGTGAACTATGCCAACGGCGATATGGTAGGTCATACTGGTGTCTATGAGGCCATCGAGAAGGCTGTGGTGGCCGTTGACCAGTGCGTGAAGGAGGTGGTGGAGACCGCCAAGGCGATGGGCGACTACGAGGTGATCATCATCGCCGACCACGGGAATGCCGACAACGCGCTGAACGCCGACGGTACGCCCAACACGGCGCACTCGCTGAACCCCGTGCCCTTCATCTACGTCACGGAGAACACCGGGGCAAAGGTGGAGAACGGCGTGCTGGCCGATGTGGCACCCAGCATCCTGCATATCATGGGACTGCCCCAGCCCGAGGAGATGACTGGGAAGTGTCTGATAAAGGTTTAAAGCTTAAGGTTTAAGGTTTAAAGTTGAGCTGGCGCCCTTGCTAACCCAAACCTTAACGAAAACCTTGACGGTAACGAAGGCGATAACCGATAACTGATAACCGATAACCTTTAAAGGGATGAACGTAAAGATAGAAACGTCTTGGGGCGAACGGCTGCAGGGAGAGTTCCAGAAGCCGTACTTTGCCGAACTGGTGCAGTTCGTCAGGGGGGAGTATGCCACGGGGGTGTGCTATCCGCCCGGGCCGCTCATCTTCAACGCCTTCAACCAGACACCTTTCGACCAGGTGAGGGTGGTCATCCTGGGACAGGATCCCTATCACGGTCCGGGCCAGGCGCACGGCCTCTGCTTCTCGGTGAATGACGGAGTGGAGTTCCCGCCCTCGCTGCGCAATATCTTCCAGGAGATACAGACCGAAACGGGCGCGCCCATTCCTCAGAGCGGGAACCTGATGCGCTGGGCCCGGCAGGGTGTCTTCCTGCTGAACACCTGCCTGAGCGTGAGGGCTCACCAGGCCTTCAGCCACAGCAACCACGGCTGGGAGACGTTCACGGACAGCGTCATCGCCCTGCTCTCCCGCGAACGGGAATATCTGGTGTTCCTGCTCTGGGGCGCTCCGGCCGGTAAGAAAGCGGCGCTGATTGACCGCGGGCGCCACCTGGTGCTGCAGAGCGCGCATCCCAGTCCGCTGAGTGCCTACCGCGGCTTCTTCGGCAACGGTCACTTTACCCAATGCAACCAATACCTTGCCCAGCATGGACAGCAGCCGATCGTTTGGTAACATCCTGATGGTGGGCGAGGTGCTCGTCCATACCGATATCATCACAACCTGCTTCTGTTGCGATATCGGGAAGTGCGGGGGACGCTGCTGTGAGGAGGGAGATGCCGGGGCGCCCGTCACCTTGGACGAGATAGCCTATATCGAAGACCAACTGGACGCGATATGGCCCGGCCTGAATGCGCAGGCGCAGTCGGTGATAGACCGGCAGGGCGTGGCCTATACCGACCCCGAGGGGGAGCTGGTGACCAGTATCGTCGGCAGCGGCGACTGCTGCTTCCGCGGTCCGAAGGGCTGTCTGCTGAAGGAG
Organism: Bacteroidaceae bacterium; assembly: GCA_024693505.1. GTDB lineage: Bacteria > Bacteroidota > Bacteroidia > Bacteroidales > Bacteroidaceae > Physcousia. Next base: position 21,741 of record JAILKU010000110.1, on the reverse strand, counting down.
CGTCCCGTCAGCTGCCATCTCTATCCCATCCGCGAGAAGAAGCTGGGTCCGCTGGTGGGACTGAACTATCACCGCTGGGCCATCTGCAAGGACGGGGTCGCCCTGGGTGAGAAGCTGAAGCTGCCTCTCTACAAGTTCCTGCGCGAACCGCTTATCCGCCGCTTCGGCGAGGCGTGGTACGCCGAACTGGAGGAGACGGCAGAGGCCTACTTGAGCTCGGGATACTGAATGCGGGTGTGGTAAATGGTCTTCAGCTTGTTCTTGAAGACCTCCTTCGCTTCGGCTATATCAAGGAAGGTGATGGGGCATTCCTTGAAGTACCCCTCCGCCACCTGAGCGTCTATGATCTTGTCAACCATCGAGTTGATGCTTTCCTCGGTATATTCGGAAAGGCTCCGGGAGGTCGCCTCAACGGCATCGGCCATCATAAGGATAGCCTGTTCCTGGGTGGTGGGATTAGGACCCGGGTAGGTGAAGAGCGACTCGTCGATCTCCTTGTCGGGATACTGATTCTTGAAGGAGACGTAGAAATAGCGCACCATGCTGCGGCCGTGATGCGTCTGGATGAAGTCCCGGATGGCAGCCGGAAGCTTGTACTTCTCGGCCAGCTTGAGGCCGTTCTGGACGTGCTGAATGATAATCTGTGCGCTCTGCTCGAAGGACAGTTCGTCATGGGGGTTCGTACCGCTCTGGTTCTCGGTGAAGAAGACGGCATTCTGTATCTTGCCGATATCATGATAGAGGGCACCTGTCCTGACCAGCTGACTCTTGGCACCGAGGCGGTTGGCGACCTCGGCAGCCAGATTGGCGACCTGCATACTGTGCTGGAAGGTGCCGGGCGCCTCTTCCGAGAGACGGCGCAGCACCTCATTATTAATATTGGAAAGCTCGACCAGCGTAACTGTAGAGGTGAAGCCGAAGATGCGTTCGATGGGGATGAGCAGCAGGTAGGATATCAGCGAGAGTATGCCTGCAATGCACAGGAAGATGTAGGTCCAGTGGTCGATGCCGTCGGTCGTGAAGAAATTGCCTTGCAGGGCGTCGATGCAGAGATATGTGCCCAGCGTAGCAATGATGACGGCTCCCGCCGACCGGAACAGCTCGGAACGCTGCGACAGCTGGCGAAGGCTATAGATGGCTACAAGGCCGGCAACCATCTGGGTGAGGACGAACTCGAACGGATGGCGCAGGGCAATGGCGCAAGTCAGGATGGTAAGTGTATGGGTAATGAATGCTGTGCGAGAGTCCATGAAGATGCGCAGGAAGATGGGTAGGACGCAGTAGGGTATGACGTAAACGCTCATCAGCTGGTGCTTGACCAGGGTATAGGTGATCAGCGGGAAGATGACAAACATGCAAAGCACGAAGAAGGCCATCCGCCCACGGTCCAGATAGTCGTTGCGGAACTGCTGGAAATAGAGGAAAAGGAGCAGGACCATCAGGGAGACGTAGAAGATCTGTCCTCCGAGAAGGGTCAGGCGCTCGGCCGTACTCTTGGCGCGCCCCTGCTGATAGCGTTCCATCGAAAGCAGGACGTTGAAGGTGTATTCATCTACAATCTGTCCGCGGTCCACGATCTTCTGCCCTACCTGTACTTGCCCCATAAACGGCACGAGCATGTTATCGACCTCCTGTTTCTGCTGCTGCGACTTGTCAATGTCGTAGGTCAGGTTGCTCTGGATGAAGCGCGTCAGGTTGCACCGCTGGAGCTTGGCGTGCTGGAAGCGGGCGCTGTCGGCATCCGTGGACAGGAACTCGTAGGCAGACTTGGGGGTAAACACCTTCCCTATCGGGCGCGAGCTGGACTCGTTCTGCTGATAGACCCAGATATTGCGTATCTGGTCTTCGCGGAGCTGGTCGTAATCCTCAGTCTCCAGTACGCCCTGCTCGTATATGGTCTTCAGCTTCTCCTGCAAATGGGGCAGGTAGTACTCGGGGACGAACTCGTGCAGCGTCTCCTTAAACGCCTGGGCCAAGGCCTTCTCCTGAAGCTCCAGCGTGCCGGAGTTCAGCTGGAAATACGGTTCGTAGTAGCGTTTCAGGCTGTCGCGCTCGGCCTGCAAAATGCTTTCGGGCTTATAGACGGGAAAGCTGTCCTTGGCAATGACGGGACTCTCCTCCCACGGCTCGCCCAGTTGATAGTGGTGGGTCGTATAACTGTTGTTCGGCATGGACAGAACCAAAACGGCGATGGTGGTGACGCACAACAGTATTCGATTGACGTAATCTTTGACGTTCAGCTTGTGATGATGGTTAAATCTGCTCATTAGATGATGTTTTTTACAGGAATTATGGTCATATAACCCTTACTCGGCTGCGAAAATACAAAAAAATCTCGGTCATTCGAAAAAAAAATTGTACTTTTGCACGATAAAAATGAAAAGTTAATGTCAGAAAGAAGAGTTCGGGTGCGTTTTGCACCCAGTCCTACGGGACCTTTGCACATCGGCGGTGTGCGTACAGCTTTGTATAACTACCTGTTTGCGCGGCAGCATGGCGGTGATTTAATCTTCCGTATCGAGGATACGGATTCGGGGCGCTTTGTGCCCGGTGCCGAGGAATATATCATTGAGTCCTTTCGCTGGTTGGGGATAAAGTTTGACGAAGGCGTCAGCTTTGGCGGAGACCACGGACCGTATCGCCAGAGCGAGCGTAGGGACATATATAGGAAATATGTGAAGCAGCTCCTGGATACGGGGCGCGCCTACATAGCCTTCGATACGCCTGAGGAGCTGGATGCCAAGCGCAAGGAGGTGGAGAACTTCCAGTACGATGCCTCGACACGCATGCAGATGCGTAACTCCTTGACGCTACCCGAAGAGGAGGTGAAACGCCTGATTGACGAGGGATGCCAGTATGTGGTGCGCTTCAAGATTGAACCAGGGCGCGAGGTGCTCGTTAACGACCTGATTCGCGGCGAGGTGCGAATAAACTCCAGCATCTTGGACGATAAGGTGCTGTACAAGAGTGCCGACGGGCTGCCCACCTATCATCTCGCCAATATCGTGGACGATCATCTGATGGAGGTGACGCACGTTATTAGAGGCGAGGAGTGGCTGCCCAGCGCGCCTCTGCACGTTCTGCTCTATGAAGCCTTTGGCTGGGCCGACAGTATGCCGCGCTTTGCCCATCTCCCCCTGCTGCTGAAGCCTGTCGGGAATGGCAAGCTCAGCAAGCGCGACGGCGACAAGCTGGGCTTCCCTGTATTCCCGTTGGAATGGCATGACCCAAAGACCGGCGAGGTGAGCAGCGGCTACCGCGAGAAGGGTTATCTGCCGCAGGCAGTGGTGAACTTCCTGGCCCTGCTGGGATGGAACCCCGGCAACGACCACAGCGAGCTTCTGTCGATGGACGAGCTCATCCAGCTGTTTGACCTGAGCAAATGCTCGCGCAACGGCGCCCGCTTCGACTATATCAAGGCGGCATGGTTCAACCACCAGTATCTTATCCAGCAGCCCGATGAGGCCTGGGTGCCCGACTTCGACCGCCTGCTTCAGGCTAACGGTATTCAGAGCACGCCGGAGAAGGAAGCAGAGGTGGTGCGCATGATGAAGCTCAAGGTGATAGAATACACGGACAGCGAGGGCAACAAGAAGAAGCGCAATATCAGCTTCGTCTCAGACCTGTGGCCCCTCACCCGCTTCTTCTTCGTGGCTCCCGAAAGCTTTGACAGGGAGGATAAGTTCATCCGCAAGAACTGGAAGGAGACTACGGCTCAGGAGATGCGCACCTTTATGGAGGTCCTGCAGACGGTGGAGGAGGACTTCTCCGTGGAAAGCCAGAAGGCCGTCGTAGACCCCTGGGTAGAGAAGAGCGAATTGCGCCCCTGGAATGCCTGGCGCATCTGCCTCGTAGGAGCCGGGCAGGGTCCCGATATGTATGAGTTGTCTGCTTTCCTGGGCAAGGAGGAGACGCTGCGCCGCATGCAGTTTGCCATAGATTCTTTGGGCTGATGATCTACTCCCTCGCTATCTACATCTACATGCTTGGCATCATCCTGGTCTCGCCTTTCCACAGGAAGGCGCGGGCTATGGTAAAGGGCCGCCTGAACACGTTCCGCATCCTGCGTCATCAGATAGATCCACAGGCCCGCTACGTCTGGTTCCATGCCGCCTCCCTGGGCGAGTTCGAACAGGGACGTCCCCTGATGGAACGCTTCCGCGAGCTGCATCCCGAATATAAGATCCTGCTCACCTTCTTCTCCCCCTCCGGCTATGAGGTAAGGAAGGACTATGCGGGTGCCGATGTCATCTGCTACCTTCCCTTGGACACGCCGGGCAACGTGCTTAGCTTCTTCCGGCTTGTGCGTCCCGAGATGGCCTTCTTCATCAAGTACGAGTTCTGGCTGAACTTCATTCTCGCCTGCTACCACAAGGACATTCCAGTCTACAGCGTCAGCAGTATCTTCCGAAAGAACAAGATTTTCTTCCGGTGGTACGGGTGGGCCTATGCTCATGTGCTGAGGCTGGTCAGCCACTTCTTCGTGCAGGACGAGGAGTCGGCACGGCTGCTGGCGACGAAGGGCATTCGCGACAATGTCACCGTCGTAGGCGATACCCGCTTCGACAGAGTCTTGTATGTGGCGCGCCAGGCACGGCAGCTGCCCGTGGCGGCCCGGTTTGTGGAAGGCGCCAAGCTCACCATGGTCGCCGGCAGCAGTTGGGCGCCGGACGAGGACCTTATCATACCTTATTTTAATACCCATTCCGGCATGAAGCTCATTCTGGCTCCGCATGTGATTGACGAGGAGCACCTGCTTCAGATAGAGAGCAAGCTGAAACGGCCCTTCCTGCGTTATTCGGAGGCGAACGAGGATAATGTGGGGACGGCAGACTGCCTCATCCTCGACTGCTACGGTCTGCTGAGCAGTATCTACCGCTACGGGCAGGTCGCCTATGTGGGCGGAGGCTTCGGCGTAGGCATCCACAACGTTCCCGAGGCGGCGGTGTACGGCATCCCCGTGCTGATAGGGCCCAACAACAAGGGCTTCCGCGAGGCGCAAGACCTCCTGCGCATGGGCGGCTGCTTTGAGGTGACGGGCTCTACGCTCTTCAATGCCGTGATGGATCACCTGCTGGAGAACAGTGACTTGCGCCGTACCCGGGGAAGGATCTGCAAGTCCTATATAGAGTCCAACGCAGGCGCTTCCGATCAGATTTTCAACGTACTTGGATTATAGGGCAAAACCCTCTCGCAGAGGGGGTCCGAACTTGCCTATTAAGAAAGGTGGTGCCTTTTCTCTAAAGTCGTTGGCACCTTTTCTAATAAGAAAGGTTGAACCTGCCCTGGAGGGGGGCGTCTGCCCCTTTTAACCCTCGTCGATGGAGAGGTACCGGAAGAACTCGCGGGGCTTGTCGTTCAGGATAAGTCCCTCGGGAAAGGCCGTCTCCGCCAGCAGGGGCAGAATGAAGCCGTAGTCGGCGATAGCGAAGGCGATATGTGCGTCGGACCCTAAGAGGACCGGCACTTCATACCGGCGGCAGAGGCGCAGTATCTCCAGGTTGTTCGCCCGTGCCGTCTCCTTATGGCGCACCGGGTTCAGGCTGGAGTTGTTTATCTCCAGTAGCGTATGGCTCTCCTTTGCCGCCAGGACGATCGGCAGGAAGTCCAGCAGGGCGGTGCCGTCGCCGGGATGACTGATGATGTGGGTCCACGGGTTCTGTATCGCCGCCACCATTCCTGCCGTATTCTCCTCCCTCGTCCCTCCCTGCCAGCACAGGCTGTGTATGCCGGCAATGCGCAGGTCGAGCATCCGGTAGTAGTGCTCGTCCAGGTCCAGCGTGCCGTTCACGTCCAGTATGTTCAGCTCGGCTCCCAGTAGCAGGCGAACGCCGAACATCTCCCTGGGCACGACGTGCAGGTTGCGGAAGTAAATGGGGTCGCACGTGCCTGGAATGCCGGGCGCATGCTCCGTTATACCCAGTATCTCCAGCCCTTTCCGGGCTGCCGCACGGGCCATCTCCTCAATCGTGCTGTAGGCATGCCCGCTGGCTATCGTATGGGTGTGGACATCTAACTTGTATCTCATCTCTATTACCTTATTATATATATTGCCAATCGTCCTGGAACGTCATGCCCGCGAAGCTCAGCCGCCAGGCATGAAGCATGAGACGCCCGCCGGCGGTGCCGTAGAGGCGGTCGCCTACGATAGGATTGTCCAGGCCCTGCCCGTGAGCGCAGTGGACGCGCAGCTGGTGGGTGCGCCCCGTCTCGGGCTGCAGGGCTGCCAGGGCGTGTCCGCCAATGTTGCGCAGGATGCAGTAGCGGGTAACGGCGCTGCGGCCGTGAAGCATATCCACCCGTTGGCGGGGCCGGTCGGTGTAGTCGGCACCGAGCGGGAGACTGACCGTTCCCTCAAGTCCCTCCCTCATGGGCTTCTCAAGAAGGGCAAGGTAGGTCTTCCTGACCTGATGCCTTGCAAACAGCGTCTGCAGCCGGTGGTATGCCTCGTCGGTGAGGGCTATGGCCATCAGGCCGCTGGTGTCCATGTCCAGGCGCTGCACAATCATGGGTCCCGTAGCCTGGGGGTAGCGCGCTTTCATCAGGGAGAGCACACTGGGCAGGGCATTCCGTCCCGGCACGGACAGCATGCCGGAGGGCTTGCTTATGACGATGAAGTCGCTGCCCTGATGGACGATGCGCAGCTGCGCTTCCAGCGTCTCCTCGTATTGCTGCAGGGGATTCTCATCGACCTGAAGCCCCTCCATCATGAAGGTGAGGATAGGCAGGCACTTACTGCGGCATGCGGGATAGAAGTGCCCGTCCGTCCGTATTTCGTCATGGGGCGATGCGCCTACCCAGAACTCGGCCATGCAGAGGGGGCGCAGGTGGTGCAGGTAGGCATACTGCAACAGCTTCGGTCCGCAGCAGTCGCCGGCTCCGCTCGGGGGAACGGCGCCTTCGAAGATGTCGCAGAGTCCCCTGCGCTCGCCCTTCGCGTTGAGGAAGCTTATCCGGCCGAAGAGCCATTGCTGAAGCGCCTGGCTGCGTGCCTGCCGCTCAGACATTAGTTGCTCTATTTTCTCCCGTAAGGCCTCGTTGGGCCTTTCCGCCTCCCTTATCTTCTGTGCCCAAAGGTCTTTGGTCCGCTTCAGCTCAGCCTTCAGGTACTGACTTTCCCGGATGAGTTCGGCCTGACGCCGGAGCAGCTCGTCAGCCGGGAGTGTATCTCGCAGGGCATCACGTTGCGCCTTGGCTCTCTTCATGCGCTCTTGTGCCATGCGGATGGCTTGCTCGGCCTCGGCGGCAACGCTGTTGGGGATAATCTGGCTTTGCAGCTCTGCTATCCGATGATTGATGGCTGAGATGCTTTCCTGTTCCCTCTGGAAATGACATCCCGGCTCCATCAGGTCAAAGACCGGGGGTACAAAATAGGCATGCTGCGTCTGCCCGTCCAGAGTTCCGGAGAAGGCGGCCAGGAAGCCTCTCGACTCACCCTCCTGGACAACAAGCACGCCCATCATCTTACCTCCCGCCAGTTCCTGCTTCCACTCAGGGCGGCCGGCCAGGTAGAGGCGTACCTCCCTTGCTGCAGCAAGGCACAGTGGATGCGGCTCATAGCAGAACGGGTAGGTAAAGCGCGGTGGTGCCGTAGCTTCGCTTCTCAGTATGTGGACCTTCTTGTTCATACTTCCATCGGGCTTTGCGTTCGTCTTCCCTTACAGATAGAACACCGATTCGGGACCCATATTGAATAGAAGGTCGATGCAGCTGAGGTCGGGCAGGAAACCGTGCTGGGAAGAGAAAGACTGATAATAGGGCTTCGGCGGCTCGTCGGCAGGGCTGTACCAGTCGCGCCGGTCGCTGTATGACGTGGTGCGTTGCCACGAGACTTCAATGTCCATCAGCTCGCAGACGAGCCGGAGCAGGTCTTCATTGAAGTCAGCCAGGAACGCCCATTTTCTCTCATAGAAGGGTGCGAAGTCGTCGGCATAGAACTCGTAGAACGGGGATTGCCCGTAGCTGCTCATCAGAGCTGTCCAATGCTGGTGACGCCAGTTGCCGTGGTCGCTGATGCGTATGTCGCGCATGGCGGTCTTGCCCTCAGTCTTTATCACGGGAATACTAAGGGAGAGGGGGCCTTGAGGACTGTCTATCCTGCAGCGGTTCCGTATGGTCTGTTTGATATAGTGTTCGCAAACCTCCATATCTACTTCCCCGGCACGTCTCATGGCGCGCATATAGGAAACAGGTGGCAGATATGAGGAAGGAAAGAGCATGGGCGATGGTATTTCTGATGAGGCGACTGCTTAACTACAATCGCCTGAGCGTTCTCTTCCTTCTCCATCTGCTTGTCCAAGGCTGTTGCGGATCAAAAGAGTATAGGATGGCTGTGGCTTTTCCCAAGACGAACTCTGCGGGAACGAAGCCGAAAGTGCGGCTGTCAAAGAAGTTCTCCTCGTTCCCTGACGCAACCCAGTAGTAGTCTCTTTGGAAGCGGAAATAGTCAATCAGATGGTTATCCACGGATATAGAGTCTCGAACGACGGCAACGTCTGTTCCCTCATGCCGTCGGATGGTCAGTGCGTAAAGCGGAGCTGTCCATGGTGTGACGTGAATGTGTATCCCTCTTGCAGGAACGGTGACAGGCCAGATGCATCCGCGCTGGTAGTCGCGGCTGGTGCTGACGCGGCCCTGACTGCCCATCCATATCGTGTCGCCCGGTCCAGCCATGACGCGTCCCACACAGAGATAACTGGTATCAGGTAAAGCCTCAGATTGTACGGCGGGGCTGTTGAAGGCCAGCCAGTCTCCCCGCTCTGCTTTCCGCGGACGGTAGCGTAGGTATCCGCCCCACTGGCTATAGGGACGGCGCAACCCATAAGCCCACTTGTTCACTAAGACCCTGTCTCCCTGAAGCAGCACAGGCGCCTCTCCACTTTGTGGAATGGTCAGGATGGAGAACGCACACGTTCTGAGCATCATCACCAAGGCGACAGTACACAGTAAAAGGCAGAGAAGGGAACGCAGAGGCTTCATTTCATACTGTCTACAAAACGGAACAGACGGCTCCACCGAATGTGGCCGTTGAACCAGCCCCGGTCCTTGTCAGTGCTGAGCCATATCAAAATAGGCTTGCCCACTATATGGTCCTCTGGCACGAAGCCCCAGAAGCGACTGTCTGCGCTGTTGTGACGGTTGTCGCCCTGCATCCAGTAATAGTTCATCTTGAAGGTGTATTCGTCCGTCTCCTGACCGTTGATGATGATCTTCCCTTCGGGCGTAACGATAAGTTCATTGCCTTCATAAACGCGAATGGGACGTTCATACACAGGCAGGTTCTCCAGGGTTAGATGAATCGTTTCTCCTTTTTTGGGAATCCAAATGGGGCCATAATTGTCACAAGTCCATCCCGTATATCCATTCTGGGGATAAAGGATCTCCGTATCGCGATTGCCAATCCGGTTCACACTGCTTACCAAATCTTTTCTAGCTTCCAGTGCCGCTTTTGCCGAAGCGGTCAGGGGGAGAATCCCCGTCTGATAAAAGTCCTTTAAGTCTTCTCCGCTGATTCCCAGTGCACGCACAAGCTCGTCGGGAAGTACGTTGACAAGCAGGTCGACACGATAGTTGAACTGCACTCCGTGGGCATCAGGATTTATATTTCCGTCTAAATAAATGACACAGTCCTTAATCTGTAATGTCTGACCCGGTAGGCCTACGCAGCGTTTCACATAGTTTTCCCTACGGTCAACAGGCCGTGATTCTATCTTCCCAAACTCCTGAGGAGAAAGTTCTATGTAACGTCTGCCGAGTTCATAATATTTCTGATAAAGCTTTCGCTGCTCTATTGTTGCTAACGTATCTACTCTCGGCAATGAGCCCATATCCTTCTGATAGAGTTGCCGGCCAATGCCGTAGCATAGCGAGTAAAACTCTGTCTGATAGGGTAGGGACGTTACAATGCTGTCACCTGCAGGGTAGTTGAAGACAACGATATCATTCAGCTTGACTGGTTTTGGCGTCACTCGTTTGTAGTCCCATTTAATCCATTCCAGATAGCTCTTCCCACCCCAGGGGAGTGTGTGCTGACAAAGAGGCATGTGAAGTGGTGTCTGTGGTACGCGCGGACCATAACTCATCTTGCTTACGAACAGATAGTCGCCAACCAATAGGCTTTTTTCAAGAGAACTGCTGGGTATGGTGTAGTTCTGGAAGAAGTAGATGTTTACGAAATAGACGGCGACTAAAGCGAATACTATGGCATCTACCCAGCTCATTAACGTACGAACAATAGGGTTCTCGGCCTCCTTCCACCAAGTCCAGGGGATAAGGCGGGTAATATAAGCATCAAAGATGAACGGAACGACAATAAGCCCCCACCAACTGCCTACCCAATAAAGGAAAGCCAGATAAAGGAGGATGGCGATTATTCCCTTTGCCCAATCTTTTGTTGTGGGCTGATGTTTCTCTTTCTTCATTGTATATTAAATTATGATCTTCAAGTTATTTGTTGAGTAAAAGGATATCATGAACTCAGAATTTGAACAGGTCGCTCATGGTAAGAAGCCCGGTATGGCAGGCTGTATATTCTGCAGCCAATACTGCTCCTAATGCAAATCCTCTTCGGTTATGGGCATTGTGTGTAATAGTAATCTCATCGGCAGTGCTGTTCCATGTTATGCTGTGGATACCCGGAACTTCACCACGCCTAATACTGTCTATCCGCACCTTACCGTCGGAAACCGTCGAGCAACCCTCTTGTGTTCCGTCAGGGTTCGTAAGCATGCCAAATTCCCATCCCTCAAGCCGGTCAACTTCGGACACCAGTTCTTCGGCAAGCGTAATGCCTGTACCGCTTGGGTGGTCTAATTTGTGTATATGGTGTACCTCTTCTATCGTTGGTGTGTAATCTTCAAAGTTGTTCATGATACGTGCAAGATATCGGTTTACCGCCCGGAAGATAGTTACACCGAGACTAAAATTGCTACTCCAAAAGAGTGTTTGCCCTTCCTCGGCACATAAGCGTTTTACCTCCTCGCCATGCTGAGGAATCCACCCAGTACTACCACTTACTACTTTTACATGGTGGGCAAAAGCCTTCAGGTAATTGTCATAAGCAACATGAGGTGCTGTGAATTCAATAGCAACATCGGCACTTTCAAACTCAGGGCTGTCAAAATCCTGTTGGTTGTCGATGTCAATGATACATACTATCTGATGCCCTCTCTTCAGAGCTATTTCTTCTATCATACGGCCCATTTTACCGTATCCGATAAGCGCAATTTTCATTTTACCTCAATTTTTTCGCCACAAAAGTACTGATTTTAAGGCAGAATTCATTAATTTTGTTTCAAAAATTATAAGTTAATACGTCCAAATGATATGGAAAAGTTGCTCCATTATCTCTGGAAACATCGGATTTTGCCTCTCAAAGCACTACAGACCACAGATGGGAGAGAGGTGGATGTAATTGATGTGGGTATGCACAACTCAAACCAGGGGCCTGATTTTTTTAATGCTAAAATAAAATTAGACGGTACGTTGTGGGCAGGCAGTGTGGAGATTCATTTGAAGAGTAGTGACTGGTTTCGCCACGGGCATGAGCAAGATGCCCGTTATAATAATACCATTCTGCATGTAGTTCAGAATGCAGATTGTGAGGTAAAGACTGAGGATGGATCTCAGCCGGCACAGTTGGAGTTGTCTATTCCTCCACAAATTTCAAAACACTATCAAGAATTGTGTGATACTGATGACTATCCTCGTTGTCATCGGATGATTCCTTTCCTCGACACGATGAAAGTTCATGGGTGGATGGATGCATTATTGGCTGAGAGACTAACAGAAAGGTCGGGAAAGGTAATGGAGAGGGTAGAGAGTACACAGGGAGACTGGGAAAAGGCAACATTTGTGACATTGGCCCGTAATTTCGGCTTTGGGTTGAATGGGGATGCTTTTGAACGATGGGCAAAGCGTATCCCCTTAATGGCCGTGGGTAAACATCGCGATAGCCTGTTCCAGATTAAGGCCATCTTTTTGGGGATGTCAGGGCTGATTGGCGAAATTGGCCAAGACGATGGTAAGGAGGAAGAGAGAAGGATGCAGCAGGAGTTTGATTATCTGCGTCATAAGTTCCAGCTCCCGGAGCCTATGTTGGCAAAAGACTGGAAGTATATGCGCACACGTCCTCAAAATTTCCCGCATATTCGTGTTTTGCAGTTAGCACGCCTTTATCAGAGTGGAAAGGCACAGATGAGTGCTTTAATTGAGGCAAAGGATGTAAAAGCGCTGCAAGAGGCGCTCACTATAGAAGGTACTTCAAGACTTAGCCGTAACCTGATTATTGTGAATACAGTAGTGCCCTTGCTCTACGCCTATGGTATGCACCTGCAAGATCAGGGGTTGATGGACCGGGCCATACGGCTTTTGGAACAATTGCCGGCTGAAAATAATTATATCCTCCGCCAGTGGGAAGCCTGTGGGCTGAAGGTGAAACATGCGGCAGACAGCCAGGCCTTGATTCAGCTGAAGAGTAAATATTGTGACCGTCACGACTGTCTTCGTTGTCGTTTCGGTTATGAATATCTGAAAAAAAGTGATTGGGAATAAAAGATCGAATAAAGAGTTTGGGTTATGATGCCATATGTCTATGAGCTAAAGATGAAAGTCCGTGATTATGAGTGTGACTTGCAGGGTATTGTCAATAACGCCAATTATCAGCATTATACCGAGCATACGCGTCATGAATTTCTCCTTTCCAAGGGAATCAGTTTTTCCGAGTTGCACAAGAAAGGCATAGATGCTGTGGTGGCTCGATTGACTATGCAGTTTAAGACGCCTTTGACCAGCGGAGATGAATTTGCCAGCAGGCTTAGGGTTAAAAAGGAGGGAGTGAAGTATGTCTTTCATCAAGATATTTTTCGGCTGCCCGACGAGAAACTGGTTATGCGTAGCCAGGTGGAGATCGTCTGTCTGGTGAACGGTATATTAAACACGGTGCCTATATTGGATGACTTGGCTGAGACAGAATCTGCAAAATTACAAATTGATTCCAAATGACAGAACAAGAACTTATCTATACGATGGCACTGACTCGTGTTCCATCGCTTAATCTGACCCATCAGCATCTTTTGCTGGAGGCGTTGGGGAGTGCTACTGCTATTTTTGAACATCGCAGGGATATTTTCGATGTTCTACCCGATGCTCACCCCCGGATGGCAGAAGCCTTGGCGCTGATGGAAATACATCTTTCCAGGGCAGAGGAAGAATTAGCCTTCGCCCAGTCGGGTAAGATTCAGTGCATTCATTATAATGACGAATCCTATCCCGCCAGGTTGCGCGAGTGTCCCGATGCTCCCCTGCTTATTTATTATCGTGGAACGGCAGACCTTAATGCCCGTCATATTCTCAGTATGGTGGGAACGCGTAAGATAACGGAATATGGCAAGGACATTTGCCGCCATTTTATCAAGGACTTGAAGAGTCTTTGCCCTGATACTATTGTGGTGAGCGGACTGGCTTATGGTGTAGATATCAATTGCCACAGGTCGGCATTACAAAATGGTCTGCCCACCTTGGGCGTTTTAGCCCACGGACTAGATCAAATCTATCCCCGGCATCATCGGGAAACGGCAGTAAAAATGGTTACTCAGGGTGGGCTTCTGACTGAATTCATGAGTCGTACGAATCCTGACAAGAAGAATTTTGTCCAGCGGAATCGTATCGTAGCCGGTTTAAGTGATGCAACGCTGGTCGTAGAAAGCGCGGCAAAGGGCGGATCCCTCATTACGGCCGAACTGGCTGAATGTTATCACCGTGATGTCTTTGCCTTTCCGGGCAGATATTCTGATACTTATTCTGAAGGATGTAATAATCTCATTCGGCAAAACCATGCGGCTCTTATTACCAGTGCCGAAACTTTTGTGGAAACGATGGGATGGGAAACGGCACAGGCTCGTCAGGAGCAACTCGCCAATGGTGTTCAGCAAAATCTCTTCCCTGACCTGAGTGAGCAGGAACAAATTATAGTTCGCGCTTTGCAGAATGTGGATGATATGCCGATCAACGTGTTGTCCGTCAATACAAATATCCCTATCGGGACATTGAGCAGTCTTCTTTTCACATTGGAAATGAAAGGTGTCGTCAAGATGCTGAACGGTAGTAAATACAGACTCCTGTAAGATAGAAGACTGATGAATGTCCTGAATGTAAAACTTCCAAATGACTAAATATAAATTCTGATAAATAGTTCCGTAAATGAAAAAAATGTTCCTCTTAGCCCTGGTGATGGGCGCTATGACTGTAGGCCTTTGGGCTGAAGATTACACCTCGTTTGTGAACCCCTTCATCGGTACCCAGACAGATGAAACAGGTGCCCTGAGCGGCAGTACGTTCCCCGGCGCCACAATGCCCCAGGGCATGATTCAGTTAAGTCCCGAAACCGAGAATTATGTGACGTGGGATCCCTGTTGCGGCTACGATTACGACCGTGACAGCATTTTCGGTTTCACTCATACCCACCTCAGCGGAACGGGTTGTACCGACCTGATTGACGTCAGCTTGATGCCCGTCTCGTGGAAGGTGGAGCCCCTGCAACTGGCCGAGGGCGTCTTCGGGCAGAACTTCTCGCACCAGCAGGAGGGTGCCAGGCCTGGTTACTACTGGGTGAAGCTGAAGGAAAGTGACGTCAAGGTGGAACTGTCGGCTACTATCCGGACGGGTATCCACCGCTACACCTTCCCCCAGGGAAAGCCTCAGACGGTGGTCTTAGACCTGGACCGCATGACGTGGCGCGGCGATGCCTACTATGCCGGGCGGCGTGCCTATCAGATCATCCAGGGCCAGATACGCATCCTGGACGACCATACTATCGAGGGCTTCCGGGTCCTGACGGGATGGGCCAAGTTGCGCAAGGTCTATTTCCGTGCTGAGTTCTCGCGCCCGTTCCAGAGCCGGCTGCTCATGGACGGCAAGCGCAATGCCGGAGGCAGCGACGTGGTGAACGGACGGGCCCTGCGCACCGCCCTCAGCTTCAATCCCGCCGACGGTAGCGAACTGATGGTGAAGGTGGCCATCTCGCCCGTAGATGTCGAGGGTGCCCGGCGTAACATGCAGGCCGAGGCCCAGAGCTGGAGCTTTGACTACTATACCCAGACGGCGCATGATGCCTGGCAGAAAGAACTGAGCCGCATAGACATCGAGGGCACCGACGAGCAGAAGACCATCTTCTATACCGGCCTCTACCATGTTTTAATGCAGCCCAATACGATGAGCGATGTCGATGGGCGGTACATGGATACTAACTTCGAAATCAAGCAGATGCCCCAGGGCCAGACGTATCACAGCACATTCAGCCTGTGGGATACTTTCCGAGCCGCACATCCCCTCTACACCCTCATCGCGCCGGATATTGCCGCTCAGTTCGTGCGCGACATGATTCTCCATTACCAGACCTACGGCTACCTGCCCATCTGGGACCTCTGGGGACAGGATAACTACTGCATGATCGGCAACCACGCCATTCCCGTTCTCGCAGATGCCATCCTGGCCGAACTGCCCGGCATAGACGTCGAGGAGGCCTATCAGGCTATGCTTATGAGCTGTACCCGCACCCATCTGAACTCGCCCTTCGAGGTCTGGGAGAAGTATGGCTACATGCCGCAGACGCTGCAGAACACCAGCGTGAGCATTACGATGGAGCAGGCTTTCGATGACTGGTGTGTCGCTGCCGTGGCAAAGAAATTGGGGAAGGAGGAGGACTACAAGCGGTTCATCCAGCGCAGTGAATACTATCGCAATCTGTTCGACTCTTCTACAGGCTTCTTCCGTCCCAAGGATGAGAAGGGCCAGTGGATAGAGCCCTTCGACCCCCTCAGCTACGAGCAGCCCTGCTTCATCGAGGGCAATGCCTGGCAGTATATGTGGTTCGTGCCCCAGAATCCGCAGGGGCTGATCGAACTGCTGGGCGGGCAGAAAGCGTTCCTGGCTAAGCTCGACGAGAACTTCTCGCTCACAGCTACAAGTGGTGAGGTAAATGGCAATGCCAGCGGTTTCATCGGGCAGTATGCCCACGGCAATGAACCGAGCCACCATACTGTATATCTCTATAACTTTGCAGGACGGCCCGAGCGCACGCAGGAACTGGTGGAGCAGGTGCGTTCTACGTTTTATAGTGCAAAGCCCTGCGGTTATGCGGGAAATGATGATTGCGGACAGATGTCGGCTTGGTATATCTTCTCGTCGCTCGGATTCTATCCCTTCAATGCCGGTGCGGCAGAGTATGTTATCGGAACGCCTCTGTTTACCCGAGCCACGCTTCACTTGGCCGGTGGAAAGGATTTCACTATTTCTGCGCCTAACAAGACTGCTCAGCGCATCCGGGTAAAGAGTGTCAAGCTCAACGGGAAGGCTCTCTCCGACCTCAAGCTCACTCACCAGCAGATTATGGCTGGCGGCACGCTGGAGTTCCGCATGAAGTAGCCCGAAAGGCGTTTAAAAAGTTCAAGGTTCAAAGTTCAAGGTTCAAAATTCAAGGTTCCAAGTTCCAAGTTCAAGGGGGTGGCTCTTGAACCTTTTGAACCTTGAACCTTGAACGCCCGAAGGGCTCTTGAACCTTTATTCTATCTCGAAGGTCACAGCCGTCTGGAAGGGAATCTCCCCGGGGCAGGTAATCTCCAGGGCCTCGTCGGTCTGTTGCCACTTCAGGTCGCCCTTCGTGCCCAGCATCTTCACCTTTCGAATCTCTCCTATGCGTCCTTCGTTGCGGCCCAGCGAGCGTATGCTCACCGTCTGGCCCGGCTCGGGCGATTTCATGCAGAAGGCATATAGCTTGCCGTCCTTTCCCTGGGTGAATCGGATGTCCTGGGGTGTGAAGGGGAAGTCCTTTTGCGTCTGCCCCAGTGCACCGGCGGGGAACTTGCGTGGGCGGCCGCTTTCGTCGGCAATGCCCTCGGCCGGAATCTGCCAGGCCCGGCTGCCGTAAATGCCCTGGCCGTTCACCTCCATCCATTTGCCTACCTCCTCCAGCATCTCTTCGCAGGCTGCCTCCAGCGATCCATCGTGGCAGATAGGTATGTTCAGGGCCACGCAGCCATCGCGGCAGACGGACTCTATGATGAACCGTTCCATGCTGCCTGCGTCATAGACGAATCCGGGCCGGTAGTACCAGTCGCCCACCGGTGTCTCGCGTATCCAGGTCTGGGTGGTATCGATATTGTCGGGGAAGTCGAACTCGGCCGTGTTGACCGTGCCGTTTGTGGGGCGGCGGAACTTTACGATGCTGAAGCTGTCTACCCGTCCGCGCTTCTTCAGGGTGCGGTTGTAGAAGTCGGCCATCACGATGGGCATGGCGTTGCACCTATATCCGGCTCCCGTGCCGGAACCCGAGAAGGGACCCTGGTCTGTGCCGTCGGTATAGATGAAGTCGGGGTCGTAGCGCGAGGTCACATCCATCATGCGCAGGGCCCATTGCGTGGCGTACCAGCGGGCATAGTCCAGATGTCGCCCGAAGACGCCCGATTCAGGCAGCAGCTGCGTGCCTACCGTCTTGTACTCGCGCAGGTCTATCGTGTACAGTTGGCGCGGGTCGTAGCCTTCCCACCACTTTCCCTTTCCGTCCTCCAGGGTCAGGTGGCCGTCGTATGGCACACCGGCCTTGGGACCCTTCGAGTCGCATCCGAAGGCTGACTGCCACCACCACCAGGTATATTCGTGGTGGAAGGTTACGCCGAAGCGCATCCCGGCCTTGTGGCAGGCCTTGGACCACTCGCCCAGCAGGTCGCGCTTGGGGCCTATGTTCTTCGAGTTCCAGGGCTGGTAGCGCGAGTCCCAGAGGTCGTAGTTGTCGTGGTGCACACCCATAATCATCAGGAAGCGGGCACCGGCCTTCTTGTAGAGCTTCGTCAGACGGGCGGGGTCCAGCCTGTCGGGGTTCCAGGTCCTGAGCACATCCTTGTATCCCACCTCCGAGGGGTGTCCGAACAGGCGCAGGTGGTTCTGATAGGCCCCCCGGGAATTATCGTCCATATAGAGATGGCGGGCGTACCAGTCGCCGCTCTCTCCGGCCGACTGAGGCCCGAAGCAAACCCAGATGCCCACCTTGGCATCGCGCAGCCACTGGGGAATGCCGGGATAGTTCTCTTCTATGCTCTCCCAGGAGGGCTGGAAGGGCCCCTCCGCAATGGGTATGTCCAGCTGCACCTCGGGGAACTCGCTCAGGGGCGTCATCTTCACACTTCCCTGTGGCAGTGGTTCGGGAACTTCGGGGATGGGAGGCAGTTCGGGCAGTTGGCTTACGCTCTTCTGCTCGGAGCAGCTCGCCAGCATCCACAGGGATGCAATCAGGACAAGGGCGTAAAGGAAATATCGCTTCATCATTTTTGTGTTTTATCTTATGATAAGATTTGCATTTATATACCGGCATGCGATTTGGCTTTCACCAGGCGAAACGCTCCGGAGGAAGGGGGGTATCAGGAGCAGGCACCTTACCCTTTTCCTTGGAGGAGAGGGGAGGCATCTGCTCCTGATGTGCGACGTGTGTCCCCCCTAGCTACTTGGCGTAGAGGGCCACGATGGTCTCGTACTTCTCCTGCTTGCCGCTGACGGTCTTGGGCTCGCCCACCTTCTTTCCGTACTCGTATATCTGCTCGAAGGTGAGTTTGCCGTCCTCGAAGTCCTTGCCGATGCCGCTGTCGAATGAGGCATAGCGGGCCTTCTTCATGGCGGGCAGCTCGGAGTTCTCCAGGATGTCTGCAGCGTTTACGAGGGCGCGAGCCATGGCATCCATACCGCTGATGTGGGCGATGAAGATGTCTTCGGGGTCGGTTGAGTTACGGCGCAGCTTGGCGTCGAAGTTGGTGCCGCCGTCCTTGAAGCCGCCGTTGCGGATAATCTCCATCATGGCCTGTGTCAGCTCGAAGTTGTCGATGGGGAACTGGTCGGTGTCCCATCCGTTCTGTGCATCGCCGCGGTTGGCATCGATGGAGCCCAGCATGCCTGCATCGGCAGCCACAGCCAGTTCGTGCTCGAAGGTATGGCCGGCCAGGGTGGCGTGGTTCACCTCGATGTTCACCTTGAAGTCCTTGTCCAGGCCGTGGGCGCGCAGGAAGCCGATAACGGTCTCTGTGTCAACATCGTACTGGTGCTTGGTGGGCTCCATGGGCTTCGGCTCTATGAGGAAGGTGCCCTTGAAGCCTTTTGCACGGGCATAGTCGCGGGCAGCGCCCAGCATGGTGGCCAGGTGTTCCTTCTCGCGCTTCTGGTCGGTATTCAGCAAGGACATGTAGCCTTCGCGACCGCCCCAGAAGACATAGCTTGTGCCGCCCAGCTTGATGGTGGCGTCGATGGCGTTCTTTATCTGCACAACTGCCCGGGCCACTACGTCGAAGTCGGGATTCGTGGCGGCGCCGTTCATGTAGCGCTTGTTGCTGAAGACGTTGGCCGTACCCCAGAGCAGCTTGATGTTGGGGAACTGCTTCATCTTCTCGAGGGCATAGTTGGTAATGATCTTCATGCGCTCTTCGTATTCCTCGATGGTGGCACCCTCCTCGATGAGGTCCACGTCGTGGAAGCAGAAGTAGTTAATGCCCAGCTTGTCCATCAGCTCGAAGCCTGCGTCCATCTTGTCCTTGGCCCGCTGGACGGGGCATTCGGCCTGTTCCCACTCATAGGCGCGGGTCTGACCGCCAAACTGGTCGCCGCTGGCCTGACCCAGTGTATGCCACCAGGCCATAGCGAACTTCAGCCAGTCCTTCATTTTCTTTCCCATCACGACGCGCTCGGGCTCGTAGTAGTGGAAGGCCATCACGTTTTTGCTCTCTTTGCCCTCAAAGGGGACTTTTCCGATAAACGGGAAATACTCTTTTTCCATAATTTTCTTTATTATTATAATGATTTTCTTTTTATTTCGGGATTCCGGGATTTCGATGCTTTGATGTTTCGGGATTTCGATGCTTCGCTATTTCGCCAGGGCGGAAAGCCTTTCCTTCCATCGCCCGTAGGCCTCCTTGTAGTTGGCGCACCGGGCAGCAGTATCGGGCTCGATGATGCTGAGCCGGCGCAGCGAGGCGAAGGCTTCGTTGTTGTCCTGGTAGATGCCGCAGCCCATACCGGCTCCCTTTGCAGCGCCCACCGAGCCGTCGGTCTCCAGCAGTTCGATGGTTGCTCCGCTGGTGCTGGCCAGCGTCTGGCGGAAGATGTTGCTCAGGAACATATTGGCGTGCCCGGCATGGATCTTCTGGATGTCCATTCCCATCTGGCGCATAATCTCCATACCGTAGCAGAAGGAGAAGACGATACCTTCCTGGGCGGCGCGCAGCAGATGGGCCTTGGTGTGCTTGTTGAAGTTGATGCCGTGGATGGAACAGCCCGTCTCGCGGTTCTCCAGCACGCGCTCTGCGCCGTTGCCGAAGGGGATGACGGTGACGCCATCGCTGCCGATGGGCACATTGGAGATGAGGTCGTTCATCGTGTTGTACGACATGCCTTCGGGCGCAACCGTACGCCGCATCCAGGCGTTCAGGATGCCCGTGCCGTTGATGCATAGCAGCACACCCAGTCGGGTCAGCGGACCTTCGCCCTGCGGGCCTGGGGCCAGGTGATTGACGTGGGCGAAGGTGTTGACGCGCGACTTGGGGTCGTAGTTCACCTCGCCCAGTACGCCATAGACGACACCCGAGGTGCCGGCCGTAGCAGCTATCTCGCCGGGATTGAAGACGTTCAGGGAGAGGGCATTGTTCGGCTGGTCGCCGGCGCGGTAGCTGATGGGGGTGCCCTCCTTGAGTCCCAGTTCCTCAGCCGCAGCACGGCTTACGCGGGACTGCACGCTGAAGGTGGGCACAACCTGGGGCAGGATGTCGGCGGGGAAGCCGAAGTAGTCCATCAGGAACTGGGCGGGACGGTTCTCCTGGAAGTCCCACAGTATGCCTTCCGAGAGGCCGCTGGCCGTTGTGTTGCACTCGCCCGAGAGGCGCAGGGCGATATAGTCGCCCGGCAGCATTATCTTATGAATCTTCTCAAACACCTGGGGCTCGTTTTCCTTCACCCAGGCCAGCTTCGAGGCGGTGAAGTTGCCGGGCGAGTTGAGCAGGTGACCCAGGCAGCGGTCGGCACCCAGGTCGCGGAATGCCCGCTCGCCGTAGGGCACGGCGCGCGAGTCGCACCAGATAATGGCATCGCGCAGGGGCTTCATGTCGCGGCCTACGCAGACCAGGCCGTGCATCTGGTACGAGATGCCGATGGCCTGCACCGCTTCGGGGCGGGCGCCGGTCTCGGACATCACCTGTGCCAATGCCTGTTTCATATACTGCCACCAGTCGTCGGGCGACTGTTCTGCCCATCCGCTGTGCACCGACTTGATGGGCGCTTCGCTCTGGGGATAGAAGGCTGTGGCGGCACATCGGCCGCTCTCTACCTCCACCAGGGAGGCTTTTACCGAGGAGCTTCCTACATCGAAGCCCAAGAGATACTGTTTCATTTTATCGTTCTTTTCGTATGTCTCATTTTGTTACACCCGGGTGTAAATTTTGCTAGACCCGGGTCTAGTAAGAAAAACACCCGCCTTGCGGCTTACTTGCTCCCCTTCCACAGCTTGGTCATGTCCTCGAGCGTCTTGCCCTTCGTCTCGGGTACGAGCTTCCATACGAAGGCGGCGGCTATGACGCAGATGATGCCGTACAGGCCGTAGGTGAACCAGTGGCCGAAGTCGTCACCCTCGCTCAGGTGCATGTTGAACATCGGCACGAAGGTGGAGCTCACGATGAAGTTGAAGATCCACTGGAAGGCCACGGCGATGGCTACGGC
>JAILKU010000089.1 GCA_024693505.1 Bacteroidaceae bacterium | reverse complement strand
TGTTCTGGACTATCGCGTGTTTTTGAACTTAAGGGTAATAAGGACTCAGCCCTTTACTATTGTCAACTGGCAAATGCTTATAATGACTCCTCTTCCAATTTGAAAATGACGGAGGGCTATCAGCAGGCACAGGCACGATATGACTATAGCCGCCACCAGCAAGCAGCAGCGAAAGCCTCGGAACGGGCCCGCCGCATGACATGGGCAACGGCCTGCCTGTGCGGAGTCTTGCTGCTGTTATTATGGGCTGGTGTATGGCTTTATCGCAGGGTGAAGGCCTCGCAACACCGAAGGATGGCAGACGAGAACCGGCGGTATAACGACCTGCTGGACCGTCTTGCCGAGAGTGAGCAGACCATCCTGCGGCTGGAAGCAAATGCGAGCGAGCAGGGAGAGGCCGATCAATCCATGAACGACGAGCTGGAGAAAGAGCGTCTCGTCAGTGCCGGCCTGAGGGAAGAGCTGTCCGTGTATGAGGAAGACGGCAATGTGCAGTGGTCGCTGAAGGAATCGCTGATAGAGACTCCGGCCGTAGTACGCCTTCATGAACTTGCCTGTCATGGCAAGGCCGCCAGCGCCAGGGCAAAGGGCATGCTCAGGAAGGTGGTGGAAGACCGTCAGCCATCGTTCTACGCCCATGTCATGTCGCCGGCGCGGAAACTGACGGAACTGGAACAAACGGTCAGCATCCTCATCCGCCTGCAGTTTGCCCGTTCAGAAATCAGCACGCTCCTCGACAAGAGCCCTCAGCAAGTGACGAACATCTGCTCCAGCATCAATGAAAAGCTCTTCGGGAGGAAGGGCACGAAGCAGCTGGACAGCTCGTTGAGGCAGTTGTAGAGGCGCGAAAGGGTGTGGCAGGGGCGGCAGCGCAATGAATGTAATATCTTTATAAGTGCCTGTAGTATTGCACTTTACAAGCTTCAGAGTGTAAAAAGTGTAAAATTAAATTTGGCGGCAAAGCGTTTTTTTTATATCTTTGCGCAGATTTAATTGTGTCATTCGTGTCATGAAGCAATCACGATTGCTTGTACGGTTACAGAAAAATGTGTATATTTGCAAATGATAAAAATTGTATGGTAAATTATAATTATTGGATTATGAAAACTCAGAGAATGATGATGCTATTGGCGGCAGTGCTGGCTATGTCGGTGAGCCTGAACAGCAGTGCCCGTGAAAAGGTTGCCTTCATCAAGGAGGGAAAGGTGTGGAAGTGTGGGGCGATGAGTACCGCTTTCTGGGATACCATACCGCATTCCTTCTACGTGATGCGTGGCGACAGCGTGATAGGCAGAACCGTATACAAGAAAGTGAAGCTGCAGAGCAAATGGATTTATGGCGACGAGGAGTTCCATCAGCTATGCTGCGTCAGGGAGGAGGGCAGCAGGGTGTACAAGATACGCGATGGGTACGCTACGGAGGAACTCCTCTACGACTTCTCCATGCGGGTGGGCGACAGTTTGGCGTGGCACGACTATAGCCTGTTCGACTCTTTGATGGAGCCCGGCTCCAACTACTTCCCAGTGCCCGATATGACTTTGACATGTGAGGAGGTGTCTTCCACTTACGTAAACCATACTGGCAGACGTTACCTGAATTGCAACTGGTGGACCGAGGGCATTGCCGAGCCCACGGCGAAGGTGTGCGTGGAGGGCATAGGCTATAGCGATGACCCGTTCCTGTGCTGCATTGAGGATCTCACGCTCAGTGTGGAGGAAGACGGCGAAGAGGTCTTCGAGGCAGGAAACTTCTGCCACCCGGAGAATGGCAGACTGCCGCTGCTCATGGATGGCAAGACGTGGCACTATACCTACTACAACAGGGCAACTGGGCAACGGTATACGTTCGAGGAGAGGATTGACGGAGACAGCATAGTAGGCGGCACGGCCTACAAGAAGTATCACCAGCACGACGGACTGGAGCCTGTCGTATTGCTTCGCGAAGAGGGCGGAAAGGTATATCAGCTGAACCGCGTGGGCAGCGAGGATCTGCTCTATGACTTCACTCTTACTGTTGGTGACGACATAACATTCTTCATGCCCGAGGAGAATGTTGTGATAGCTGAAGAGGCCATGGTGACGTTTGGCGGAATAAGCCTGAAGAAGCTCACGCTTGGTACGTCAATGGCAGACGAAGATATGTCGCACTCAGTCCCGTCACAGGTATGGGTTGAGGGCATGGGGAGCGACGGCGGCCTGCTGGCTCCATTCTTGTTTCTGTCAGCAGGCGGTTTTGTCACACTTGACTACATAGAGTTGCCCGGTGGCGAGGTGTTCCGGTTCAGCGATGTCAGCTCGGTTCCATCTGTTCAGGCGTCATCATCCCGCTCCTCCGTGGTTTACGACCTTCAAGGCCGACGTGTGGAAACTGTCAGTATTCAGAACGGCAAGGCGGACCTGACGGGTCTGCCGCGCGGCATCTACGTGGTGAAGAGCGGGGGAAAGGCGCGGAAGGTGGCGGTGAAGTAGTCTCATGCATACAAAGACTGCCAAATATACTCTTTTGTTAAACCTTTAGAACACTGACATATATGAGAAAGAAATTGTTATTATTCATGCCTCTGCTTTTCATCGGTTGCGGAGGCGACGACGAGCAAACGGTACAGGCACCAGAGCCTACGCCCGTGGTAGAGACACAGCCCGAGTATCCTCCGTTCAACCTTTTCAAGACTTCAGAAGAGGACTTCATAAAGGCGTTTGTGGACAGAACATGGAGTTTCTGCTATCGCAGCTACAGCGTGGACGAAGACGGGCGATGGGATCGCTTTTGGTACATGGGCAACGGCGGTGGCGAACTGCACGCGTCGAGCGATGGCAAACTTGAAGGAACCATGCATAGCGACGCTGACTACGACTATCAATACAATGTTTCCAGTTTCTTCAAATATGACGAAACAATGCAGGAACTAAGTTTCCCGCAGGAGAGCGCCCCCAACTGTTTTATCCTAAAAGGCAGCAACCTGAAGCTGATCTCTGCCAACGAAGAATATGTAGTTGTCAGCAATTACGATGAGAAGAAACACACCAACCTTGTCTATTTCCTGCGCAACGTGGGCAATGACAAGCACCAGCCCCTCACTGAGAAGGACACAGACATCTTGCCGACAAAGAGAACAGCGCTAACGACAGACGGATTCCTCAGCATATTCCTGAAATATGGCTGGCACGACTGGGACAGCTACGGCATCTATGCTGACGGCAGCATCGGGAAATGGAAGGAAAAGGACGACCGCGACAGGTTTTTCTTCATGCCCGACGAAACAACACTCAAGGAGTTTTACAAGCAGGGAAACAAGAAAATGTATCGCACCTGTCCGTTCAGCTACGACGAAACGGAGAGGTGCCTGGTATTTGCGAAAGACAAGATTCCGACGAGTTTTGCAGGGTACAGCAACAAGGTCTACGTACTCTCGGTAAAGAACAACTCCGACACAACAGGAAACGTAGTCTTCTATGAAGACGCTTCGCCCCAGTCCGGATTCAAGTATGTTCTCCACATCATGACGTTTTCAATGTCGAAGGAAGATGCCGCAAATAAGGCCAGACAATACCAGACGCTTGATGAATAATGCAGGTCCTCTCCACCACGATGACATCATAGACAGCATAACGACGAATGTGATGTCTACACCTTTGTCAGGGAAAGGCAACACAAGCCAATTCCCGTTGGTAATTACTACACTTCGTTCGCCATCAATATTGGCAAATCGAGTTATGTTACATGCTATCTTAAATTTACAATTATTCCTTAATATCTATAGAAAGGCTGTCGTTTTTCTTGTTTTTGTTCTAAAAAAAATGGAGTTGATATGAAAAGAATACTTTTACGAGGTGTCGTCCTTGCAATGCTTTTCTGCATGGAGGCATCAGGGCAGACTGTTCAGATGATGAATCTTAGTATTCCTGCTGACGCTTCGCGTGTGCGTGTTTACGGGAACACGGTGTATGCCGGAACGTCTGCCGGTCTCTACAGCTACGATCTTGGTTTGCGTGATGGCTGGCAGCCGTGCGGCTTCGATGGTGTGAACGTGAAGGACTTCGTGAAGTGCGGCGATGCCATCACGGCCATCTCCGATGTGGGGTGGGCTGCCGAGGAGGGCTTGAATGCAGGAACGCATCTGCTTCGGTCTGAGGACAACGGCAACACCTGGCAGGACGTGTCGCCCTACGTGATGACAGAGGACAATAAGCATGACACCTTCACGTATTATTTCGAACTGTCTCAGTCTGCATCAGATCCGTCAAGGGTGTATTGCCTGCTCAGCTCGGTATTACCCACTGGCGCGACAAGCTATACTCCAAAGATGGTGGCGCTAAGGTCGGCTGACGGAGGTGCAACGTGGCATGAGCACCACTCCCGCAGCTGGTCCAGCTGGTTCTATCATGTGTCCGTTGACCCCCTAAACCCAGACCGTGCTTTGGTGAGCTATCTTGATGACTATGTGCAGACGCCAACCGCGTCAGTAGTTATGACGGATGACGGCTTTGAGAGCGTTGCCGGTGGTGTGGTCTACGAGCCGTTCGTTGGTGAAGCAGTGGAAGGTGGTGCTGCCTACAACACACGGCCAGAAGTGCTGACTGATGCCGCATTTGTTTATGAAGAAGGTCAGGACGTACCTGTTGTTGTAGGTAGCAGCCCAGACAAGGGAATCCTTGAAGTCTTCACTTACTATCAAGACGGTAATCCTTACAATCGGTTCAGGATGCGCAACGTTGATGTTCGTTTCCTGCGGATGACCTCTTGCTCTTCCGACGCTGGTGCGCTCTATGGCTTGTGTGTCAAGGATACGGAGTGCGGGCAGCAGGTCAGCCTTTGGCGCAGTATAGACGGAGGCTATAGATGGGAGTTGCAGGATGAGCAAGACATAGCAGGTAAGCCACAAGAAGACTGGGAGATGACCGAGTCGAACGGTTATCTCTGCGTCTATGCCGATAAGCATTTCCTCTTATACAGCACGGTCAATGCTGCGAACGGTGTTAGTATTGTTGAAAGGATGTCAACCTCAGAAAGCCAAGTCTACTCTATCGATGGTCGCATGCTGAACGGCAAGGCTGACCTGCCGGGTCTGCCGCGCGGCATCTACGTGGTGAAGAGCGGCAGCGGTACGCGGAAGGTGGCGGTGAAGTAGTTCAGACGGCAGATTGTCGTTGAGCGTACCTTATATATAGGAAACCATATCTTTGCAGGGCAGATAAACCTGTAATTCATTCATTATACGTTAAACATAATGGGCGGGGGCACGCTAAGCCAGACGTAACTGCCCCCGCTTTTACAGTTATGAA
>JAILKU010000071.1 GCA_024693505.1 Bacteroidaceae bacterium | reverse complement strand
AGGTTCAGGGACATCACCGAATATAGCACTAACGCTATAATAAACCCACAAAAATCACAGCGCCAAGCCTCCGCTGAGGCCTATTTTGGCGATGTTCGAGGGCAAAGATATGAAAAAGTTTGGAAAGTAATTCTCTTTTGGAGTGAAAAAACTGTGAAATATGGCGATGATTGTGGTACAAAGGTGTTAAAATATATCATAACCCAAAAGAATTTCAGAAAAATATTTGTAGGATTAGGACGGATAAAGTAATTTTGTAGGCATGAAACAGACGTTACCCAACTATATCAAACAGAATGAGGACTTGCGTAAGGTTTTGCTTTCGCAAGATGGTGGTATCATGAAGTATTGGGCAGAACACCCAGATGCTGATTTTGACGTTGATTTGTTTGTAGCTTATGAGAATGAAATAGTTAATGCGTACCTTCAGGCTAACAAGCAAAATCGGTCGGTTCGCTCGCTGCCTAAAGATGAACTTAGACGAAGATCACTCGACTGGTATCAGTCGAAAGAGTCTGAATTGAAGTTCTTTGTAGATTTGAAACCCGCACTAAATACGTTTGATACTGAGGTTCCTAAAGAAATTCTCAATTGTATTGAGATTTATTTGGCCGACGCTTATAAAGAAAGTCATCGATGCAAATACCCTGAAGGCATGTCCCCTCAGGATTTCTATAATAAAGTAATTGAAATATATGGTCCATTTGGGTTGGCATTAGACTGTTTAGAACGTGTGCTTCAAGAATGCCGAGGCAAAGCAGTTAAATTAACTGTCAAGCACTTCTTTCTGAATGTTATTGCTCAACAAGGCGGAACGCCTGAGTGGGATGAAGTGAACAACCTTCAGGCGGAGTTCGACATGAGAATGTTCAGACAAACATTCTACGCTGAAGGTAGTTATAAGAAACTGCGACAAGCCGTCGAGGAGATAATTGAAAATAGCACTCAAAAACTGACTGGGGAGGAAAGCCGTAAGGTGTGTCGCGAGATGGCCAAAGACGAGATGAGGAAATTTAATCAATTCACACGATGGGTTAACAATGAAACATATCCTATGGAGAAATCTGAGGGAGAAAAGTTCGTTCCCCTCATTACTCCTGAAGAGAGGCACTGGCTACGGAATATCATGTATGAAAATTCTCCAGGTGCGACAAGAAAAGAAGAGTTGACAACCATGAGAAGATATTATTGCAATTTTATCCATATACTTCAACATATAGGAACAATATGGGCGGCTCAATTACTTGTGCGAGGCATTGACATGAAAGAGCTGGAAAAGGAAACTGGCATAATTCTGTCCAGACTACCTGATTCAATGTACTATGTAGATAGATACTTTGATGACCGGCGCGGCGACTGTTGTGTATATGATTGGTCTGAAGCTAAGGATCTGTTGAGTAAGATAAAGACTGCGGAGGAACACCAGAATGATTTTTATAATGTTTCAACAGAGCGTCAAACAGAACAGGAAATCCCCTCTGCTCCTAAAAGGAAATCAGCTAAATCAATCATACCGAGAACTATTCCCAAGCCACCGAAATACATGACGCTCAAATATATCCGTCACGATAAAAGCAAGGCGATTGTAGAGATTCAAAATAAAAGAGTAGCTCTACTCTATAAAAAGTGGCAGACTGGCAATAATAATTCGAAGGACGGTGGCTGCTGGGGTTGGCTATCTCCAGAAGTAACTTTAGATGATTTTAGCTTATTCTTCGAGGGCAAAGATATGTGTTGTAACCTGAAGTTTGCTGCTAACAAAACGATACTGTCAGTCTTTCTTGACCGTCTCCTAAACTATAGGATTTCAACCAGCAATGGGAATATGCAGACTACACTTATAATAAAGCAAACGAAGCAGTCTGCAAGTAAATTGGTACTTGAACAGTTTAATACCACACCCAATTTCAACAGTAAAGAAAGATTGAAAGCTCTAGATATTTCTCGGATAAAAGAAAGCATTTATATACTTGACTATACTGTTACTCTGCCCCACTTGAAGAATGGTTATGACAACGACTTTGATGAGTCGGACACCACCCTCATGCTTGCAAGCAGTAATATAGACTTAGGTATCAAACCGAGGGCAAATATTGAGCAAGCAATAAAGTCAGGCATGTTGAGAGAGGGGAAACACACTTGAAGGGTCTGTAGGCTATTTTGTTAGCGATTTCTGCATTTTGATAGCAATCGCGTTAGCAAAACTGTATTTTTTTTCATTTTTTTAAAGAACGTAGCACTCTATTAATAAGGGTGTTACAGCTTTTCGTTTGCAGACCTGCTGAGGCGTGTTAGCAGTTTCATCTGTTTTGCTAACACCAGAGGGGTTTCTGTCCCCATCATCAAGGAACCCCAATAAAAGCGGGGAAAAAGTCAAAATGAATTATAAAGACATTCTCTATCGCATCCTCTCCGTAACCAACGACGGCCTGGACATCATTTGTGAAGAGTGCCCGGCAGCTGCCGAAGTAGTAAACACCCCGAAAAAGAAGTTCCGCTTCCGTTCAGAGGAGCGAACGCCATCGGCTGAATTAGTTCCACCAAAGGATGACAATGGATGGCACATTCGTGACTATGGACTGGAAGGACGTGAGGGCTGGCTCTCGGCCATCGACGTCTATATGTGGAACCGTAGTTGGGGCAAGGACATGTTTTCGATCGCTTTGCAGGAACTGGCAGAACGCTATGGAGTGCAAGACGAACTGAAAACGGGTGTGAACATGCCGGTCATAGAGCAGCGTACCGCTACCCCTGAGGAACAGCAACGCAAGGCATGGCTCGACCTCTTCGAGGGTTTTGGTGGCATAGACTTCTCCACGTGGTTGCCGTTTGTCAAACCCGAGCACCTGACTCAGCTGAACTGGCACGCCGTCAAGGCTGTCTATTCGGTGAAGGGCGACAAGCTGACCATCCGTCAGGCTACCGCCACTTATCCCATCTTTGCCAAACGCTGCCCCTATGTAAATGCTGAAGGGCGCGAGTTGTTCTTCTGGAAGGTTTACGAACCTATGAACCCCGACAAAGCTTTCCGCTTCCGTATCGTTGGCGACAAGCAGCCTGACTATATCTATGGGCTGCCAGAACTTATCCGTTCCTACCACCAGAACAACGATGAGAAGCTCAATGAGGTATTGCTGGTCAGTGGTTGCAGTGATGCAGTCAGCGCCCTGGCTATGGGCTGTCAGCCGGTATGGCTCGATTCCGAGACCCGTCAGCTCTCCACTGATCAGTTCTTCCTGCTGTTGAAGTATGCCAGGCGTGTTATCAATATTCCTGACATTGACAGTACCGGCAAACGCATGGGCATAAGTCTGGCTTTAGCCATTCCGACACTTCATTCCGCATGGCTCACACCCGACGACTTCTACGGTCTGCACGACAACCGTGGCCGTCTCTGTAAAGACTTGCGTGACTTCTTGCGCCTTAACCCCACACGCAAGGCTATGGGAAAACTGCTGGGCAGAGCACGTCAGGCACAATTCTGGATGGAGCACACTGACGATAATGGGAAAAACTCCTATTCCATTTCACAAACCTCGCTCGCATATTTTCTTTGGCTTAAAGGTTTTTCTACCTTGAAAGACGACACCCAAAAAGAACCGCAGTATATCCGTGTGAAAGGCCATGTAGTCTATCGTATAAAAGCCAAGAGCATCGTCGCATATTTGGAAAAATGGTGTGAGCACGAAGGACTTCCCGAACCACTCATTAACAAGCTAAAAGCCTCGCGTCTTCTGCCAACCAATGGCGTGAGTCACCTTGTGGAACGTGACGACCTGGACTTTAGCAGTGCAACGGCTAATTCACAGTTGTTTTACTTCCTCAATGGTGCCGTGCTTGTTACTGCCGACAAGCTGACACGCCTGCAGCCGTCGCAGTCGGCCAATGGTCACTATGTCTGGGAGAATGCCGTCATTCAGCACGACTTCCGGGACATGAAGCCGCAGTTCAGTGTGACGAAGGACGATGACGGCAATTTTCACATAGTCATCAGTCCAGATGCTAAGAGCAAGCTGCTGCGCTTCCTAATCAACACCTCACGCCTTTACTGGCGCAAGAAAGACGAGCAGGGACTTGACTTGACACCCGAAGAGATCGCAGAAGAAGAACTCAGTCTGATAGTCAAGATCCTAAATATCGGATATATGTTGCACCGCTATAAGTCGAGCAGTGAGGCCAAGGCCACCATTTGTCTTGATCATGCCATGAGCGACCGTGACGATGCTTGCAATGGTCGAAGCGGCAAGAGCTTCTATATCCACGCCCTTACCGAAATCATGGTCAACTTCTTCGAAATCGACGGTCGAACGATGGACAGCAAAACCAACATGCAGTTCATCTATGCAGGTATGGACGAAACGACGAGTTTCATCAAGGTGGATGAATGCTCAAAGGACTTCAACTTTGAGTATTTCTTTGGCCAGATTACCAACAACATCACGGTGGAGAAGAAGGGCAAGGATCCCGTCATCATCCCCTTCAACAAGGCTCCCAAGTTCATCTTCGGAACAAACTATGTACTGAAGAAGCACGACCCTTCTACCGATGCTCGTATCTGGCCTGTTATCTTCAGTGACTACTACCACAAGCAGACTGACATGAACGACTATCGTGAGACGCGCACTATTCACGACGACTTCGATCAGGATTTGATGCGCGAAGACTATAGTGAGGCCGACTGGCAGGCGGATATACATCTGATGCTGGAGTGTCTGCAGCTCTACCTGTCGCTGCCCGTTGGTAAGCGCCAGCTGATGCCCCCCATGCAGCGTATACAGCAGCGCGAGGCTCAGGCATCCGTCAGCAAGAGCCTCCGTCAGTGGGCTGATGAGAACCTCGCAGAAGGTAGTGAATGGCTCGACCGCAAGGTGCGTTCCGACGAACTGCTCAATGCCTACAACCAGGATACTCGCTTCAATTGTTCGCCGAAAACGTTCACCGAGCAACTGAAAAAATGGTGCCAATATGCTGAGCATATCAATTGCTACAACCCAGCATCTTGCACTGGACAGAAGAACGACGGCGACCGTTGGCAGGTGCGTGAAGACCACAAGCGAGTCAATTACTACTATATCCAGACCAAAGCCGCTGCAGAAATTGCCAGAAATTCAGAGGCTATCCAAACAGACCTGTTCTCTTCTGCTGAGGACCTTCCATTCTGATGCTCTCTTTCACTCAGTCACACAGTCACACAGCAATTTCCATACCATATCGCAATAATACATATTCGTCTCTGCGGTTCTAACTTTATGGGATTTTGTTTGTGACTGTGTGACATCTTTTAAATAATTTGCTTATCTATCAGCACAACAATACTTTAAGGTCTAAAATAGACTATCACAAACTCTGTCACGAAGTTGTCACGAAGTTGTCACAAAGCATTCACTGCTCCTCTCCACACAATCTTTATTTAAGTTTCTGGAGTTCTAAATACATGATAATGAGTGTCACTACGTGACAGAAATCTCACAAATCTTTTCAAATCTTTCAAAATAGAGTTGTAGCCC
Organism: Bacteroidaceae bacterium; assembly: GCA_024693505.1. GTDB lineage: Bacteria > Bacteroidota > Bacteroidia > Bacteroidales > Bacteroidaceae > Physcousia. The sequence continues at coordinate 38,863 of JAILKU010000071.1, read as the reverse complement.
TACCCGATTCATTGTGCTTTTGCCCCTGCAGGGCGCTCCCCACTACCATCATTTATACCCAGGGCGATGCCCTGGGCTGGGAGCTGTTGGCCTTACTGGCCGTTCAAAATTGATTTTTGTTTGATTTGTGCTGATTTGAACGATTTCTCGCCGCAGGCGCCTAAATACCACATGATAATGAGTGTCACTACGTGACAGAAATCTCACAAATCTTTTCAAATCTTTCAAAAATAGAGCCCTGCCCTACCCGATTCATTGTGCTTTTGCCCCTGCAGGGCGCTCCCCGCTACCATCATTTATACCCAGGGCGATGCCCTGGGCTGGAAGCTGTTGGCCCTTCAGGCCGTTCAAAATTGATTTGTTTGATTTGTGCTGATTTGTGCTGATTTATCGGATTTCTCGCCGCAGGCGACTAAATATCACTATCTTCATGAGTGTCACTACGTGACAGAAATCTCACAAATCTTTTCAAATCTTTCAAAATTGAGTTGTAGCCCTACCCGATTCATTGTGCTTTTGCCCCTGCAGGGCGCTTCCCGCTACCATCATTTATACCCAGGGCGATGCCCTGGGCTGGGAGCTGTTGGCCCTTCAGGCCGTTCAAAATAGAGCTGTTGGCCCTTCAGGCCGTACAAAATAGAGCTGTACCCCTACCCTCTTATCCCAGATCCCATTGCCCGTCGCCTTGTAAAATGATGGGCAATGCTTTATATTTCTTTCAGCAACAAATTGCATTATCACGGGCAATGTTTTTCTTTTCCACGGGCAATGTTTTTTCAAGTGACGGGCAATGTTTTCTGAGCCGTTCGAGATAAGACCAAATTGTGATCGTGCATATTGACGTGGACATTACCTGTGCCATCGGAAAGGATTCGTGTCGATCCGTGCCATCCGTGGTCGAAATTAAACCCGAATCGTACATGGCAGCAGTCGGGTTGAGAGCGGTTATTCGACAACTCAAAACAGGGTTTTGCAAACACATAAAAAAAGTTTACATTCATACGGCTTGTAGAATTGTATGATTTATGAACAATTTGATGTCATAACATATTGTGAATCAAGGCGAAAGAATATTTTATCAAAAGTATGAAAATAATTACTGAAATACTTGCGTATATCAGGATTTTTTTGTAATTTTGTAGCGTGATAGAGATATCACAGTGCGGGTGTCTGCAGCACCTCGGCAAGGGGTCAGGCATGCATGGTTCTGCGCCCGGTCTGTACGGCATCCGCACACAGAAGGCGATGGTAAAAGGGTTGTTTTCAGGATAATATGCAACTGCCTTGCTCCAGAACCTTTTTAGAGTTTATTTTTCTTATTTGTTGAACGCCTAAATTAATTGATTATGGCAAAGATTAAAGTCAATGCGGCATTGCAGCGTATCGCCATCCTGGAGAAGGAGGGCTACGTGAGCCGCGCAGTCGTCTACTCGAAGATCTCGGGTGACGAAGTTCTGGAGTTCGCTTCGATGAACTCGGGTATCAACCAAGGGCAGCTCTCTGCCGCCATGCACGCCATCGTGCAAGAGTTCCGCAACCATCTGCTCACCGGTCACTCGGTGGAACTGCCCGGAGTGGGCATCTTCCGTGTGGGTGTGAACTCGAAGATGGTGGAGACACCGGAGGATGTCAGCGTGAACAACATCACGCGCCGGAAGATCCACTTCCTGCCCTCCACCTTCATCAAGTCCTACCTCAACCGCGTCAGCTTCACCACCAAGAACGACGGTGAGGAGGATGACGAAGAGACGGAAGACACGGGCTCTGACACCGGCACTGGAACAGGCACGGGCACGAACACTGGCGGATCTGGCAGTAACACTGGTACTGATACCGGCGGTTCCGGCAGCGGTAACACCAACCAGGGCGGTGACAACACTGGCGGCGGTACCACGCCTGGCGGTGGCAACGATGATCCCGACAACGGGATGGAGTAAAAGGCCCTCCCCCCTGCCCCTCTTTGAGGGGGCAATGGACAATGGGCAATGGACAATGGGCAATGGACAATGGACAATGGGCAATGGGCAATGGACAATGGACAATGGGCAATGAACAATGGACAATGAACAATGGACAATGGACAATGAACAATGGACAATGGACAATGGGCAATGGACAATGGACAATGAACAATGGACAATGAACTCCAGAAGCAGCGAGCAAGGGGGCGCAGCCTAATTATGAATTATGAATTGTGAATTATGAATTGCTATGAGTAAGGAAACTTGGAAATTCATCATCCAGCTCATCATCAGCATCCTGACGGCCATCATGACCACTCTGGGCGTAACAAGCTGCATGGGAGCGCTACACATCTGATAGTCATAACCAGACTTTAGTTCTTTTAACCCAAATCGGTCATTAGCGTTATGATGATAATAGCTTTTATTTTTGAACAGATGTTTCGCCGCTTTGAGGGAGCAATGGGGTTCCATTGTAACCGAGAAGCGACGAGACAGATGACAAAAAGATGGCTTCATTAGCGCTTAACAGTCTAATGACTGATTTGGGTTTGTCCTCTGTAAGCAGAAGCCCCTGCCATTGGCAGAGGCTTTTGCATTTTGGTCTAAAATCGATGCGACTCGGGATAGTTCATGCAAGCATGACTCTCCTCTCGCTGCTCCATCAGTCCGGGCATAATATTTCTGCCAAAATGGCAGATAATTTTGACCTTCGGTCTAAAATCGACGCGACTCGGGATAGTTCATGCAAGCATGACTCTCCTCTCGCTGCTCCGTCTTTGACCTACAGTCTAAAATCGACGCGACTCGGGATAGTTCATGCAAGCATGACTCTCCTCTCGCTGCTCCGATTTTTCCCCCAATATATCACCTCAGCCGAAGATAAATGTTTTAACATGTGTTTTTTTTTTATGTATTTTGCTTGATATATGGAGATAAATGTTTAAATTTGCAAACAAAAGAACTAAATAACCGATTTTACTAACCACTAAAACTAACCAACTATGAGAAAAATTACCTGTTTCCTTGCGGCAGCATTCTGCCTGATTGGTTCCAGCGTCTTGGCGCAGGACGGTGAACGTCTCTCCTTTGGTGTCATCTCCGACATTCACTTCGAGAACAATGTCGGCGAAGGTGCTATGGTGAAGGTGCCCAAGGCCCTGAAGAACCTGACTTCGCATGCCAAGCTGGATGCCCTGGCTGTGGTGGGCGACCTGACGAACAACGGTCATGCCGACGAGTACAAGATGCTGACAAGCGTCTTCCAGGATGAGTCTAACTTCACCAACCCGGTGGGGCAGCTGTTCTTCATGCTCGGCAACCACGACAACTTCGACAACAACGGCAAGTCGAACTACCAGGAGGGGCTGAAGGCCTTCAACGGCGGGGAGCCCTATCCCTACCATATCTATCAGGTCATCAAGGGCTATCCCTTCATCACCCTGAGCGAATTCAGCGGCGACTCGCAGGATACGAGCAGCCCTGCCAACGGCACGAATGCCTATCCGATAGACAACCAGAAGTTGCTGGCCGGCTATCTGGAAAAAGCAGCAGCCGAGTGTCCAGGCAAGCCCATCTTCATCTTCACCCACGTGCCTCCCCGCTGGACGGTCTATGGCTCATGGCCCGAGCTGGAGAGCGGCAACACCTGGGCCATGAAGGTGCTGAACCCGATTCTGAACAAGTACCCGCAGGCTGTGGTCTTTGCCGGCCATAGTCACTATCCCCTGGGCGACCCGCGCAGCATCCACCAGGGTGCCAACCCCGAGTCGGAGCGCCAGAACTTCTATACGGTTATCAATACGGCGAGCACGACCTACAGCGAGGTGAATCCGGGAGCTGTTTCCGACGGTATTCATCCCAAGGGCTATGAGTACGTTACCGAGGGCATGATCCTGACGGAGCTGGAGAACGGCGACATAGAGATACGCCGCTACGATACGTACCGCAACCTGGAGATCGGTGCCGGGCAGCGCTGGGTGCTGAAGGCTCCCTTCGACGGCAGCCAGTTCCAGTATGCCGACATTCGCGACAAGGACGATAACCCCAACGGTCGCAAACTGCGTGACGGCCTGCCCGCTCCCGTCTGGGGCGAAGGCGCTTCCATCTCCGTTGATGCTGGCGGCTACCGGGCTACGCTGTCCTTACCGCAGGCTACCGACGACGAGTGCGTCTTCCGCTACAGGGTTCGCGTATCAAAGGACGGTATGGTAATCTTGGAGAGGTTCGTCTTCTCGCAGTTCTACCTGAATACCGACATGCCCGAGATGCTGACCTATAACATAAGCGGTCTGTCGCCTGAGGCTGACTACAACGTGGAGATCGTGGCCATGGACTCCTATGACAACCAGTCGGCCCCCCTCAAGACAACGTTCCGCACACCTGCCGCTACCGGTGACGTAAAGGCATCTGCCGATGGATACTGGAACTTCAACGACCCCTCCGACCTGCTGAAGGTGGAGAGCGGCGACATGTCGATGCAGCCCGTGGCAGCTCTCAACAAAAGCGTCTCTCTGTATGGAAGCCTGGAAGAGGGAGGCTATGCGGCAGCAAACGGTGCAGAGGAAGGCGACGGCGCCATCTTCCTGCCCAAGGCCGCCGGTATGCGCGTGAACCGTGCACCGGGCGGGGCAACCACTCGCGACTGGACAGTGATGTGGTATATGATGCTGCCTAATGCCGGCCCATATAACTGCCCCTTCCAGACGAACAAGGAAAACACCAACGACGGCGACCTCTTCATCAAGAGTAACCAGATTGGCATGGGTGCCATGGGCGGCTACTTCGGACAGATCCAGAACGAGACGTGGCACCGCATTGTCCTGACCAACCGCGGCGGCGACTGCTATGTCTTCGTGGACGGCGAGCAGACCATCAACTTCAAGAGCGAGGGACGATGGGAGATTGACCCCTGGGGCTTCTATATCTTTGTGGACGAGGACGGCGAGATGTCCGATACCTACCTCTCCGAATTCGGATTCTGGGAGCGCGGGCTGTCCACCGACGAGATACGTGCCCTCTCGGGCCTGGAGCCTCTGGGCGATTCGCCGCAGGATGCTGTCTTCAATGTCATCACCCAGAGCGTCAAGGTGGTTGATCAGCTGGAATTCTCCATCACGGTGAATGCCACCATTCCTGTCACCTTCGAACTGCCCGACTGGATTGAGGCCGTCGACGTGACGCCCTTCATGGGCCAGCATGCATACCTCTTCCGTGCCAAGCCGATGGACTACAGCGGCAGTCGTGAGGATTTCATCATCGTAAAGGCTGAGGGAATGGATGACCAGGAAGTAAAGGTAGAGCAGATCTACGTCGACGAGGGCGCAGTACCCGATCCTCTGGGATGGTGGACCTTCGACAACAGGAACAACCCGATGGAGAACAAGGGCACGATTGCCACCATGGTGCCTGCCCACAGAGGATCTGACGGCCGTCCCGAGGCTACCCCCGACCTGGCCTCGGCAGACATCAAATACGTGCCCGGTCCTACAGATGACAACCTGGCCCTGAGCGTACCGAAGGACTCCTACCTGTGGCTGACGCACAATAACGGCAGCGCGTCGCTGAACACCTATACCATCCTGTACGATGTCATGCTCAACGACGTGAACGGCTACAAGAGCATGCTGCAGAACGACATCACCAACTCGAAGGATGCAGCCATTTTCTTCAAGGGCAGCCAGCTGGGACGCGGATCTATCGGCTATAACGGCGACTTCCTGCCCGAAATATGGTATCGCATACTCTTCGTCATCAAAGAGGGATGTGCCAGCATCTATGTCAACGGAGAGAAGATGACCGAGAGCAACACCCCGTATGACTACATGGTTATGGGACCGGGCGCCCTTCTCTTTGCCGACGAGGACGGAGAGGCCGGTCTGGTCAACGTGGCCAGCGTACGCTTCTGGGACATGGCCCTCAGCGAGGATATGATAACCCGCCTCGGCGATTCCTATAGCGACGTAGAGGAACTCCTCGTGGTGAAGACCTCCAACGTGCGCATCATCGACAAGACGGACTTTGCCATCACGGTGAATGCCAACGTGCCCTTCACCTTCGACCTGCCCGACTGGATAGAGCCTCTCGATGTAGAATGTGTAGAGGGCGAGAAGGACTACCTGTTCCGCGCTCAGCCCCTCGCAGAGGAAGGTCGCCGCACTGGTACCGTTACCATCGAGTCGGAGAACTTCGATCCCGTCGAAGTACCTGTCACTCAGATTCGTCTGGGCGATAAGATGCCTGAGCCCTATGCCCAGTGGACCTTTGATAATCCGGACAACCTGATGGCCGGCGAAGGACCTGCCACCCTGCAGATCGCCTTCAAGGGAGATAACGGACCCGAAGTGATGACCTCGAACTTCGGTCTGTCCGAGATCGTTGCGGTGGACGGACCAGTTGAAGGCAATGGAGCCATCGGCGTACCCAATGACTGGTACCTCTGGCTGACGAACAACATGGGTGTACCCGAGCTGAAGGACTATTCCCTGCTCATGGATATCCGCCCGCGCTCACTCAACGAAATGAGCGCCCTCTATCAGAAGAATGTTGACAACAATACTGATGCCGGACTCTTCATTAACAAGGGTATGGTAGGCATCAACGCCTCCGGCCTCGGCTATCGTGGCGCCATGACCTACATGAAGTGGCATCGCATTCTCTTCGTCGTAAGGGACGGATACGCCTCAACCTATATTGACGGCATCAAGGCAGGAGAGAGTACCAGCCCCAACGCAGCATGGACGATGCTGCCCGAAGTGCTTCTCTTTGCCGACAATGACGGGCAGGAAAGCTATATCGACTTAGCCGAACTCCGTCTCTGGGACGTACCCATCAGCGATGACAACGCACGCGAGCTGGGTGCCATAGAACAGGGATGGGAAGACGAGCCCTTCATAGAAGTCACCAGTCGCTGGACCTTCGACGATCCTGACAACCTGATGGCCGGAACGGGTACTGCTACGTTGCGCCCGTCTGTCCACACTGGAGGCGTGCCTTATGCCGTAGAGACTCCCGCAGAAGCTGGTATTGTGGCCATCGCAGGACCCTCCGACGACAATGGCGCTATCACCGTGCCTCTCGGCAGCAGCCTGCAACTTGCACACAACGAGGAAGACGGTACGCTGAACTGCTTCACCCTCTTGATGGACGTGAGGTTTAATCTCCTCAGCGGCTATAACGTCTTCTTCCAGGCCGACATGAACAATTCCGCAGATGCAGGACTCTTTGCCGACGGCACCCAGATAGGACGTAATGTCAACGGTCTCGGCTACGGTGGCAAGTTGAATGAGGGCCAGTGGCACCGCGTTGTTGCCAGGTGTGAGTACAACGTTCTCTCATGCTTCATCGACGGCGTCAAGGTCATTCAGGCCACCAGCGCCAACCCGAGCTCCTGGGTGATGCACGAGTTATTCTACTTATTCTGCGACAACGATGGCGAGGAGAAGGATGCCGATGTGGCCGAGATATGCTTCTGGGACGACTTCCTCTCCTACGAACAGATCATTGCCCTGGGCGGCGTAGGCACTCCGACCGGAATTGATAAGGTTCAAGCTCAGAAGAGCGGGAAGCTTCAGGAAGGTATCTATAACCTGAAGGGCCAGCGCCTCAGCTCTCCGCAGCGTGGTCTGAACATCATTGACGGTAAGCTCATCCTGGTGAAGTAGTTGTCTTCATCATCTATAATCTCCCCCTATCGTACTCCGGTAGGGGGCTTTTTTTTATAGAAAGGGGTAATGATTAAACCCAAATAAAGCATTTCCTTTACACCATTAGAATTTATAGAGGAAATCTAACAAGTTTATTTCCAAATGGACTTGATAGCAGATACATGAACTAAAGGAGTGTCCTACGGACAGAAATCTCACAAATCTTTTCAAATCTAACAAGTTTATTTGCAAATGGAGTTGAAAGCAGAGACATGAACCTAAGGAGTGTCCATTTTTTATGCTTATCGCTCACTTATGCGTACCTTTAACTATCGTTGAAAATACTCTCGTTCGGATAAGCAAAATTAAATTGGGATTTATTTTGCTTATCGCTCACTTATGCGTACCTTTGAGACTGCGTCTCGAAAATACTCCCGTTCGGATAAGCAAATTTAAATTGGGATTTATTTTGCTTATCGCTCACTTATGCGTATCTTTAACTATCGTTGAAAATACTCCCGTTCGGATAAGCAAATTTAAATTGGGATTTATTTTGCTTATCGCTCACTTATGCGTATTTTTGCAAGCAAATGGAAGAAAATGGGATAGAATTGCGGTGTCTGAGGATGACAAAGTCTATTTTGAGTGGGTATTAAATTATTTCAAACGGATAAAACGAATTTACATGAAACACCTTCCAAAGAAAAGTTGCTTAAATAAGGGCTTCGGCTGTTTGCTGGGATTATTGTTTATCTTGGCAGTGGGAACCTATCTGCTTAAACCTAAATGGCATGATGAATACGGACAAAGGTTTACCGATGTGGAATATGGCACTCAACCGCACAATAAATATGACCTCTTCCTGCCCAAAGATCCTGCCAGGCATGACAGTCTTGCTCTCATTCTATATGTGCATGGCGGTTCATGGCTGGGCGGAGACAAGAATGAGCATCATGGCGATTGCTACAAGGGGGTGCAGGGAGGCTATGCCACTGCCACGATGAACTATAGCCTCCTTAACGAGGATAGTGTCTCGTTGCCGACCATGCAGGAGGAGATTGACGCTTGCATCAGGCATATCGTGAGCTTTGCCGCAGAGAAGGGTGTCCACATTAGCCAGATGGCTATTGCAGGCACTTCGGCCGGCGGGCACCTGGCTATGATGTACGCCTACGGTCATACGCATGCGCTGCCATTGCAGTTCGCCGCCATAAAGGTGGGACCGGCAGATTTCCGCATTCTGTTTCCCTACAACAAGGATGCCAAACCGGAAGATGTTGAGAACTTTGTCTTCGGCTGTACCGGCAAGCGGGTGAAGCAAGACGATTACTCAAGGGCGTTTACCGACAGCATGAAGCTTCTTGCCTCGCCGGTATTCTACATCAACGACGCAACAGCCCTGCCCGCCATCTTTGCCTATGGGGGGAAGGACGATCTGGTTAAGCCGGCGCATTACCAAGCCCTGTCGGCTGCATACGACAGTCTCTCGAAGCCATACGACCTGATTGTGTTTCCCAACTCCGGCCACATGCTGACGAGCGACAAGGAATGTAGCGCGCGATACGATAGTCTGTTGACCGATTACTGCAAAAGGTATTTTGGATACTAAAGCTCAAGTGGATTTCAATTCAACAAATCATGCGATACCGTCATTCGGAAAGTAATATGTGGACATAAAGCTTTTGCCGCTCAGGGAAGAGGAGACCATTGCATTCAAGGTGGAAATGCAGGAGGCGTTCCAGCATGGTTTACTGGCGTATTACAAGGATGGAAGAAAAATCGAGGGCGCGTCAAAATAGGCACATCCACTTGAGACTGCGTCTCGAAAATACTTCCGCTCGGACAAGCAAAATTAAATAGTGATTTATTTTGCTTATCGCTCACTTATGCGTATTTTTGACCTGCGGTCGAAAATACTCTCGTTCGGACAAGCAAAATTAAATTGGGATTTATTTTGCTTATCTCTTACTTATGCGTATTTTTGCAGGCAAATGGAAGAATATAACATGAAACAAAGGAGTGTCCTACGGACAGAAATCCTACAAATCTATTCAAATCTAACAGGTATATTTGCTAATGGACTTGATAGCCGTAATAAAAAGAAAGTTGTATAAGAGAGATTTGTGTGATTTAGATGGATTTGCCAGATTTCTCGCAAAGCGACTCACCGCAAGATAGAATAATGAACATAGAAGAATATCGTGAATATTGCCTGTCATTAGGCGAAGACATAGAAGAGAAACTGCCTTTCCAGAAGTTCAAAAGCGGAGAGGGGGTATTGGTGTTCTACGTTCATGGCCATATGTTCTCGTTCTTTGACTGCAATGATTTCTCGGTCATCTCGCTGAAGTGCCAGCCAGAACGCATTGAAGAATTGAGAGCACAGCATGACTGTATCGGCAATCCATATAACGAATCGCACAAGCATTGGATAGGCATCGACCCAAATATTGCGCCAAATGACCTGCTGAAGGAACTGACCCGAAACTCTTACGAGATAGTAAAGTCAAGATATAAGAAAGCGAAGAAGGTATTATTCTAAAACCACATAAAAGATGAAAGCATTATTTATCAACGGAAGTCCGCGTAAGAACGGCAATACGGCACAGCTGCTGAAGCGTGCCATGGAAGGTGCCAGTGAGGCCGGTGCCGAGTGTGAACTGATGAATCTCTACGACCGCAGCCTGAACTACAAGGGTTGCATGTCGTGTTTCGCCTGCAAGGTCAAGGGCGGCAAGAAGGGTGTCTGCTCCTTTAAGGACGACCTGCAGCCCATTCTGCAGAAAGCGGTGAAGGCTGACGTGCTGGTGTGCGGCTCGCCCAACTACTGCGGCTATCCGTCGGCAGCCCTCCGTGCCTTTATGGAGCGTATGGAGTTCCCCGCCGTCAACTACTCCGACTACTCCAAGCCCGTCGTGCTGAAACGTATCTGCTCGGCTACTATCTATACGATGAACTGCCCCGACGAAGAGGTGTACCGTCAGATGAACTACCCTATCCTCATGGATACGTCGGCCCGACAGCTCGCCGTGTTCGGTCCCACTGAGATTCTATGCTCCTACGATACCTATCAGTTCTCGAACTACGACCGCTACGATGCCGCCACGTTCAGCGAGGCCCACAAAGCAGAGGTACGCAGCACACAATTCCCCGTTGACCTGGAAAAGGCATACGAGTTGGGAAGGCATTTAGTCGAGCTGTCTAAAACGGATCGTTCATCGGAAGCGTAATTTCCAGTGATTGTGTATGAAGTGGACGGTACTTGTAGATAACCGGACGAATGACGCTGCAATGGAAACGGAGCATGGCCTTTCCATCCTTCTCGAAACTGAAAGGCATAGCATCCTGCTCGACACTGGAGCCAGCGACATGCTGATCCGTAACGCGGAACGACTGGGGAAGGACCTCGGCAGGGTGGACTACGTGTTCATCTCGCACGGGCATAGCGACCATGCAGGAGGGCTGAGGCACGTCATGGAGATCAACAAGAAGGCAAAGGTGATTGTCTCGCCCGATGCCGTCAGCGGAAGGTTCTATTCCAGGCGAAACGCCCTGCACAGCATCACCCCCGAATGGCCGGAGATCCCACAGGAGCGACTGCTGGCGACGGACCGTAGCGGGAGCATCGGCGACGACATCTATGTCATAGCCCGCATACCCCGGATTCATCCGATGCCTGAAGGCAAACGGCATCTTTTCGTCCAAGACAAGCAGGGGCAGTATGTTCAGGACGATTTCCGTCATGAGCTGGCGCTATACACAGGCGGCCTGCTGTTCACGGGATGTGCCCACAGCGGGCTGGAGAACATCCTGGCAGCCTGTCCCCTGCCGGTTGAGACGGTTGTAGGAGGATTTCATCTGCTGGACCATCATGAGAGCGAAGCCCAACTGTCAGCACTTGCCCACAGGCTGGCGGATGCCTATCCCCGGACGCAGTTCTACACCAGCCATTGCACGGGTGACGCTGTCTTTGCCATCCTGCAGGGCGTGATGGGGGAAAGGATACATCCCTTTTCGTCCGGGACTGTTTCTGATTAAGTCTAAATCGGTCGTTAGCGTAACAGTCTAATGACCGATTGGGGTTAAAGGTCGTGGTGGAGCAGGCGGTACTCGGCCATCTCCTCATACTTGGTGCCAGGGCGGCCGTAGTTGGCATAAGGGTAGATGCTGATGCCGCCTCGGGGCGTGAAGATGCCGGTGACCTCGATGTACTTGGGGTCCATCAGCCGGATGAGGTCCTTCATGATCTTATTGACGCAATCCTCGTGGAAATCGCCATGGTTGCGAAAGGAGAACAGGTAGAGCTTCAGGCTCTTGCTCTCCACCATCAGTTTGTCGGGCAGGTAGCTGATACGGATCTCAGCAAAATCGGGCTGCCCGGTGATGGGGCAGAGACTCGTAAACTCGGGGCAGTTGAAACGTACCCAGTAGTCGTTCTCGGGATGCTTGTTCTGGAATGCCTCCAGTACTTCAGGCGCATAGTCCTGTCTGTATTGTGTCTTGCGTCCAAGGGCCTGCAGGCCTTCATCTTCTCTGGTCATGTGATTGGGGGTTATGGGAGTGATGGGAATTATGGGAGTTATGGGAGTGATGGGGGGCTACGCTTTCACGATAACCTTGATCTTCATGATGCGGCGATCGTCCATTTCCATGACCTCGAAGGTGAGATGCTCGTAGGTTACCTTTTCGTGCAGATCGGGGAAGTCGCCCTTGATCTCGAGCAGCAGGCCTGCCAGCGTATCGGCATCGCCCTGAACGGGGTCGAAGAACTCGTCGTCCAGCTTCAGGATCTTGGTAAAGTCGGCGAGCAGGGTCTTGCCCTCGAAGAGGTAGGTGTTCTGATTCAGGCGGGTGAAGGGCAGTTCCTCATCATCATACTCGTCGTGTATCTCACCTACAATCTCCTCAATGATGTCTTCCATCGTCACGATGCCGCTCGTTCCGCCGAACTCGTCCACGACGATGGCAATGTGCACCTTGTTTGCCTGGAAATCACGCAGCAGGTCGTCGATCATCTTGGTTTCGGGTACGAAGTAAGGCGGGCGGATAAGACTCTGCCAACGGAAATTGGACGGCTTGCCCAAGTGCGGCAGGAGGTCTTTGATGTAGAGCACGCCCTTGATGTTGTCCTGGGAACCCTGATAGACAGGTATGCGGCTATAGTTGTTCTCGATGATAGAGCTGAGCACCTGGGGATAAGGCGTACTGATATCCAGACTTACGATGTCCACGCGGCTCGTCATAACCTCGCGCGCCGTCTCTCCCCCGAAGCGGATAATACCCTGCAGCATGCTGCTCTCCTGGGCAATATCCTTCTGGTCGGTCAGTTCCATTGCCTTCTCCAGATCGTCAACGGTCAGGCTCTGAGGCTCTGAATGGACAAAACGCTCGGTAACGACGCGGCTGCGGATGAGCACCTGACTGAGGGGACTCCACAACTTGTTCAGGACGCACAGCGCAGGAGCGGAGAACCGGCAGAACGCCAGGGAATGCTGCGAGCTGTAGATCTTCGGTACGACCTCGCCAAAGAGCAGGAGCAGGAAGGTGAGGATGACAGTCATAAAAAGGAACTCCACCCAAAGGCTATTGCCGAAAGTCATGACCTGCAGGAAGAAATAGTCCAGCAGGGTGACGATGGCGATGTTGACAAGATTGTTGCTGATAAGGATAGTGGCCAGGAGGCGCTCGTTGTCTTGCCGGAGGCTGAGTATCTTGGCATCCGAGGCATGTCGCTGCTCCTCAACCTCGCTCAGGTCGGTGGGCGACAGACTGAAATAGGCGATCTCGCTGGCCGAGACGAAGCCGGAGCAGAAAAGCAGCAGGATGCTGAGAACCAAGGCGATGACGGCACCCGTGCCGGGAGCAGAGAACGTTATGGCCGAAAAGGGTTCCAGAAGAGTTTGGTATAGGGAATAGGGATCCAAGTCTGTAAGGAGTTGGTTAGACATCAGAAAGGAGCCTCATTGGGTTGCGCCGCAGACGTCGGGGCCTGCGACGGCTGGGGCTGAGGCTGGGCGACTGATTTGGGCGTAAGCATCTCCATAGCATCAGCCCAAATCTCGGTGACATATCGTTTCACGCCGTTGCGGTCATCATAGCTCCGCGTATGTATCTTGCCTTCGATATATAGTTTATCGCCTTTGTGGACATACTTTTCCACGGTCTCAGCCAAACCTCGCCACAACACGACATTGTGCCATTCAGTACGATCAGGCACTTCTGCCCCACTCTGCAACTTGTAACCCCGTTCCGTTGTTGCAAGAAGCACGCTGGCTACACAGACACCCTGGTCCATATATCTTATCTCGGGTTCTTTCCCGACATTGCCGATAAGCATTACCTTATTCATAATTCCATATTCTGTTTTGCCGGGCAAAGTTACTACTTTTTATCATGTGCGCCAAATAATCATCGGGATATTTTTCTGATTATGCGAACAAGTAGTTGCGGCATGGCATAATCCTGCAGGTTTTGCAGGGGAATCCACATTCCATCGGGCATAGTTTCGGCATAGGACGGGAAGCGAATGGCAAAGCACTGGGCATGCAGCAACTGATGAGTGAGTTGATGGGTGATGTCACCCACCAGCAATTCCACCTCACAATCGGGGAACCGGGCGGCTACTTCCTGCGGACGAAGCGGCAACGGGGTTTCGATGAGCGGCAACTGATATAGTCCCTGCCAGATGTCACCAGGTCCCCGACGCTGAATGAGCAACCTGCCATCCGATGAACATATATATAAATATGTGAAATACCTGTCGGTGACTTTCGGGCGTCTTGACTTCCGGGGCAAACGATCCACCATGCCCTCGGCTAAAGCCTGACAGGATTCGGACAGAGGACAGTCCTGGCAATGGGGCTGACGAGGGGTGCACAGCATTGCGCCGAAATCCATGATAGCCTGATTGTAGAGCGCCGGGCGGCGACGATCCAACATCTCATCGGCAAGCAACCGGAACGCTTTGCGGCCGGCGGGGGTATCGATAGGTGTCTGAATCCCGAAATAGCGCGACAAGACCCGATAGACATTCCCGTCAAGTACTGCGTAAGGAAGCCCGAAAGCAATGCTGGCAATGGCAGCAGCCGTATAATCCCCCACTCCCTTCAGAAGACGGATAGAGTCATAGTCGCTTGGGAAGACGCCTACCTGAGCTATCTGTTGAGCAGCAGCATGCAAGTTGCGGGCCCGGCTATAGTAGCCAAGCCCTTGCCAAAGAAGCATCACTTCATCTTCACTGGCGGCCGCCAGACGCTGTACATCCGGGAAACGGCTGATGAATCGGTTGTAATAGTCTATCCCCTGCGCCACCTGAGTTTGCTGCAGGATGACTTCCGAAAGCCAGATGCAATAGGGGTCGCAAGTCTGCCGCCAGGGAAGCTGTCGCCCATGCCGGGCATACCACTCTTCCAACCTATGGGTGAAAATCTCGTTCATCTGACAATAATTGGCTCAAATTGTCTGCAAACATATAAAAAAAAACGCAGATTGACGGGCAAAACAAGCTTTACTTCGCATTTAAGTAGAAAAAAACGTCCGATTTCTTTTCATTTTACGCGGAAAATTGTACCTTTGCGCGTCGAAATTGGAATTTACTATAGTACTAACCCATAAATAACAAAAAATTATGCCAAACGGAAAGAAGCATAAGAGACATAAGATGTCTACTCACAAGCGTAAGAAAAGACTGAGAAAGAACAGACATAAGAGCAAGTAAAGCAGGCTCCCGTTTCTCGGCTTAAAAGAAAGACTGCTCGGTGACGATGGCTTGAGTGGCCCGTCGCCGAGTTTTTTATTTAACCTGACGGAAAGGACATTATGACAAGTGAAGTCTTTATTGACGTACAGCCCCAAAAGATAGCAATTGCTCTGA
Source organism: Bacteroidaceae bacterium (assembly GCA_024693505.1). Classification (GTDB taxonomy): domain Bacteria; phylum Bacteroidota; class Bacteroidia; order Bacteroidales; family Bacteroidaceae; genus Physcousia. Next base: position 23,384 of record JAILKU010000071.1, on the reverse strand, counting down.
CCGAGGACAAGCGGCTTGTGGAATACCAAGAAGAGCAGCAGAGCGCATCTTTTTCTGTGGGCAACGTGTACGTGGCCAAGGTGAGAAAACTCATGCCTGGCCTGAACGCGTGTTTCGTGAATGTGGGACACGAGCGTGATGCCTTTCTTCACTATTTAGACCTGGGAATTCAGTACAACTCCTTCGCCAAGTACCTCAAGCAGGTCATGAGCGACAAGAAGAACTTCTATTCCCCCAACAAAGCTACCATCCAGCCCCCTTTAGGAAAGGACGGTAGTGTGCAAGACATACTCAAGCAGGGACAGGAAATACTCGTGCAGATTGTAAAGGAGCCCATCAGTACCAAGGGGCCCCGTCTGTCATGCGAGATATCGTTTCCCGGTCGCTACCTCGTCTTGATGCCGTTTGAAGATAGTGTTTCTGTTTCATCCAAAATCAAGAGTTCCGAAGAACGCGCTCGCCTCAAACAGGTCATACAAAGCATTAAGCCCAAGAACTGTGGCATTATCGTACGAACTGTGGCTGAAGGTAAAAGAGTGGCTGAGCTCGACCAGGAGATGAAAATCCTGTTCAAACGATGGGAAGACACTATGCAACGCGTGATGAAAGCCAAAGACATGCCGACACTCGTCTATGAGGAGACCAGCAGAACCGTAGGCATGCTGCGCGACCTGTTTAACCCCAGCTATGAGAACATATACGTCAACCGCGAAGACGTTTACCAGGAGGTGCGCGACTACGTTTCCATCATCGCTCCCGACCGCATCGACGTTGTCAAGCAATACAAGGGCAAACTCCCGATCTTTGACAATTTCGATATTACAAGGCAAATTAAGAGCGAGTTCGGAAAGACCGTATCCTATAAACACGGCGCTTATCTCATCATTGAGCACACCGAAGCATTACACGTTGTTGACGTCAACAGTGGAAACCGTGCAAAGAACAAGGACGGGCAGGAAGCCAACGCCCTTGAAGTCAACCTGGGTGCCGCAGACGAACTGGCCCGGCAGTTACGGTTGCGCGATATGGGTGGAATTATCGTTGTGGACTTCATTGACATGAAGTTGGCAGAGGATCGCCAAAAGCTCTATGAGCACATGTGTGAAAACATGAAGCGCGACCGAGCACGCCATAACATCCTGCCCCTCTCAAAATTCGGACTCATGCAGATTACGCGCCAGCGCGTAAGACCTGTCATGGACGTACAGGTTGAGGAGACCTGCCCGACCTGTCACGGCGAAGGAACCATCAAGAGCAGTTTCCTATTCGACAAGGTACTCGAGGGAAAAATCAAGTTTCTCGTGAGGAAACTTGGCATCAATCGCTTTACCCTCCACGTTCATCCTTATGTGGCCGCTTACCTCAATCAAGGTATCATTTCTATTAAACGTCGTTGGCAGATGCGCTACGGACTCGGTGTACGCGTTCTCCCCAGCCAGAAACTCGCTTTCCTGCAATATGAGTTCTATGACCAACATGGGCAGGAAATCGACATGAAGGAAGAAATTGAAATCAGATAAGCCCCACTCCCCTACTCCATTTGGACAAAAGGGATCATACAAACAAACTTAGTGAAGAAAGGTAGACTAAAAAAGAGGGTGTGTCAAACAGGCACACCCTCTTTCTGTATAATAACTCCAAACAGGAAACTGGTAGAGACGGGGGTTACTCTTGCCCCTGAGGGAGATTCAACGCCAGACAAAGCTCATCGAGTTGCTTCTGATCCAGTTCTCCAGGCGCATCAAGCATCACGTCGCGTCCGCTGTTGTTCTTGGGGAAGGCAATGCAGTCGCGAATACTATCCAAGCCGGCGAAGAGGCTCACCCAACGATCCAGCCCATAGGCCAGTCCGCCATGAGGAGGAGCACCATACTTGAACGCATTCATGAGGAAGCCAAACTGCTGCTGTGCCTTTTCGGGCGTGAAGCCAAGAATCTGGAACATCTTAGCCTGGAGAGCCTGGTCGTGAATACGGATGGAGCCGCCACCTACTTCCACACCATTGCAAACCATGTCGTATGCATCGGCTCGTACGGAAGCCGGATCGGTATCGAGCAGGGGAATATCCTCGTTCTTGGGATGCGTGAAGGGATGATGCATAGCCATCAGACGACCTTCTTCCTCGCTCCATTCGAACATTGGGAAATCAACGACCCAAAGCAGAGAGAACTTGTTCTTGTCGCGAAGGCCCATGCGAGCACCCATCTCGAGACGCAGTTCGCAGAGCTGTTTCCTGACACGCATAGCATCGTCACCGGAGAGAATGAGGATGAGATCGCCAGGCAGGGCATTCATCTTCTGGCTAACAGCCTGCATGACTTCGGGACCATAGAACTTATCAATGCTGGACTTCACGGAACCATCAGCCTGAACACGGGCATAGACAAGTCCCTTGGCACCGATCTGAGGACGACGCACGAAATCGGTGAGTTGGTCAAGCTGCTTACGCGTATATTCTGCCTGACCTGTTGCACAGATACCGGCAATAAAGGATGCATTGTCGAATACGGCAAAGCCTTCGGGGAAAAGACTGGTTTGGTCCTTGGACTTCAGTTCAACAAACTGCATGCCGAATCGCGTATCAGGCTTATCGGAACCATAGAGGCGCATTGCGTCATCCCAGCTCATACGCGGGAAAGGATCTGTCAGTTCAACACCACGCAACTCACGGAAAAGGTGCTTAGCCATTCCCTCGAAGAGTTGCAGAATGTCTTCCTGCTGAACAAAAGACATTTCACAGTCTATCTGTGTAAACTCCGGTTGGCGGTCAGCACGCAGGTCTTCGTCGCGGAAACATTTCACAATTTGAAAATAGCGGTCCATCCCTGCGACCATCAACAGCTGCTTCAGGGTCTGTGGACTCTGGGGCAACGCATAGAACTGGCCGGGATTCATTCGACTGGGCACAACAAAATCACGAGCACCCTCTGGAGTAGAACCGATAAGCATAGGTGTTTCAATCTCCAAGAATCCTTTTGAGTCAAGGTATCGCCGAACCTCCATCGTCATGCGGTGACGCAGTTCCAAGTTCTTCCTGACACAGGGACGACGAAGATCGAGATAGCGGTACTTCATACGCAAGTCGTCACCGCCGTCGCTTTCCTCCTCTATGGTAAAGGGCGGTGTCTGGCTCTCGTTCAGTATGTTAAGTTCGTTTACCTGAATCTCTATGTCGCCCGTAGGCAGATTCTTGTTCTTGCTGTAGCGCTCGGTGACGATTCCTGTTGCCTGCAAAACAAATTCGCGGCCCAGGCGGCCTGCCTTCTTCCGGAGTTCCTCAGGAGCGTCTTCGGTGAAAGCCAACTGCGTAATGCCATAGCGGTCGCGCAAATCCACAAAGGTAAGTGCTCCCAGATTGTGCACACTCTGTACCCATCCCGCCAGGGTCACTTCCTGTCCCACATCGGAGAGGCGAAGCTCTCCACACGTTTTTGTCCTATACATACGTTTATCTTATAATGTTTAATATCAAATGTATAATATCAGTATATCTGGTACGTTAGACTGAGCGTCTCAATAAAAGGAATGAGGATGAACCCGGAAGTCCATCCTCACTAACCTTTGTACGCCCTCAGGGGCTCGAACCCTGGACCCATTGATTAAGAGTCAATTGCTCTACCAACTGAGCTAAGGACGCATTGCAAAACCAGTTTATTTCTTCTAAACCGTACGCCCTCAGGGGCTCGAACCCTGGACCCATTGATTAAGAGTCAATTGCTCTACCAACTGAGCTAAGGACGCATCATGTCCGATTTTGCGAGTGCAAAGGTATGGACTTTTAATGAAACCGCCAAATCTTTGGCTTGATTTTTTTTACATTGGTGTCAATTCATATACTTCTGAGGGAACTTTACGCTTTAAGATGTCCAGTTTGAAGTCCACCCCTGGGATAATTCCGTAGCCCCGCAGGATTGCTTCTACAGTCTTCCGTGCCAACTCGGGGTGGTTATTTTCCTCGCTGAGATGACAGAGCCATACATGCTTGAGTCTTAATGTGGCATGCTCAGCAATAAGACGTGCCGAATCCTTGTTGCACATATGTCCACGGTCACTCTTTATACGACCTTTCAAATAAGCGGGATAAGTGCCCATCATCAACATGTTTTCATCGTGGTTGGCCTCCAACACGAGGTAATTAGCCTTCGCCACCTCTTCCTCTATCTTAGGAGTGGCATGCCCCACGTCTGTAATCAAACAGAAGGTAATACCTTCACTCTCCAATCTGTAGCCTACGCAGTCGCTACTATCGTGAGGCACATCGAAAGGTGTAATCGTAAAGTCACCTATTTGAATTGGAGTATCTTTCTGAATATATTTAACTTTATCTGGGGTAAGTTTGCTGGTCACGCAATAATTGCGATTGATTCCTTGATGAACAGGTTCGGTGGCATAGATAAACCTGCCGTATTCATTAGCCATATATCCAACAGACTTAATGTGGTCTGCATGGTCATGCGTAATGAGAACCGCATCCAATTTATCAGCCTCAATGTCAAAATCCTTGAAAATTCTTTTCAACGTCCGTATAGGAATTCCAGCATCAATCAGTATTTTCGTATTTTCTGAGCTCAGATAATAAGCGTTCCCGCTACTTCCTGAGCCCAATGAAATGAATTTTATCATCTTTTTATATAATTTCAGCGCAAAAATACACCAATATTAGCAAAAAGACAAATTTTTCCATACTTTTGTAGTCGAAAGTTCATATTGAGTCATGAAAATCAAGTATCAAACACTGTTTCTGGCTACATTCCTAAGTCTTTTATCGTGTACCTCGCACGATAATGAGTCATATATCGTCTCTACGGTAGCGTCATCCTTCTTAGAAGCCTTCTATACATGCGACTTCGCAAAGGCTACTGCCTTTTGTACCTCGTCTGGGGTAAAAGATGTTTGCTGGTTTGCTTCGAATCTTACTGAAGACGAGTTGGCGCTCATGAACGACAGACCGAAAATAGAAATTGGTGAAACAATCATACAGGATACCATTGGAATTGCCACATTTTACGCCCATGATGTGCTTGTAACAGATTCATTAGAAGAGACAGGACGCATTAGCAACACATTAGGAAGGGTCTTGCTGGTCAAGAGAAAAGACAAATGGATGGTAAAAGGTTTAGAATGGTAGTCCAACGGCGAAGTGCCAGCTACTATCACGACCAAAATTTGGATGAGCAATGGGGAAATGCCTACGTGAGTCGGTATAGGAGGGATGTACGGCTTTCATACCCAAGTCTAAACGTAAAATAAAATAGTTGAAGTTAAGACGGACACCAAGTCCGTAGGCCAAAGCTATTTGCTTCCAAAACTTGTCGAATCGGAACTGCCCACCTGGCTGGTCCGGATAGTCGCGAATGGTCCAAATATTACCTGCATCAACGAAAGCTGCTGCATCTAGTTTCCAAAACAGATGAGTGCGGTATTCCAGATTCATATCAAGTTTCATGTCACCCGTCTGATTGATAAAGTCGATACGCCCATCATTCCCCTTGAATGTGCCTGGACCAAGCTCCCTCACGCTCCAGCCTCTCACACTGTTGGCGCCTCCGCTGAAGTATCGTTTCTCATATGGCAGAATACTACTATTGCCATATGGGCAGGCTATACCGAATCCCATGTGTAGAGCGAGCGAATTGCGCTCATCGAAACGAAAGCTCTTCGAAAAGTCGAAATCAGCCTTAGCATACTGGGCATATGCTATGTTAAAAAGAGTGTACTGGTCCATGCTGTTTTGGCTTGTTCCAAAAAGGTTACAAAGACCATATAGCAGATTGCCGGACGTCTCGATACCAGTACGGATAGTGTATGCATTTGTACCGTAGTTAGAGTTGGCTCCGTTAAGCACCTGAGAACTGTATGTGAAGGTATAGCCCCACTTCATGATAAAAAGGTTCTCGTAGTTGTAGCGCAGAATGGCGTTCCGGCTTGCCGGATCATCCAAGTACCTGCTACGAAACGTCTCACTTATCCAAGGCATGAAGACATAATTAAGGTCGAGCATGTCAACGCGATGCTGCCGCCTGCGTCCCGCTTGTCCCCATTTGTAACGCCACGCCGCAGTGACCACGCGTCTGTGAAATTCAGGTCTGTTCTGTGAGTCAAACATGAGATTCACCTCACTGGTTGCCTTCGCAGCATGTCGAAAACGACGAGAGAGAAATGGGAACTTGAAGTCCGGGAAAACGAGTCCTATCTCAGCACTGTATTCGATATAATCCTGATCCTGGTATCCGCTAAGTCCGTCTATTGCCTCATACGCCCCACGCAACTTTATGCTAAGAAGTTCAGAACCGCGGAAGACATTGCGATTCTGATAGGTGGAAGCAACTGCTGCACCAAAGTCACCAGCTGAGTTGGTACCTTCCAACTCTATATTAAACGAGTTACGTTTACTGGGCAATAGAGTGATGCGCGTGTCAAGCTGCGTACTGTCGGGACCCACCTCATCAAAATGTACGCTCACACTCTGCACTGCACCCAATCTCATTAGTCGTTCGTAGGTATCGTGTACGTCTGCCTCGCTATATAGGCTACCAGGCTGTATGTCGGTGGCATTCTGCACGACACTGTGCCGCACAAAAGGCTTATTGCTACCCGCTACGTCCTGAACCTGATTGAAAACATAGTCCACATTACCGATGGTATAGACGCGATGTGGAGCAGGAGTGAGCTGTGTGCTACTACGAAACGGCTGGAGAATCATCTTCAGGTCAACAAGCCGATGACCGACAGCCGTATCAGCTTCAAAGCGGACAAATTCCTTGGTAAACTTATAATACCCATGCCTTGTGAGATAGTTGCTAAGGCGACTTCGCTCGGCATCCAGAACATTTAGGTCAAAGTTAATCCCCGGCATCAGTTTGGAACGGAATCCGTCTTCCTCACGGTTAATCAGTGCTGCTATACCCGAATCCTGTATGTCGGTACTAAGATTGCGAACAGTATACCGGTCATGCGGATGGATGAGGTAGCGCAGTCGCATCTTGCGCTTATGCCGAACAGAGTCTAACTCTACGTTAGCGTCCAGATAACCCATATTCTGTACTGCCAGACGAATATTTTGCTGTGTTTTTTCAGCCAAAAGGCGATCGTAGATGACAGGTGCCTCACCTAGCCTACGCACAAAACGATTTATTCGACGGGTGCTATCTTGCCCTGATAAGGCATATATACCCAGGGGCACTTTCAGCAGTGAGAACCATTTACTGTTGGGATGCTGCCGCACGTATCCCTGCAGGGGCTCTGTCTTAAGGTGGGAGTCATCGCTTTGCAAATTCACTTTATCCAGAATGTAACACCCTTCAGGCACGAAACGATTCGCGCTACAAGAGACTAATTGCACGGCAATAAGCAGCAGAATAAGTCGTTTTATGAACCTAAGGTGACAAATCATAACGCAAAGATAACTTTATTTCAGGGAAAATGCGTACTTTTGTAGCGAAAAAAAATAAGATTATGCTAAGTAAGAACAAAATTAAGCTAATTAAATCGCTTGAGAGACGTAAGTTCAGGGACGAAGTTGGCTTATTCGTGGCCGAAGGACCAAAGGTGGTGGCCGAACTGATGTCCGCTCTACACCCCGTCTACATAGCAGCGCTGGCTGAGGTGGCTGATATATTGGGGCAGGAAGCCATAGGGCAATCCTCCGAACTTGATATCGTATCGCCTCAGGAACTTGCACGGGCTAGTTTCCTGCGCGCACCGCAGGGCGTAGTGGCGCTCTTCCCCATTCCTGAACGGCAGTGGACAGCACCTTCGCATGGGTTAAGCCTGGCGCTTGACAATATACAAGATCCCGGCAACCTGGGCACTATCATCCGCGCAGCGGACTGGTTTGGAGTGGAAAACGTGGTGTGCTCATTAGGCACAGCAGATGTTTATTCACCGAAGGCCGTCCAGGCCACAATGGGTGCGCTTGCTCGCGTTAAGGTGAGCTATGCCGACCTCGATGCAGTTCTCAGTGCTGCAACAGGACCCGTCTATGGCACCTTCATGGACGGCACAAACCTCTACAATCAGCCACTCGGGCAGGATGGATTCATCGTCATGGGCAATGAGGGCCAAGGTATATCAAAGCATATAGAAGAGTGGGTGACGCACCGCCTGCTCATTCCCAGCTACCCCGCAAACAGACCGACTATTGAGAGCCTAAACGTTGCTGTGGCCACAAGTATCGTCCTCGCTGAGTTTCGCAGACGAGAGGAACAGACCGAAAAAGGTAAGTAGGCCGTTGAGCATAAGCAGCTCATAGCCAAAGCGATAAGAGGAGAAACGGGTCACCACCTGATCGATAACGAAGCACAACAAAGGGGACAAAATGCAGATGACTGGCACCCAGTGCTTACGTGGCAGGCGTTTCGTAAGCAAGCCAAAGGCAAACAGTCCAAGCAATGGACCGTACGTATAACCACACACTATGTAAACAGCATCGATGACACTGGTGGAGTTCAATGCCTGCACAATCATTATCAAGATGAAAATTGCAATGCCTACTAATGGGTGGACCAGACGGCGCAAACGCTCGTCATCAGGCTTCTGCATGATGTCTACGCAGAAGCTGGTGGTTAGGCTCGTCATGGCTGAGTCCGCACTGCTAAAGGCCGCGGCAATGATACCGAGTACAAAGAGGAGCAGGGCTACAGACCCCAGCGTTCCGCTGGCACAGAGTGTCGGCAACAGGGCATCGCCAGCCAACGGAGCGCTGATATGCATGACGTCACAAAAGTGGTAAAGAAGAACGCCAAGGCTTAAGAACAAGAGGTTCACAGGAAGGTAGAGCACACCGTTAACAGTCATGTTAAGCTGGCTTTGCCGCAATGTGCGACACGTAAGGTTCTTCTGCATCATATCCTGATCCAATCCAGTCATCACGACAGGGATGAATATCCCGCTCAAGAATTGCTTCCAGAAATACTGGCGACTGGAGGGGTCGTCTATCTCAAATACCTTGCTGAGAGGACTCTGGCGGATAGTGGTGTATGCCCCAGCAATATCGAGACCGAGCGTGAGGCAGATCTGACGTATAATGAGTACGAGTGCACAGAGCAGCACAATTGTCTGCAAGCAGTCACTCCAGACAATAGTACGTATGCCGCTTTGCCGTGTGTAAAGCCAGATAAGCAAGATGATAACGGCTACCGAAATAGGAAAAGGAAGACCATAGCGGTCCAGAAGGACACCCTGCAGGATAAAGCAGACTAGGTACAGGCGGATGCTGGCCCCTGCAAGTTTACTCAGCAGAAAGAAAGCGGCTCCCGTCCTACGGGTCACGCCATCGAAGCGCTCTTGCAGATAGCTGTAGATACTAGTCAGGTTCAACCGATAATATATAGGAAGCAGGACCGTGGCTACCACAATATAGCCAAGCACGAAGCCTAAACATGTCTGCAGATAAGTCATCTCCATCGAGCGAACCATACCAGGGACGCTAACGAAAGTGACACCGCTTATGCTTGCGCCTATCATGCCGAAAGCCACGGCCCACCAGGGCGACTGCCTGTTGCCGCGGTAGAAGGCGTTGTTGTCTCTAGAACGCCTGCCGATGAAACGAGACAATAGCAACAGCAGGGCTATATACCCTGCAGCTGCCAGTAATATGAGATTGTCCATCCCGACTTAATTAGCTTCTACGATTGGGAAGCCCTCCTCGTCTTCATCCTTCACATCAGCCTCAGCTACATAGTTGCTATAGTAGCTCTCATCGTCTGTATTGTCTTCCGAGCCATCGGCATCCTCGTCTTCGTCATCGATATCTTCGTCTTCATCTGGAGCCTCTGGGAGCAGTTCATTCCCATCCTCGTCAAACATGTGCTGTTGCGCTTCGTAATGCAGTTTCTCTATTGGATCCTTCTTTTTCGCAAAAATAGCCTCTATCCATGTGCCTCGTGCCAATTCGAGAACATCATAGCCTTGGGCGACCTTCTTGTCAAGCGTGCCGCCGGGGGTATGCATGCGACTGGCGGGAAGCTGGGTCGTGCTGATGTCAAACCCGCTTTCTATAATGTCCTTCACGGAGAGTGAGATGCTATCCCAGCCGCCACCGAAGTTCCGGTCTATAAGTTCGAGCAGCGTGGGAGCAGTGATATGGCGCACGTTCTCGTAAGTCAGGTCAGAGAGCTTTCGAATCAGACGACGGCGAATCGCTATGGTACCGCGGCCTGGACGGCAGTGGGAGAAATGAGCCCAGTCGCCGTTATCATAGAGGCGCTTGTCGCGCGCATTTCCCTCGTCATAGTGAACTAAATCGAAAGCCGTGCGAATAATATTGAGCAGTTTCTCCTCGGTCTGGCTGAAATCAGTCTCCTTACGTTCGTTCTCCCAAAGCTCGGCAATCATAAACTCATTCAAGTTCCAGATGTTATAGTTGTTGATATCCAACACACTCTCAACCTCATATATATTGGCTGGACGGTCTTCACGAGGACGCGGATCACGCAGCACTTTCGGTTCTTCTGGCTTCTTGTTTTTAGCCTTGATGGCCTCTATTTCGTCCAGGATCTCCTCTGGTATTTCAGACAGTTCATCTGCACCAGGCTCATGCTCAGTCAATACACTTGAGTCGGATTGAGGTATAGTATCCTCCACTGGCGCATCTATGATGCCCTTTCGCAGTTTTTTTGCACCAGGGCGTCGTCCCTGCTTCTTCTTTGGAGCGGGTTCAATGGTTTCGGACGGAGTGTCAACTGTAGTGTTCTGTTGAGGCTGGTCAGAAACAAACTCATCAATATCTACCTTGGCGGCCTTCCTAGTCCTTGGCTTGCGACCGGACTTCATGGCAGGCTCATGCATATCGAGTACCTCAACCTTTGCTTCCCCTTTCGCAGAAGGAATTGCATCATTGCCACGGAAATCATCCTCTGATACGAGGGGCTGTGTTTGAGTCTGTATATGCCTTTGTAACGGTATGCCTGCATTTTGTTTCGGAAATATGCCGCTGAAGGCTTCTTCCATAATAAAATCCTCCACCACAACTTTTTTGGGTCGGGGAGCGTCCTGTTTTGGGGTCTTTGCCTTCCTTGTAGCGGGCTTCTTAGCCGCCGTTGGCTCAGAGGGTAGTTCCTCTATTGACGTAGGTTCAACAGCCATCGTCTCGTTCACCTTACTTTTGGACACGATTTCTTTTGAAACCTTTGCCTCAGGCTTTGGTTCTTCTATCGAAGGGGATTCAACGACCTTCTTCGCAGTTGTTTTCTTCTTCACCGCTGGTTTCATCTCTGAATCAACAGGCGCAGTGGTCTTGACTATGGGGGCGGGTTCAGCTACCTTCCTCGAAGTCATTTTCTTCTTTGCCGCAGGTTTCGTCTCAGGCTCAACGGGAATTGGGGCGTTAGCCACTACAGATTCTGGTTTAGCAGACTCGGACGTTTTCTTTGCTGCGGTCTTACGGACCGTCTTCTTCACGGGTTCCTCAGCGGGCACACCAGCCTGCAGGGCAGCCTTCTTAGGGGTGGATTTCTTCTGTACCATACATTATAATATATTGCACTTTTTGCCTTTTTATAGTATTTCCGGCGGCAAATATACAAATAAAATCAATACAACAATGTTAAAAAAATATAAATCTTCTATTTGGGCATGAAAATAGATTTCCCTTGCTTTCCGAACAGTTGGAAATCATATCTCTTGATATTGGTAACAGTGGAGTCACTGATACTGATACCATTGAAAACAAGCATCAGGGAGTCGTTGTGGTAACTCATAAGCTGTTCGGGATGATGCCGCAGGTCCTGGTCTTTGCTGATGACAGAACCGATGGGGTATTCCAGTACCACGGCGCCGTCACTCAGCCTGACAGTGACCATCTGGTCTTTAAAATCACATTCGTAGAGGTCATCGGGCAGTAAGATGTTGTATTCGCCCAGCTCAACGGGCTCCTTTCTGTCGTACCAGCTTTCGGTAAAAGCAAGACTCTTGTCCTGATTGAAGTTGAAATTATATTCCGAATGCAACCATCTGCCGTACTTTTCCTCAAACTGCTGGGTCCCAATTTCCTTGCGCACATAGCTTATCACACTACTGGCATCCCTGTACTTCTCGCACAAAAGGCTGTCCTTCAGGATGCTGTTCATGTCGATGTCGCCTTTCAGCTTGCCCGTCTTCTCATTTATCAGTTTCAGTTCGCTGATGATATCTCTGAGCCTCCGCTCCTGACAGTTCAGGCCTATACGCTTGGCCGAGATGCCAGGGATGTAGGTAAACAGGATGATGGCAGCACCGAAGATGAGCAACATGAGCTGATAACGACGGGTGCGCTCTAGGAACAGCATTAGCACGAAGAGTGTCATCAGCACACCAGCGACCAGCAGGTAGAAACGGCTCTCGGTGAAGCTGTAGAGGCGGATGCGATAGATGGAGCCGATCCAGTACATGATGAGCGGAGGAATGGCTATCAGCGTGAAACGGCGATAGAACCAGTCGTAATAACGCGGACTGAGTATCGACTGAGCTACGCGACCAATCAAGGCCACCGTAATGAATCCCATTACCATCCATGCTACCCCGCCCTTGGGCAAATCCCATTCGAAGGCAATCTTAATGAAATAGGTATAGAGGATAACAGTATAAACGATGACAGCGGGCGAAAGGATAAAGTCAAGGATGAGCCTGATCACCTTGAAGGGTGTACTGACCTCATCCTCGTTCTGACGGATAAGCGAACAGCAGATCTGCGGAGCCAGTATAAACCAGATGAACTGGAAGATATGCTCGAATATGTGCCTGGGCTCGTTGATGCCGAAGATGTATAGAAAAGAGGCCACAACGAGTAACACTGCCAGGTTGAGAGTGGCAGTGATAACCAGACCGAAGAACATCTGAGTGACAACATGAAGGGCATGAGCCGCGAACGAACGGTTATCCAGCCGCCTGTTGCCTACGACGAGCAGAATGGCCGCCAGGACATAAGTAAAGACGAAGCCGTAAGTCCAAAGGAAGGGCTTAAGGTTAAGCGCCATCAGGGGCAGGAACAGGAAGAACGAGGCCAGATAGACCCAGCGGTTGACACGTTGGAGCCAGAAGGACAGCACTACCAGCGGCACGAAGAGCCACAGGATATCGCTATTGACCTCACTTACCATCCTGCTACTTTCCTCATTCCAGGCATTTGTTTCTGAGTGCCATACGGCAATAACAAAGAATGCCACTCCCAGAGCCAGCTCAACGGGAAATCGCCGCGGACTTTGCAGTAACAGATGGAGCAACGTTTTCAGTTTGGTCCTCATAGACTTGCAGACATATTTTTATCACTCACTCGTTTCCACGATATTATTGCGGACTCGTCATGCCCACTATGAGCTTGTTACCGCTCTGGAAAAGACGGCGGGCCAGCTTCTGCAGGTCGGCAATGGTTACGCGCTCCACTTCCCGTTCGTAGGCCGTTACGTTGTCCTCGCCGTAGCGGGTGCGGGCTTGTAGTTCGTTCATCCAGTAATCGTTCTTCTTGAGGTCCTCGCTGTGCGAACGCAGCATGTACTGACGTATCTTCTGCAGATTGTCCTCGCTGGGGCCTTCGTCACAGATTCGCTTTATGCCCTGCTCGATCACCTCCATCATACGGTCGCGCTTATCAGGAGCAGTAGGCAGCACAATCTGCATGATACCCTGCTGCTCGGGATAGTCTCTCAGGGATGCCGAGACGCCTACGCTATAGGCTCCGCCCTCGTCTTCGCGGACGGTCTCGGTATAGAGCATCTGCATAGCCTGCTCGAGCATGGAGAGCTGTATGCTGTTCCGCAGGTTGTCCTTCATTTTCTGATGGAAGAGGAAGAGAGTCAGGCTGTTCGGTGTGTCCTGCTCCTTCTCGAAGAGGCAGGTGTACTGGCCTCGCCTCATTCGCGACGATATGTTGCGGTACTTCTCGTGTCCCTTCTGCGTGGGCAGGGCACCCAGGTACTTGCAGAGCATCGGGCGCAGGGTATCCACATCTACGTCGCCCACGAAGTAGAACTCGAAGTCGGCTGCGTTGGCAAAACGCTGTTTGTAGATATCGAGGATGCGGTCGTAGTCCAGCTTATCGACATCCTCCATTCGCATACGCTTGTGGCGTACATCATTACTATACACCACACTGGCAATACTGTCCTGCAGGGCTGTCTGCGGGTTCATATCCATGTTCTTCAGTTGGTCTTTAAGGCGGGCCAAAGTACTCTGGTAGGTCTCGTCATCGCGATGCGGAGCGGTAAAGCAGAGGTAGGTGAGCTGCATCATCGTCTCCAGGTCCTTCTTCACGCAACTGCCAGACAGTCCCTCTGTACGGTCGAACAGAGTGGGATTCACACTGGCCTGGATGCCAGCCAGTCTCTTCTGAAGCTGCGAAGCAGTAAAGCTGCCCCAACCGCCCAGGCTAACCATAGGCGCATTGTCAACGAGCAGATATTCATCGTCAGGGTACAGACTGCTGCCGCCCCAGCTGCTGGCTCTCATGCTGATTTGATTGGGGGCATAGTCGGTCTTCAGGACATGCACGCGAATGCCGTTGCTCAGGGTAATGAGCTGTGCGCCATAGATGTCTGCACTCTCCTTCTTCACCGTAACAGTTGAGCTTAGTTCGGGCACCAGTGGGTCTGTGTTGACCTCTTCCTTGAGGCCCTCTATCTGCTCGCCGTCAACAGCCTGCAAGGCCTGCAGGATCTGCTCTGAGGTGGGGTATTCGATGCCTTCCTTGTCGGGCAGGAACAGGGCTATGGCGCGGTTTGTCGGAGGCAACTGGGCGATGGTCTGGTTAATCATCTGCAGGGGCAGCTGTGGCACCAGTTCCTTCATCGTCTTGTGTTCGTATTCTATGCCCGGAGCTGGATTGCCATCCAGGAAGTGGCGAACATATTCCTGCACGTAGCTGGTATTCTCAATCTTGTTGCGGCGCTCGTAGGCAGCGTCGAGCTGGGAGAGGTATTCCTGCTTGAAGCGTTCGTACTCGCCCTCTGTGAAGCCGAAACGAGAGGCACGCAGCAGTTCGCGATACATAGCGGCTATGCCCTCCAGATAGCGTCCGTCTTTCATGATGATTGTTGCATCGAAGGCATCCTTGGTCTTGGCAACGAGGTATTCGCCATAAGAGAGATAGGCGTTCAGGAAGGGTGCATCAGCCTGGCGCACAATATCCTGGATACGCTCTGCCATCATGCTCGAGATGGCCTCCATCACGTAGTCGGTCAAGAGCCCTGCCATTGTAGCACGCATCTGACGGGCAAGGGGCTCTGTCTTGAAGAAGAGCATGGCGTAGGAAGCGGGCTGCTCCTTGTCTTTCTGGATGGATACAAGGGGTTCTGCATTGTCCTCAACGGGGAAGTACTCGCGCTCGGGTGCTTCGGGCGAGGGAGCGGGTATGTCGGCAAACACGGCCTTTATCTTCTGCTCCATCTGATCGACATCCACATCACCAACTACGACGATAGCCTGCAGGTCGGGGCGATACCAGCGGCGGTAATATGCGCGCAGGTCATCGTAGGGGAAGTTCATGACGATATCCATCGTACCAATAGGCATACGCTCGGCATACTTGCTGCCGCGATATAACTCGTGGAAAGCGGCTTCCTGCATACGCATCATCGCACTGCGGCGCATTCGCCATTCCTCGTTGATGACACCGCGCTCCTTGTCTATCTCCTTATCCTCGAGCAGCAGGTCATGGCTCCAGTCGTGCAGGATGAGCAGGCAGGAGTCCAGTGCGCCGGGCACCTCTACGTTCACGTTATTTACGTTGTACACCGTCTCGTCGAAACTGGTGTAGGCATTCAGGTTCTCACCGAACTTCACACCGATGCGCTCGAGATACTGCTTCAGGTTGTCGCCGGGAAAGTGAGTCGTGCCGTTAAAGCACATGTGCTCCAGGAAGTGTGCCAGTCCACGCTGGTTATCCTCTTCCTGCATTGAACCTACGCGCTGGGCAATATAGAAGTCTGCACGTTTCTCGGGCCATTCATTATGCCGGATATAATAGGTCAGACCGTTGGACAGCGCTCCTTTACGCACAGCAGGGTCCAGCGGAACGAGCGGCATCTGCATCTGCTGAGCAGACAAACCAACCACCAACAGGGCGGCGAGGAAGGAAAAGACAATACGTTTCATATCTGTTTTATTATGATTAATGTTATTGATTTCAATTAAACGCCTGTTCTGTTAAATATTTTCCATGAAGAGTGGAATCAGTTGCGACAGTTCCCTTACTTCATCTTCCACTTCTCGTTGCGGAAGACCAGAGCTATGCTGATTTCCTCTCTGAGGCTGTCGGCAAAGACAAGGTCCAGACGGACTCGTGCCGAGGAGTCTGCCTCTATCAGTGTGTCGGCCATAGCCGTTGCGCTGAGGATGCCGCCTCGTGTTTTTCGCTGCTGCGCCATGAACTGCGCCGCCAGGTCGATGAGCTGGGAGCGATAGGCCTGCGGCAGGCTGTCGCTATCGTAGCGGGCACTTACGTAGTCATCATATCGCCCCTCTATCAGATGGGCATAGAATCGTTCTGCCGCCTGGCGCACACTGCGATGCGTATAATGGTCGCCTTCGCGGTTACAACCGACAATCAGCAGTAACAAAAGGAAGGGCAAAAATCGGAGAGACCTCATTTCTGACGGATGAAGACATTGATGGGACAACCCTGGAAGTCCCAACGCTCGCGTATCTTGTTCTCCAGGAAGCGGCGATAGGGTTCCTTCACATACTGAGGCAGGTTGGCATAGAAGACGAAGCTGGGCACCCGCACATCAGGAATCTGCATACAGTACTTGATCTTGATGTACTTTCCCTTCATCGATGGTGGCGGATAAGCTTCTATCAGGGGCAGCATCTCCTCGTTGAGTCTGGCCGTGGAAACGCGGCGACAACGGTTCTCGAAGACATCCTTGGCCGTTTCCAGTACGCGGAAGATACGCTGCTTGGTAAGCGCGGAAGCAAAGATGATGGGGAAATCGGTGAAGGGAGCCATTCGGGTGCGGATAGCATCCTCCATCGTCTTCATGACCTTCGTATCCTTGTCGGGCACCAGGTCCCACTTGTTCACCACCACCACCAGGCTCTTTTGGTTGCGCTGTATGATCTGGAAGATATTCAGGTCCTGAGCCTCAATACCGCGGGTGGCATCTATCATCAGGATGCAGACATCGCTGTTCTCGATGCTCCGGATGGAACGCATCACACTGTAGAACTCCAGATCCTCGGTGACCTTATTCTTGCGGCGAATACCCGCTGTATCCACCAGGTAGAAGTCGAACCCGAACTTATCGTATCGTGTATAGATGCTGTCGCGCGTTGTGCCTGCAATGTCGGTTACGATATGGCGGTCTTCACCGATGAAGGCGTTCACCAGGCTGCTCTTTCCCGTGTTCGGCCGGCCTACCACAGCAAAGCGGGGTATGTTCTCCTCGGGCATCTCACGGTTTTCCTTGGGGAAGCGCTTCAGCACTTCGTCCAGCAGGTCGCCTGTACCGCTTCCCGTCATAGCCGAGATGCAGAACGGGTCGCCCAGTCCGAGGCTATAGAACTCGGCCGACTGGTAGATCTGGTCGTTATGGTCTGTCTTGTTAGCCACGAGCAGGACGGGCTTTGGCGAGCGGCGCAGTATATCGGCCACCTGCTCGTCCAGATCGGTTACGCCGTTTTCCACATCGACCAGAAACAGGATGACATCGGCTTCGTCAGTCGCCAGTGCCACCTGCTTGCGTATCTCCTCTTCGAAGATATCGTCGGAGTTAACCACCCAGCCTCCCGTATCGATAACGGAGAACTCGTGTCCCGTCCATTCGCACTTGCCGTACTGGCGGTCACGCGTTGTGCCGGCCTCGTCGCTTACTATGGCGTGGCGGGTTTGGGTCAGACGGTTGAAAAGTGTAGATTTACCCACATTGGGACGACCTACTATAGCTACGATATTTGACATGGACAATATGGTGAATTATAAATAGAAAATACGAAATATGAGACAGGCATAGACGCTGTGCTATGGTTATTCCAGGTCGTAGCCATACATCTTCATGGCGCGTTCGCTGCTGCGCCAGTCCTTATCGACCTTTACGAAGGTCTCCAGGTAGATTGTCTTGCCGAAGAAGCGTTCCAGGCTCTTTCGGGCCTCGGTACTGACGCGCTTCAGCGCTACACCCTGGTGCCCGATGATAATGCCCTTCTGACTCTCGCGTTCAACATAGATGACGGCATTGATGTGGATATTGCGCTCCGTCTCCTTGAACTGTTCCACGACGACCTCGACACTATAGGGCACCTCTTTGTCATAGTAGAGCAGTATCTTCTCGCGTATGATCTCGGTCACGAAGAAACGTGCCGGCTTGTCGGTCCACTGGTCCTTGTCGAAGTAGGCGGGACTCTCGGGCAGCAGGTCCTGGATGCGCCTAAGCACCACATCGACGTTGAAGCGGTGCAGGGCGCTGATGGGGATGATCTCCGACTCGGGCAGCACCTGATGCCATTCCTCCACCTTCTGCGTCAGCGCCTTCTGGTCGCCCAGGTCTATCTTGTTCACGAGCACCAGCACAGGCACCTTCATCCGTCGCACCTTCTCGAGGAAGTCGGCATTCTTGTCGGGCGTCTCCACCATATCGGTGACGTAAAGCAGAACGTCGGCATCCTGCAGGGCACTCTCGCTGAAGTGCAGCATCTGCTCCTGCAGCTTGTAGTTGGGTTTCAGCACACCCGGCGTATCGCTGAAGCAGATCTGCATCTCTGGCGTGTTCAGGATGCCCATGATGCGATGGCGGGTGGTCTGCGCCTTGAAGGTGGCAATGGAGATACGCTCACCCACGAGCAGGTTCATCAGGGTGGACTTACCCACGTTCGGGTTGCCCACGATGTTCACGAAACCGGCCTTGTGTGTTGCGGTTCCTTTCTTCTGAGTCTGCTGCTCGTCCATCTTCTTTCTCTTATACTTTTACTATCGTGTAAACACTATTCCGGTGTAACATTTTATCTACACTACGCATTGCTGCGCTTCTGCTTCCATTCATCGAGGCTCATGATGCGGCTATCAAAGAACTCAGCAGGTTCCTTGGCAGCTTCCACGTCGCCGTCGTAGCCCCACTTCATATAGCTTGCTCCCCACGAGAAACCTGCTCCGAAAGCGGTGAAGATGAGGTTGTCGCCCTTGCGGAGACGGTTTTCGAACTCCCAGAGACAAAGGGGCAGCGTTCCGCCCGAGGTGTTGGCCATGTGGTCGATGTTTATCATCACGCGGTCTTCACCCAGCCCGATGCGACGTGCCACGGCAGATTCAATGCGCACATTGGCCTGATGAGGAATGACCCAGGTGATGTTGTCCTTGGTCAGTCCGTTGCGCTTGGCAATGGTCTCTACGGCATCAGACATCTTCGTTACGGCGTGCTTGAAGACAGGACGCCCGTCCTGATAGACGTAGTGTTGGCGCGCATCAACGGTCTCGTGACTGGGCATACATGCCGAGCCGCCGGCAGCCATGTGGAGATACTCGTATCCCTCGCCGTCAACGCGCAGGTAGGAGTCCACAAGTCCGTAGTTCTCCGTGGTGGCCTCCATCATCACGCAGGCAGCTCCGTCGCCAAAGATGGGACAGGTATTGCGGTCCTGATAGTTCACCATGCTCGACATGTGCTCTCCGCCGCACAGGATAATGCGCTTGTAGCGTCCCGAGCGAATCAGGTTGGCCCCCATCTCCATGGCAAAGAGGAAACCGGCACAGGCCGCCTCCATGTCGAAGCCAAAGGCACTATGCAGCCCGACACGCCCGATGATGAGCGAAGCAGTCGAGGGGAAGTGATAGTCGGGAGTGGTAGTGGCACAGATGAGTGCCTCGACCGAGTCGGGATCGACCTGCGTCTTGCGCAGCAGTTGTTCTACGGCACGTGTCATCATGTACGAGGTGCCGCTGCCCTGCTCGGGTTTCAGGATGTGACGTGTCTTCACACCGATACGTTCCATAATCCACTCGTCGCTGGTATCAACTATGCGGGACATCTCCTCGTTGTCCAGGATATAGTCGGGCACGTACCCTCCAACACCGGTTATCACAGCATTTATTTTTTCCATTTCTGTCAGTAGATTTCTGTCAGTAGAATGTATAAAGATATAACAAAATAAAGCCGCATAGGCCGATAAGGCTTTAGCGGCTATTAGACAGCACCGTCACGGATGGGGAATTATGCTTCCTTCTCGATGGCCAGCTTGCCGCGGTAGTAGCCGCAGGCAGGGCATACGGTGTGATAGATGTGGAACTCGCCGCAGTTAGGGCATACGGCCATAGCGCGTGCAACAGCCTTGTCATGAGTTCTTCTTTTAAGGGTCCTTGTCTTGGACTGTCTTCTTTTAGGATGTGCCATTTTCTTGTTTTTTTTTTTATTTGTTTGTCATTAATTTCTTCAGTTCGTCCCAACGGCTGTCCGTAGGCTTTTGGCTATCTGCCTCCGACGCTTCCTCAACATCCTGCGCGGCACAGGGGCCGTCCGCATGAACATGTCGGAGAGGAATCTCAAGGGCTATCATCTCGTAGAGGTTCCATGCCACATTAAATGTGCCGTCCTCGTATGGGATAGTAACCAGGTCCCCGTCGTCGGAGAAGTCGTCTCCAAGCTTGACGCGCAGCTCACACTGGGTCTGAATGGGCAAGTCCATAAGTTCCATGCAACGGTCGCATTGTACTTTCACCGTGCCGTCAAGCTGAAAAGTAAGCTCGTAGGCTCCCGATGTGCGTTTCACCCGTAGTGCGACATCCAGCGATCCGTGCTGAACCTCCGGACCTTGAACAGCGGAGAAGAAGTCATCATCCACACGCCACTGGTACGACACAGTATCTGATGGCATGCCCTTCAGATTCACTTTATAGCTGTCCAATTTCTCCATTCGGGCTGCAAATTTACAAAAAAAACTAATATCTGCCCAAAAAACGGGCTAAAAAAATGATTATTTATCGTTTTTTCAATTCAATTCGGAAGGTTGTGCCCCGTCCGATTTCAGAATTCTTGACGAAAATGCGTCCATTGTGGTATTCTTCGACGATACGCTTTGCCAGCGAAAGTCCCAACCCCCACCCTCTCTTCTTGGTCGTATAGCCGGGCGCGAATACCGTGCTGAAATCCTTCTTCGGAATCCCCTTGCCAGTATCAGCCACCTCTATGACGAAGCGGTTTGTTTCTTCGGTGGCTGTAACCGTTATCTTGCCGCGTCCGTCCATCGCGTCGATGGCGTTCTTGCACAGGTTCTCTATCACCCATTCGAACAGCGGGGCACAGACCTGAGCAATGAGGGGCTGCTCGGGCAGTTCGCACTTCAGTTCGACCCGGTTGCTGATGCGGCGGGTTATGTAACCGGCGGCCTGACTCACCACCTCGTTCAGGTTCTCGGTCTTCAGCTCGGGCTGGGAACCGATCTTGCTGAATCGCTCAGCTATGCGCTGCAGGCGCTGCACATCCTTTCCCATCTCGGGCAGCAAGGCGTCCTCGGGATAGGTCTCGCGCAACACTTCCTGCCAGGCCATCAGGCTGCTGATGGGCGTTCCCAGCTGATGAGCCGTTTCCTTGCTCAGTCCCACCCACACCTTGTTCTGCTCGGCTTTCTTGCTGGTAAGCAGGGCAAAGATGGCCACCACCACGAAGATAAGCACGACGCCCAGCTGGACGTAGGGCCACCAGGCAAGGCGCTTCAGCAACAGGCTGTCGGCATAGCAGATGCTCTCATAGCCCGCACCCGAGAGATCAATGCGGATCGTCCGGTCTGCCTGGTGCATAGTAGCGGCTTTACGGCGAATGGCTACGGCGCTGTCTGCTGCGTTCTGAGCGTGGATGGAGAGGTTGCGATAGTCGAGCACGTTGTCCAGGCTGTCCAGCACAACCACAGGAATGGTATTGTTGCCGTTCATCACCTTCCAGACGAGCGTCAGGTCCGTTTCGTCGCCCGCATTGTTGAACGAACGCATTGCCTCAGCCCAGATCTCCATCTTACGCTGCTCCTCCAGCTCAAGGTCGCGCACCAGAAAGTGCGAAACGATGAGCGAGGCCACACTCAGTATGACCGCGGCAATGACCAGCAGGATTTTCACCTGCCGCATTCTGTTTATCAGTTGCATTTCTCTCTTCTCGTCACGTCTGGGCAATCCATAATGCCATACCCGAGCCTTTCAGCTCCTTGTAAGGCGATATGTGGAAAACGCCATACGCTTATTATATAATAATGTATGCGCCCCCGTTTCCGGTCAGGCCCTTTATCAATATAACGTAACGAGAAGCATTTTTATTGCGCAAGCCGACATTTTATTCCTCCTCCCCCTTCAGAATGTACGGCCCTGGGACATCACAGGTCCTTAACCCAGACGATATACGTTTCCGTCGCGTTCTCTTTATGCTCGACTTTCGAGATATGACGATACCCGTATTCATCCTTATATAGGGAAATCTCTATGCTGCCCACCAGCGCTATGGCCTCCTGAACCCCGAGTTGGATAAGAGCCTGTGAGAAATCGAGGTACGACTCACGCGCTATGCTTTCGGCAATGAACAGACTCTCCCCGTCGTAGCAAAGCGCCCTGCCGACAGCCTGACCCTTCGGTGTAAGCTCGCCAACGCACGCCTGAACAGAAGGTTGCTTATCTGCAACGGTTGTGGAACAAGACCTACCTCGACGACGTCGTAGAACGTCACAGGGTAAAGAATCGCGAGGCTCTGTCTGCTCTTGCCGATGCGCTATGCTCATCGGTAGGCTCGCTGACAAATCCCAACCGCATCAGTAATGTACTGAGAAACGTACAAAACACCCAGATCGATCCTGAGACCGTTTCCAATTATATCGGTTATCTGGAAGAAGCATTTTTGTTTGAAGGAGCCAAGCGATATAACATCAAGGGTAACAAGTATTTCGAGAGCATCAAGAAATACTATTCTGTGGATGTGGGACTACGCAATGCCAAACTCAATTTCCGGCAACAGGAGATCACTCACATCATGGAGAACGTTATCTACAACGAGCTCCGGATGCGAGGTTTTGCTGTGGATGTCGGTGTGGTGGAGACTCGCGAGATGCGTAACGGTAAGTCAGAATATGTTCAATATGAGATTGACTTCATCGCCAGCAACGGCACACACAAATACTACATTCAGTCGGCATTTTCCTTAGACAGCGAAGAAAAACGGCAGCAGGAACTCAGGTCGCTTCTCAAAGTTGACGACAGTTTCCAAAAGATTGTCATCACAGGTAGCGACATTGCCGCATATACCGACGCCAAAGGCATCCGCTTCATGGGACTCTTCCAGTTCCTGCTCTCAGGCATTTAACACAAATCGGTCTGTCTTATTTTAAATAAGGTTGACACCAAAAGTTTGAAAAAGTATGGTGACCCAACCCAAAGAAAGCCGTTATGCGAAAGACAGCAATCGCATCAACGAGATGAAGGAAGTGTTTGAGATGTTCCACATCGAGCACCT
>JAILKU010000050.1 GCA_024693505.1 Bacteroidaceae bacterium | reverse complement strand
CCGTCCAGGAGAACCGGTCACTGCGGTCTATCAAAATGGCACCAAAACAGTCCTGGCGCAGGTTGGCCTTCACATCCCAAGCGCCAGTGTACCAGATGCGGTTCAGCATCTCGTTGTCGCTGCGGAACCGGCCCGTGTAATTGGTGGGCTTCACCTGGCAGACGGCGCGCACAGCAGTTATGGTAAAGGGCTGTTCCAAACTGTTCACGCGGATGAATCCGTAGCGAACGCCTTCGTACAGTTCCCTATTCAGCTCCATGCGGTAAGTCGTCCCGTACTGTACCGGCCTGGCTATCTTCGGAAACATCGAGTACTCGCGATGTTCACTGCATCCCAGTTCAACATTCCCATTCAGGTCGGGGCTGTCTATCTCCAGCCAGGCGGGCAGCTCTGTACCGAAGTCCAGGCGGATTACGCCAGGTCCGTTCACTTGGATGTGGCATTTGTCGCCGGTGGCTGTCTGCAGGCCCTCGAAGTGCTCTGCGCCGCTTATCGCCTCTGCCTGGCATGGCAGCATTATGAAAATCTGCAGCGAGTCTTCGGCCCGCGGGTTGTCCCAGACATAGCGCACCAAGGGGTCGGGCGATTCAGGCACCGCCTCTCCGCTCATTGCTCCGCCTGAGACGTAGGCATACGGCTCGTCGATAGGTGAGCGAAGGCCGAGCAGGCTGACTTCATCAGCCGATTGGCATCCTGTCAGCAGGAGGGCAGGAATGCAGCAGCATGCGATTCTGATATACATAAATCTTGATTTTTGTCTCATTCTGATATTGAAGAAGGGATTGCAGCGTCATTATTACTCAGGCTGGTCAAAGAACACGGCGTTCACAAGGGCATTATCGCCCGAAACGAAGCTGGCCGTTACACGAACTGAGCAGTCACATTCGAAGACCAGGTATGCGCCGCCCGTCATATCGGTAAGGCGCACCGAGGGGGCAATCTGGTTCAGCGTCTGCAGGTCGAAGATGTCCACCACAAAGTCCCTTTCTCCCTTGTCGCAGTCGGCATAATAGATGGCTATCCGGTATGGCGTTCCCTCCTGGCGCAGCTTGACCTCGAGAGGTGTCATCTGGAGTCCCCGCGAGTAGTAGCAGCCCATTACGCAACGTGCATCGGGGTCGCTGCTGACAGGTAGCATGGCCCGTGGGTCAAGAGGCTTCACCCTGGCGGTTCTGTGCGTCTCCACCCTGTCCACTTCGCCTACATTGAAGCTGACCGATTCCACATAGTCTGGCAGTTCGGCCAGGTCGCCTCCGTCCGCTGCTCCTCCCACAATGAAGCGTCCCTGGCTGCCATAGTGTCGGAACCATTGGCCGTGTGTCAGCGTGTCAACACTAGCCTGCGTGGCATAGACGTATTTCTCCTCCAGTTTCTTCGCCGGCTCTCCGGAATACTTTACCCGTATTTCATATTTACCCGCAGGGAGGAGTTCATCCAATTCTCCCTGCGATAAGAGTTTAACAGCTTTTCCGTTTACCCTCACCTCATCTATCTCCATTCCCTCCTTCGGGACATAGAGCTTGCCCTCTGTACCTTCTGGCACCGAAAGCGAATGGTGACCTGTCCTCAGGTCGAAACTGGCTAGTATAGGTCCGTGGGGCGTCATGGTCTGACCTTCTACGCGGGTGGCATGCCCGGCGAAGTGGGGCTTCACGCTGAAGGTACGGAACCCGCCCGAGGTGGGCTTAATGCCCAGCACCTCCTCGCTGAGCCATGCCGTTACACCGGCTCCCCAGGGATGGGCCATGCTGGTCGTACCGCACTGGGTGAAGGGCAGTGTGCCGCCGGGGCCCAAGAGCCGATTCCAATCGGGCCTGTAGACCTCCAGGAAACATGTAGCGCCCAGATCGATCTGCCCGCCCCACTGGTCGAGTACAGAGGCCATTGCATCCCCGTAATGGCCTGCCTGAGCCATTGCCTTGAGCAGAAAACACTGGTTGAAGGGCGAGTAAGAAAGGCGGTGAAGGCGATCTGAGAGTTCAGGATGGTAGAGGCGTTCCAGGTCGGGCAGCAGTCCGGCATTTATGGCATCTGCCGAGGCGTGCATCCCCAGCTGGGCCAGCTGTTCAGGCGAAGATACCTGGGCGGTCTTTTCGCGTGCCCGTTCCTCTAGGTCAGCGGCCTGCTCCTCCTCCCCTATCATGCGCAGCACCCGAGCCAAGTGTTTCCATGCTCCGATGGCCAGCATCCGATAGGTCCACTGCCCCTCCAGACAGTTGGGATGGTCGAAGCCCGTTCCGATACGCTGGTCCCAACCTATGAAGGAGAGTCCCCGTGGCTGGTCGAAGATATCCCAGGCATGGTCCAGCCGCTTCATGGCCTTAGGTAGCAGGGCGCGCAGGCACGCCTCATCGCCCGAATACATGTAATAGTCTATGAGACTTTCTACCCAGTATAGCTCATAGGTCTCAATGCTGTTCGGATGCGATTCGGTCCAGTACAGATTCTTCAGCACCGCATCGTAATTCGAGAAAGCTGCCAGCGAAGCAGCCTGGGCGGGATAGGCATCGCCCGTCCAGGAGAACCGGTCACTGCGGTCTATCAAAATGGCACCAAAACAGTCCTGGCGCAGGTTGGCCTTCACATCCCAAGCGCCAGTGTACCAGATGCGGTTCAGCATCTCGTTGTCGCTATGGAACCGACCCGTATAGTTAGTGGGCTTCACCTGGCAGACGGCGCGGACGGCAGTGACCGTGAATGGTTTCTCGAACCGGCGGACATAGAGGAAGCCGTAGCGCACACCCTCGTAAAGCTCATCGTTAAGCTCCAGACGATAGGTTGTGCCGTACTGCATAGGCTGCCTTATCTTGCGATAGGGGCCTCCAAGCAGCTCGGGACCGCGGTATTCGCTAATACCCAGTTCCACTTCGCCAGAGAGGTCGGGACTGTCTATTTCTATCCAAGCAGGAAGTTCGGTGCCGAAGTCGAAGAGCAGTTCGCCGGGACCTGTAACCCGAATATTGCAGTTCTCGCCCCCAACGGTCTGCAGTCCCCCGAAACTATCATCGCCCGAGATGACTTCGGCCTTCTGTGGGAGTACCACGAAGATCTGCAGCGAGTCCTCGGCACGCGGATTATCCCAGACATAGCGCACCAGCGGGTCGGGCGATTCAGGCACAGCCATCCCAGTCATTGCGCCGCCCGAAACGTAGGCATAGGGCTCGTCGATAGGCGAGCGACGGGTTAGTAATGCTCTGTCAGCCTCCTCAATATGCCGGCATCCAAACAGCAAGGCTGAAAGTAAAGAAAGACCCAAAATTGATGTTATTTTCATATCGATTGACTATTATTATAAGATGTATTCTACGATTATTTTCCGGTCACTGCTTTCTATGACCTGCACGCCGGGCAGTTGATGGTATTGTGCTTGCCCGCCCATCCCACATTGGGCAGGAACTCGGTGATGACGAAGCCGTCGGGCGTCTGGCGGACATGCTTGCGATACGTCCACCAGCGGAAGTAGTAGGTGCGCTCCAGCTCCTTGTCGGGGCACTGGAAGAGGGGGATGTTCGCCTTCAGGAAGTCCGCAGCCTTGTCGTTGGGGAAGGTCTGGCGGTAGGTCTCCTGGTCGTGGCTGTTGAAGTCGGCCACATAGTGCTCTATCAGCGTCGAGTCAGGCAGGGCGGCAACGGGCTCGGTGCTCAGCAGGTCGTCACCCTCGTGGACGGCCATGCCGATGAACTCGTTGGCGTCCTTCCGCCCGTTGTACCAGAGCAGCCAGCGCTTGTTCGCCCGGTCGTGGAAGACCGTGGGCTTGTAGCAGGCATGGCCGTCCCACTCGCCGGGCACGGGCTCCACCAGCGGGTTGGCCTGCAGACGGTGCCAGCGCGTAATGCCGTCGGGCGAAACGGCGGCTCCGATGCGGGCCGTGTTGATGTCCGAGTAGCCGATGTAGAACATAATGAAGCGTCCGTCCTGCAGGCGGTGCACCTCAAGTCCCCCTACCCGATCGCAGTCCCACTCGCCCGGAGCGCCCTTGCCGAAGATGGGGTTCAGGGGCGAGCGCTGCCAGTGGATGCCGTCGGCCGACTCGGCATAGCATTCCACGTTCGGCTCGTAGGTCTCCCCGCTCGAGTACCACATTCGCAGCACCTTGCGCTCCTCATCGTACATCACGTAGGGATTCATCACCGAGAAGCCCTCGTAGTCCATCTCAGGCATCAGCACGGGCTCCCTCTGTACGCGGCGGAAGTGAACGCCGTCGTCCGAAACGGCATAGCCGATCTTGCTGATGCCCTGAGGCTGACCGGGCGGGAACGTCTGGCCGGTGTACCACATGTGATACTGCCCCTTCCAGAATAACGTGCTCGAACGGT
>JAILKU010000041.1 GCA_024693505.1 Bacteroidaceae bacterium | reverse complement strand
ACAATCCCTCATCCGCTAACTTCCGATAAAAGTGAATGCAATGCAATATTGCAATATGACGGCCGTTCTATATCTCTCTGTATGCTAGACCCGCCTCCAGAATTTACTATACCCGCCTCCCGTAAAATTTATACCCGCCTGTAGCAAACACTCAATCAGCCCGAAGCTGGTTGAAAAAGAAAATTTTTGTGATTTATTTTGCTTATCGCTCGCTTATCCGTCTCTTTGACCTGCGGTCTAAAATACTTTCGTTCGACAATAAAAGGAAAATTATGTGTTTTTCCTTTGTATTGTCCTCACTTATTCGTATTTTTGACCTGCGGTCTAAAATACTTTTGCTCGGATAAGAAAATAAATTTTGTGATTTATTTTGCTTATCGCTCGCTTATCCGTATTTTTGCAGCGTGAAAGAGATTGTACTTGACAGGATATTGCCTCGTGTCTTTGTCGGGCGCGAGGATATCTCGGGTGATATCTGGCATCAGAAGGTGATGCTGGAACGTGGACGCGTATATCTTGTAGAGGCGGCCAGCGGAACGGGAAAGAGTTCGTTGTGCGGTTTCCTGATGGGATATAGGCGCGATTATGAGGGTTCCATACTCTTTGACGGGCGCGATGTGCGCGACCTCCAAACGGACGATTGGGTGGAGCTTCGGCGCAGCCACTTGAGTCTGCTCTTCCAGGAGCTGCGTCTTTTCCCCGAACTGACCGCCCTGGAGAATGTGGAGATAAAGAACCAGCTGACTCACCATAAGCCCAAACAACAGATAATGGACTGGTTCGAGGCGCTTGGTCTGGTTGACAAAATGGATGCCAGGGTGGGGCAGATGAGCTTCGGACAGCAGCAGCGCGTAGCGATGATCAGGGCGCTTGTACAGCCCTTCGACTTCCTGTTGGCCGACGAGCCTGTGAGCCATCTTGACGACGAGAATGCCCAGGTGATGCGTGACATCATGATGGAGGAAGTGCGCCGACAGGGCGCCGGAGTTGTAATAACCAGCATAGGACGCCGGATGGACCTGTGCTACGACCAGACATTCTGCCTATGAAGCTGTTGTGGAAACTCCTGCGCCGCCACGTCAGCCCCGCCCAGCTGGGGGGCTTCTTTGCGGCTAACCTGCTGGGCATGCTCATTGTGCTGCTCAGCTTCCAGTTCTATCGCGATGTGAGGCCTCTCTTTGGCCGCGAAGACGGTTTCCTGAAGTCTGACTATCTGATTCTGAGCAAGCGTATCTCGGCCACAGGCCTCTGGGGCGAGACTTCTGGCTTCTCTGCAGCCGAAATAGAGGACATTGAGCGGCAACCCTTCTGCCGCCGCGTAGGTGCCTTTACGGCCAGCCAGTATCGTGTGTCCTGCAGCCTGGGCCTGAAGGGCATTGCCTCTTTTGGCACAGAGATGTTCTTCGAGAGCGTGCCCGATGATTTTGTCGATGTCGATCTCTCCAGATGGACTTTCAATCCCTCCGATCCGATGGTGCCGATCATCCTGCCTCGTTCCTACCTGGCCATCTATAACTTCGGTTTTGCGCAGAGCCAGTCTTTGCCGAAACTCAGCGAGGGTGTTGTCGGTATGATAGAACTTGGCATTGTGTTGCGTGGCGATGGACGCGAGGAACGGCTGAAGGGGCGCGTGATAGGTTTCAGCAGCAGGCTGAACACGATTCTGGTGCCCGAAAGTTTCATCCGCTGGAGTAATGACCGCTTTGCACCAGATAGTGAAAGCACACCCAACCGACTGATTGTGGAAGTGGGCAATCCGGCTGACGACGCCATCGTAAGCTATATGGATGAGCACGGTTATGAGCTGGAGGACGACAAACTCGATGCCGGCCGAACAACCTACTTCCTGCGTGTCGTAGTGGGCATTGTGATGGCTGTCGGCCTGCTCATCAGCCTGCTCTCGTTCTACATCCTGATGCTGAGCATTTACCTGCTCGTTCAAAAGAACGTAAAGAAACTGCATAACCTGTTGCTCATCGGCTACAGCCCGTCCAGAGTGGCACGTCCCTACCAACTGCTTACCGTTGCGGTCAACGCATTGGTGCTGGCTATAGCCCTTGCCGCGCTTTGCATGCTGCGTCACTATTATATGGATCGCCTCTGGGCAATGTTCCCCCAGATGCCCGATGGCTCGATTTGGCCTTCGGTGCTGCTGGGACTTGCACTCTTCGTGCTGGTGGTGACGGTGAATGTAGTGGTCGTTTATAGAAGAGTAATGAAAATATGGAACAGCTAAAACGTCTATATACACAACGTACCGGCATGGAAGCCGTATCCTGCGAGGAACTGCCCGGCTCGGGCAGCGACCGCAAATACTACCGTCTGCGTGGCGGTGACGGAAGCTCTCTCATTGGCGTAGTCGGTACCAGCCGCGACGAGAATCATGCCTTCTGCTATCTGGCAGAGCACTTCTCGAAATGCCTTTTGCCCGTACCTTCCATTATGGCTCAGAGTGCCGACGGCCTGCGATACCTGCAGACAGACCTTGGCGACCAGACGCTATTCCAGGCCTTGAAGGGAGGACGCGATGCCGGTGGCCGATATACGCAAAAGGAGCGTACGTTGCTCCGCCGTACTATTGCCATGCTGCCCGCCATACAGGTAAAGGGCGCCCAGGGCCTTGATTTCAGTCATTGCTATCCCCAGGAGTCTCTCGATGAGACGAATGTACTCTTTGACTTGAACTACTTTAAGTATTGCTTCCTGAAGGCTACAGGGCTTGATTTCCACGAGCTGAAACTCGAAGCTACATTCCAATTGATGGCACGCGACATCGTCTCCCTGCCCGGTGAGGCTTTTATGTATCGTGACTTCCAGGCCCGGAATGTCATGCTCGACGGTCAGGGTAACCCCTGGTTCATCGATTTCCAAGGCGGGCGCCGAGGCCCCTTGCAGTATGATGTGGCCAGTTTCCTGTGGCAAGCTTCTGCACTATATTCGAAGAGTCTGAGGCAAGAACTCATTCAAGTCTATATAGACAATTTGAAGCAATATACCGAAGTGAACCAGAAACGTTTCCGCGATGGGCTTCGTATCTGTGTGCTTTTCCGCTTGCTTCAAGTGCTTGGCGCGTACGGTTTCCGAGGTTATTTCGAACGCAAGAAGCATTTCCTGGAAAGCATTCCGCCTGCAATGCAGAATCTCCGCGACCTGTTGGCTGACGGTGGTTGCCCGTATCCCTACCTGCGCGACCTGTTGAACGAACTTGTTCGGCTGCCACAGTTCGCACCCGCACCCGAACAACCTGTCAAACGAGCTGACGGTTACAAGGTAACGGAAAACAACCCCTATAATGCTCATGTCTCTGACGGACCTGCAACGTTCAGTAAGTATGACGGGCAGGGTCCATTGGTGGTTAAGGTCTTCAGCTTCTCTTATCGGAAGGGTATTCCCGAGGATGAAAGCGGAAACGGCGGAGGCTACGTCTTTGACTGTCGAAGCACGCATAATCCGGGGCGATATGAACCCTATAAGAAACTGACAGGACTTGACGAACCCGTTATTCGCTTCTTGGAAGACGATGGTGAAATATTGACCTTCCTGGAAAGTGTTTATCGTTTGGCTGACGCCCATGTTCAGCGTTACATCCAGCGCGGTTTTACCAGTCTGATGTTCAGTTTCGGTTGTACCGGCGGCCAGCACCGCAGCGTTTATAGTGCACAACATCTGGCACAACATATTCATGAGAAGTTTGGTGTAGAGGTACAGATCTGCCATCGCGAACAGGGTATTAGCCAGACAATGACTGCTCTGCCGCCAGCTCGTGCTATGATATTTGCAGCAGGGCTCGGCACCCGTCTGAAGCCACTAACCGACACCATGCCCAAAGCTCTTGTGCCTGTTGGTGGAAAGCCCCTGTTGCAGCATTTGCTGGAAAAACTGAAATCGGCCGGCTTCCGCGATGCAGTCATCAACGTACACCATTTCGCCGACATGATAGAGGACTGGTGCTCGCAGAATCCTATGGGCGTGAATGTCTATTTTTCCGATGAAAGGAAGGAGCTGCTTGAGACGGGTGGCGGCATCAAACATGCTGCGCCGTTATTGCGTGATGCTCGCGACGGTTTCCTCATCCATAACGTGGATATCCTGAGCAATGTGGATTTGCAGGCCTTTATGGAATATGGTCGCGGACGTGCCGCCACATTGCTTGTCAGCGACCGTCAGACACAGCGCTACCTGCTCTTTGATGATGATATGCGTCTGGTCGGATGGACAAATACGGCAACAGGTGAAGTGCGTAGCCCCTATCCCCATCTTGACGCCTCGCGCTACCATCGTCTGGCTTTCGCAGGCATTCACCAGATGTCGCCTTCTCTTTTCCGTTATTTCCAGGATTGGGGCGAACGCTTCAGTATCATTGATTTCTATTTAGGTATCTGCGACCGTGAGACGATCTGTGGCTATGTTCAGCCGGGACTTCGACTCCTTGACATCGGGAAGCAGGATACTATGCAGCAAGCCGAGAATTTCCTGAATACCTTAAATCCAAATGTTTCATGATCTTCCATGCAAATACAAGAAATACAAAAGGCCTATAGCCGCCATCCTCAGATAAAGGCCTTGGGAAAATGCTTGGAGGACGAGACGAAACGAATCATCTCTCTCTCTGGATTGCAGGGCAGCGCTGCACCTCTGGCCTTTGCCTCGCTACCCCTTGCAACGCCACAAGTTATGAATCGGCCCTATGTCTTCATCTTAGACGATGAAGAGCAGGCAGGGTATTTTTACCATGATCTGACTCAGGTGCTTGGAGACGAGGACGTGTTTTTCTTTCCCAGCAGTTTCAAGCGAGCCGTAAAATACGGGCAGCGGGATGCTGGAAACGAGATTATGCGGACCGAGGTACTAAGCCGTCTCAGTTCGGGCCGATTCCCCCTCTACGTTGTAACACATCCCCAGGCAATGGCTGAATTGGTGGTCAATCGTGAAGATTTGGACCAACAGACGCTCTCTGTAAACGTGGGCGATACATTGGATATGAGCTTTGTAGAGGAAATGCTGGTCGACTTTGGCTTCAGGCGTGTTGATTACGTCTATGAACCAGGTCAGTTTGCTGTACGAGGCAGTATTATCGATGTATGGTCTTTTTCATGCGATAATCCCTATCGCTTGGACTTCTTTGGCGATCAGATAGATAGCATTCGTACCTTCTCTGTGGAAACTCAGTTGAGCCAGGAACGTCAACAGACAGTCAGTATCGTACCAGAGTTGGCAGGTCGGCAAGAACATAGAGAATCGGTACTTCGCTTCCTTCCGCCCGAGTCGATATTGGTAATGCACGATCCTGTTTTTGTCTGTGAAGTTGTGGAACAGACTTGGCACGAGGGATTCAGTCAGCAAGCCAAAGTGGTTGAACAAGCCGTCAGCGAGATGGATGAAGCCGAACATCGTCAGAAGCTACAGAGCGAATTGTTGTTGGTACGGCCTGCAGAATTCCAACAGGGTATCTTGGATTTCCGGCGCATAGAACTAGCTATTGGCGAGAAAGAGAGAACGGGAAGCTCTGTCGTAAGCTTCCACACTCATCCGCAGCCCATCTTTCATAAGAACTTTGAAATGGTCTTCCGCTTCTTTACTGACTATATGGATCATGGTTATGAGATTTTCATCCTGGCCGATAGCGTGAAACAGACAGACCGTTTGGAAACAATCTTCCACGACCAACAGACAGGTATACAATTTACTCCGGTTGAACGTACCTTACATGCAGGTTTTGTCGATGATGACAGGCGGGTATGTTGTTTTACGGACCACCAGATCTTTGACCGTTTTCATAAGTATAACCTCAAGAGCGAGCGTACTCGTAATGGCAAGGTGGCCTTGACTCTGAAAGAGTTGCAACAATTTGAGATCGGTGATTATGTAGTGCATATTGATCACGGCGTAGGCAGATTTGGCGGATTAGTGAGCATTCCCAATAATGGGCAGATGCAGGAGGTCATAAAAATCATTTATCAGCATGATGATGTCGTCTTTGTGAGCATCCACTCACTTCATAAAGTATCCAAATACAAGGGAAGAGAGGGTGAACCGCCTAAAATCAGCCGTTTGGGAACTGGTGCCTGGGAACGGATGAAGGAGCGTACGAAAAACAAGATAAAAGATATAGCACGCGACCTTATTAAGTTATATAGTCGACGCCGTCAAGAGAAAGGCTTTGCCTTCAGTGCCGACAGTTTTTTGCAGCACGAATTGGAAGCCAGTTTCCTATATGAGGATACACCAGACCAGCTGAAGGCTACAAACGACGTTAAGGCTGACATGGAGAAAGATCGTCCGATGGACCGTCTGATTTGCGGTGATGTAGGCTTCGGCAAGACAGAAGTAGCCATCAGAGCTGCATTTAAGGCATGTGTGG
Organism: Bacteroidaceae bacterium; assembly: GCA_024693505.1. Classification (GTDB taxonomy): domain Bacteria; phylum Bacteroidota; class Bacteroidia; order Bacteroidales; family Bacteroidaceae; genus Physcousia. Next base: position 17,571 of record JAILKU010000041.1, on the reverse strand, counting down.
ACAACAAACAGGTTGCAGTCTTAGTGCCAACAACAGTTCTGGCTTATCAGCACTACCGTACCTTCACTGAACGCCTCAAGGGTATGCCAGTAAGAGTGGAATACCTTAGCCGTGCACGCTCTGCAGCTAAGACTAGCGAGATACTTGAAGACTTAAAGACGGGGCGCATTAATATCATTGTCGGAACCCATAAACTCATCGGAAAAAGCGTGAAGTTCAAGGACTTGGGATTGCTAATTATTGATGAAGAACAGAAATTCGGCGTCAGCACCAAAGAAAAATTGCGTCAGTTGAAAACTAACGTTGATACGCTGACCTTAACTGCTACCCCCATTCCACGTACTCTGCAGTTTAGCCTGATGGGTGCCCGAGACTTAAGTGTCATCCAAACGCCGCCACCTAACCGTTATCCCATTCAAACGCAGCTTTGCCCCTTCAGCGGAGAACTGATAGCCGAAGCCATCAATTTTGAAATGAGTCGGAACGGACAGGTCTTTTTCGTTAATAATCGCATCAGCAACCTGCCTGAGTTGAAGGCTATGATTCATCGTTATGTACCTGATGCAAGAGTTGTAGTCGGTCATGGGCAAATGCCTTCCGACCAGTTGGAGCAAATCATGTTAGACTTTGCCAATTATGATTACGACGTATTGCTTTCCACTACGATTATCGAGAGTGGATTGGATATTCCGAACGCCAATACAATCATCATCAATGCTGCACAGAATTTCGGACTTAGTGACTTGCATCAAATGCGCGGTCGGGTAGGTCGATCTAACGTGAAAGCCTTTTGCTATCTCATCACTCCCCCCTTAAGCGCTCTAAATATTGATGCTCGCCGCCGTCTGCAGGCTATTGAGAATTTCTCTGATTTGGGTAGCGGTATCCACTTGGCTATGCAGGATTTGGATATTCGGGGTGCAGGTAATCTTCTAGGGGCTGAACAGAGTGGATTCATCGCAGACCTTGGCTATGAGACCTATCAGAAAATTCTATCACAGGCCGTTCAGGAATTACGCAATGATGAATTCAAAGATCTTTATGCTCAGGAAGTGGCAGCAGGGAACATCGTCGAAGGCTCTGATTTTGTGGATGAGTGTTTGGTTGAATCAGACCTGCCAATGTCTTTCAGTGAAGAATATGTGCCAACTAGCAGCGAGCGGATGCTTCTATACCGTGAACTGGACGGATTGGAGGATGATGAAGCTGTCCAACAGTTCAGTCAGCGAATGCTGGATCGTTTCGGGCCAATCCCAGAGGAAGGCGAGGAACTCATTCGTATCGTTACCCTTCGACGACTTGGCAAATACTTTGGCGCTGAGCGTATTATCTTGAAGAGCCATCGTATGAGACTCTTCTTTGTATCTGATCCTGAAAGCCCATTCTATCAGAGTGCGGCATTTGGCCAGTTAATTTCCTTTACCGCTTCAAATGCTCATAGATGTCGACTCGATGAACAAAATGGTCGTCGCAGCCTGCTTATTACAGAGGTTGATAGTGTAAAGCAAGCCGTTGGACTATTGCGGCAGATGAGTGAGGCGACAGTTAATGATGTGAAATAATGCTTGTCGACGTAGTTTGCAATTGATAAAAATCAATTAATGCATGGAACGCAAAGTAAAAGTTTGATATCTTTATCCATATTATATATAAAAGTATTATTTTTGCACTCACAAAATAATTGTTAATGAAGAAGAGTCATTTAGTCCCTGACGTTGTTTTCGAGATAAGTTGGGAGGTTTGTAACAAAGTAGGGGGAATATATACAGTGCTTTCTACGCATGCTCAAGTTTTACAACAATGCGTTAAGGAGAAACTTGTTTTCATTGGACCAGACTTAAATAAGGCTGAGGTAAATCCTCTGTTTATAGAAGATAAATGTCTTTGGCGTGAGTGGGTGGTTTCTGCTGCAAAGGAAGGATTGAGCGTAAGAGTTGGCCGATGGAATATTCCAGGGAACCCCTACGTGATACTGATAGACTTTGCTTCATTTTATTCTCAGAAGAATGATATATATGCGTGGGCCTGGGAACACTTTAGGGTCGATAGTCTTCATGCCTATGGCGATTATGACGAGGCAAGCATGTTCTCTTGGGCTTCGGCTGTTATAGCTGAAAGTTTCTATCGACATTTTTATGCAGGGAAAGGAAAACGCGTTATTTATCACGCTCATGAGTGGATGGCATGTTTGGGCGCCCTCTATATCAGGTCTCATGTGCCAGAAATAGCTACGGTCTTTACAACACATGCCACAAGTATTGGTCGCAGTATAGCCGGTAATGGTAAACCTCTCTATGAGTATTTGTGGGCATACAATGGTTCCCAGATGGCTGAAGAACTGAATATGCAGTCAAAACATAGTGTAGAACGTCAAACAGCACATAACGTAGATTGCTTCACGACTGTTAGTGAGGTAACGGCCCACGAATGCGAGGAACTGTTGGACAAACGTCCTGATGCGATTTTGATGAACGGCTTTGAGATGGACTTTGTTCCACAAGCACATGATTTTACATTGCGACGTTCTAAGGCGAGAAAACGCATTTTTGAAGTAGCCAACGCACTGACAGGAACTGACTATCCAGAGGATACGCTCATTGTTTCTACCAGCGGACGGTATGAATTCAGAAACAAGGGAATTGACCTTTTCCTAGAGTCAATGATAAGAATGCTCTACAATTCTCGCCCTGGCCGTCAAATTCTCGCTCTCATCCAGGTGCCTGGATGGGTGGCATGTCCTAGGCAAGACCTGGTAGATCGGCTTTCTGTCAGGGAACATTATGTGACGCCACTATCAGATCCAGTCATAACACATTGGCTGCATAATGCCGGCGAGGATAGAGTTCTGAACCGTTTACATAATGCAGGTGTCAAGAACAATGCAGATGATCGTGTCCACATTATATTTGTACCTTGTTATCTTAATGGTCAAGACGGTGTTTTCCAGACAAACTATTATGATCTGTTGATAGGTGAGGACTTGGCTGCATACCCATCATATTACGAACCGTGGGGATACACTCCACTCGAGGCAGCAGCGTTCCACATACCTTGCGTGACGACTTCTCTCTCTGGTTTTGGCCGGTGGGCTAGTGCATTAGTGCCCTCTGTCTGCAAACTGGAAGATGGGGTAGAGGTTATACCTCGTACCGATTATAATGCAGACGAAGTCATAGACCAATTATCTGAGGTCATTCTCCGATTCTCTGAAATGAGCGTAAAAGATATTACGAAAGTCCGCCAAAAGGCTTCGCGCTTGGCAGCAAAAGCTCAGTGGAAGTATTTCATCTCATATTATATGCAGGCATACGATATGGCTCTGAATAATAGTTTGGCGCGATAACTGATTTATTTTGTTCACATTATTATATTTTATTAGATATTTATGAAAATCAAAGCAAGCAATGCAAACCAGCCGATGTGGAAGTCGGTAACAGTAAAGAGCAGCATTCCAGCTGAGTTGTCTAAACTGGAGGAATTGGCACACAACATGTGGTGGGCTTGGAATCATGACGCCCGTAGCCTGTTTCGTAGCCTAGACGAAAAACTCTTCGAGGAGTGCAATGGCAACCCCGTGCTACTGCTTGAACGTCTCAGTTTTGAAAAAATGGAGCAGTTGGCCAAGGACAAGGCTGTACTGAGGAAAATGAATGATGTCTATGCCACTTTCCGTGAGTACATGGACGTGGAACCTGACCATAGCCGCGCCAGTGTGGCCTATTTGTGTATGGAATATGGTCTGAATCAGGTGCTAAAAATCTATAGCGGCGGTTTGGGCATACTGGCCGGCGATTATCTGAAGGAAGCAAGTGACTCTAACGTAGACCTTTGTGCTGTCGGTTTCCTTTATCGCTATGGTTATTTCACTCAAACCCTTTCTATTGATGGTCAGCAGATTGCAAATTATGAGGCACAGGACTTTGGTTCGTTGCCCATTGAGCAGATGTTAGCTGAGGATGGCCAGCCTATTGTTATCGATGTGCCATACATGGACTATTTCGTACATGCCTATGTGTGGCGTGTGAACGTCGGTCGCATTAAACTCTATCTGTTGGATACTGATAATGACCTAAATAGTGAGTTTGACCGTAGCATCACACATGCCCTTTATGGTGGCGATTGGGAGAATCGTTTGAAGCAGGAGATCCTGTTGGGTATTGGCGGTGTACTCACTCTTAAGAAACTGGGTATTGAGAAAGAAGTTTATCATTGTAACGAGGGTCATGCTGCTTTGTGTAACGTACAGCGTCTAGTAGACCTAGTGCAAAAGGGTATGAATTTTACAGAGGCCCTGGAACTTGTACGTGCTTCGTCACTGTACACAGTCCACACACCTGTGCCTGCAGGACATGACTACTTTGATGAGGGCCTGTTCGGCAAGTATATGAGCGGCTATCCCCAATTGCTTGGTATTACCTGGGATGAGTTTATTGGCATGGGCCGCATGAATCCCGAAGATCACAGTGAGCGCTTCTGCATGAGTACTTTCGCCTGCAATACCTCGCAAGAGGTGAATGGTGTGAGTTGGCTCCACGGCGAAGTGAGCAAAAAGATGTTTGCAGGAATCTGGAAAGGTTACTTTCCTGAGGAGAGCCACGTAGGTTACGTAACAAATGGCGTGCATTATCCCACTTGGGTCTCCAATGAGTTCCGTAAGCTCTATCTCAAGCACTTCGATTCGAATCATCTTAACGATCAAAGCAACCAGAAGATCTGGGAGGCTATATATAATGTTTCCGACGAGGAGGTGTGGCGGACGCGTATGCAACTTAAGACTAAACTCGTGGATTACATTCGCGAACAATTCCGCGACAGCTGGCTTAAGAATCAAGGTGATCCCAGCCGCGTAGTATCATTGATGGAGAAAATCAATCCTAATGCCCTGCTCATTGGTTTTGGACGTCGATTTGCTACTTACAAGCGTGCTCATCTTCTTTTCACAGACTTGGATCGTTTGTCTAAGATAGTTAACAATCCTAATTACCCTGTACAGTTTCTTTATACTGGTAAGGCTCATCCTGCAGACGGAGCTGGTCAGGGTCTTATTAAACGGATATATGAGATTAGTCAGCGTCCAGAGTTTTTGGGTAAGATTATTTTCTTGGAGAACTACGACATGCAGTTGGCTCGTCGCCTGGTAAGTGGTGTTGACATCTGGATGAATACGCCTACCCGTCCTCTTGAAGCCAGTGGTACAAGTGGTGAGAAAGCACTGATGAACGGTGTAGTCAATCTGAGCGTACTTGATGGTTGGTGGCTTGAGGGTTACCGCGAAGGTGCAGGATGGGCTCTGACTGAGAAACGTACCTACGAGAATCAAGAGCACCAAGACCGTCTCGATTCAGCTACTATTTACAGCCTGCTTGAGAACGAGATAATGCCACTTTACTATGCCCGCAATGCAAAGGGTTATAGTACCGGTTGGATAAAGGTTATCAAGAATAGTATTGCTCAAATAGCTCCCCACTATACGATGAAGCGTCAACTCGATGATTATTATGCAAAGTTCTATAACCGTTTGCGTGACCGTAGCCGTGAGCTCCGTGCTGATGACTGCCGCCTGGCTCGTGAGATTGCACAATGGAAGGAACAGGTAGCAGCGAAGTGGGATGACATCAAGGTCGTGAACATAGAGCGTCACGAGATTAACGATAGTATTATTTTACAGGCTGGGCATAAGTACCAGATAGACATCGTTGTCGACGAGGCAGGGTTGGACGATGCAATCGGCTTGGAGCTTGTTACTCTGCGCACGGACAAGGATGGTCTGGAACATGTTTATAATGTAACGCCTTTTGATGTGTGCGCTCGCGACGGACAATGTGTTACTTTTACCGCTACACATTCCATTGATAATGCTGGTATCTTCAAGGTGGCATGCCGTATGTATCCCAAGAATGAGCTTCTGCCTCATCGTCAGGATTTCTGCTATGTCAAATGGTTTGTATAATCGTATTTTAAACTGTTTTGAATATGAGGAGGGTTTGCTTATTGACACACCCTCCTTTTTATTTTCTGCTGAATAAAATGTTTCCTAACCTTAGGACGTCAATTAGACGTTAGGAGAATCTGCAATGTTATAGGTTTTTCATTGACGAAATTCAGAGTGATCTGTTAATGTCATCAATGTATTGTAGCAGTTCATCTCGGCCCTGGCGAGTACTGGAACTTGTTATGAAGTGTGGAGGTAGTTCCTCCCATCTTTCCTCCAAACTTTTCATGAAAGCTGTAACATTTGAATTGGCTTTCGCTCGCGAAAGTTTGTCAGCCTTAGTAAAGACGATTGCAAAGGGTATGCCATTTTCGCCAAGCCACTCAATAAATTCCATATCAATTCGCTGTGCCTCGTGACGTATGTCGATCAGTAAAAATAAATTGACCATCTGTTCGCGGCGCAGTATGTATCCAGATATCATCTGTTCCAGTTTCTCCTGTTCCTTTTTGCTTCGCTTAGCGAAACCATAACCGGGTAGGTCGACTAAGTGCCACTGACTGTTTATCAGAAAGTGATTAATGAGCACCGTCTTGCCTGGCGTAGATGATGTCTTAGCCAAGTGCCCATTGTTGGTAAGCATATTAATGAGGCTGGACTTTCCAACATTGCTTCGCCCTATGAAAGCATATTCGGGTAGAGTTGTTGGCGGGCATTGCTCTACCGTAGAACTGCTCACAGAAAAAGTAGCTGTTTTGATGGTCATATGGTGCAACTCTATTTGTTAAATGTATAAGTTAAGCCAAGAGCCAGGTTCTCCTGCATACGCAGGTAACCATGCTTTCCCTTCCACTGTGCCGAGCGGTCATCAAAGATGGGATTGACGAATAGTGTTGATGAAAGGTACTTGTTGATTGTGAATACAACTGTATTTTGCCAATCAACTGATGTCAGGTGTAGGTTGCTGAACCAGTAAATTCGACTTCTCCAGTTTACATTCTTTGAGATAGGCCAAGCATAGTTGATAAGAATGTTGGGACCGAACGAATGAGCCGAATGGTGTCCGGCACGCACACCATAGCGTGTTACGAGTGCGTCGCGTTGCACATATTGTATATTGTATGCCAACGGTGCTATGTTCAAGTTACCGGTAAACTTCTTTTTCTTGCCATAAGCAAATGTGTAGCTCATACCAGGTGCTATGGTAACGGTCATTGGGGAAAATATGTCAAGTACAGCCTCGTCGGTATTAGGATTGTACTGAGGTACGACCTGTGTCTTAATGACGACCTGAGCTGTGTACGACCATGTCTTGATAGCTTTTAAACCAGCATTGGTGGTGTATTGCAACAAGTTACTGGTGGGGCGAAATGCACGTCGCTTATCCGTTTTACTAGTTGTGAAACCCAACTGCATTACAAGGTTGTTGTTCCATGTTAGGCGTTTCTCGTCGTTGTAGTTCGCACTGACGTTCAGCGTCGTTTGTCCTGTATATCGATTTTCGCCACCTGCCCAGTTGTCAGAATAATAGAACTGGGTGAAATTGAGAGAAGTGGAACCGTTAAGCTTCCAGAAGTTCGGGCGGCGAGTCTTCACTTCAATCTTTTCCTCAACTTTTGGAACTAACGTTCCGGCGGATACCTTGTCGGACAGATTGTTTTCCGATTTTATCTTCTCCTTCACATCCTCACGAATAGCTGTCTGCTCCTTCAGGTTAGCTTCCGTCTGACTGACAAGCCAGGGATGTGAGACATACAGTCCGGCCAGCGTCTTGTTGATGGCCTGTAGACGGCGCAGCTGTGGATCTGTGCTGAGCGTGTCGTCATCCTGTAACAGTTCCTGCTTCATGGGAGCATTATACAGGGTTGGAGTGCTAAGCAACTGGAAAAAGTATGGATTGAGCTTCACCGATGATAGACTGTCTTGAATATTTGTGGAGTCGCGCTGATATACGAGAGCTTGTAATGCCTGGACATATTTCTCCACGATGGACAGAGAGTCGATCGTCACGTTTACAGTGTCGGGTTCAGTTGTCTGTACAGAATCATCAGGTTTAGGCCCTGCAGATGCCATAATACCACATAAAAGTAGTGTAAAACAGGTCAATTTACGTCTCATATCTTCAAATTTTGCGCAAAGATAGTCATTTTCACTGCAAAAAGAGAAAGCCTTTGAACTTTTTTTCGTAATTTTGCGCCTTAAAGTGTAAATAAAGGAAAAATTATAAATAAAATGGATAAAAATACAGTTACAGGATTTATTCTAATCGCACTAGTAGTAATCGGTTTCTCTTGGTATAGCCGTCCCAGTGAAGCTGAGCTGAGACAGATGGCCCAGCAGGACAGCATAGCAGCCGTAGAGAGGGAGAAAGCTGAAGCAGAACAGAAACTGAAGGCAGAGGATGAAGAGGCTGCACACCAAGCCGTACCCGACAGTTCTGCACTATTTTTCGATTCAAGACAGGGTAACGAGCAGGAGATTGTACTTCAGAACAATAAGGTAAAGCTAACCCTTTCGACGTTGGGCGGCACCATACAGAATGCTGAGATACTGGGATATAAGAGCCGTAACCATGAGGGAGACGTTATCTTGATGAACCGAAAGGATGCACAGATGGCATTTTCCTTCGAGGGTAAGCAGGAGAACATCGTTACCTCCGATTACTTTTTCAGGCCTGAGAATCAGACAGACAGCAGCGTTACCATGATGCTGGACCAGCCCGGCAAGTATATCGCTATCTCATACAGACTAAGGCCCGATACTTACATGGTTGATGTCCATATCACTACCGGTGGCATGAGCGGGCTGTTCTCACCCAGTATGAAGACGATGAACGTAAGCTGGACCGACCGTATCATGCAGCAGGAGAAAGGCTATGACTTCGAGAATCGGTATAGCAGCCTGACGTATAAGCGTGTGGGTAAAGGCACTAAGAACTTGAGCGAGACTCGTAATGATACGAAAACTCCAGAGCAACCGCTGGACTGGGTGGCATTCAAGAACCAGTTCTTCAGTGCTGTGCTCATTGCGCCACAGGACTTCACTGATGCACAGCTCTCGACTACGCAGGAAGAGGATAAGAAAAGCGGTTTCCTGAAGACATACGAAGCAGACTTGAAAACCTTCTTCGACCCGTCTGGTGCACAGCCTACACACCTGCAGATGTATCTTGGCCCCAACGATTTCCACATGCTTAAGGACCACAACAAGCAGAGCCTGGCCGATAAGGACCTCGAACTGGAAGACCTTGTATATCTGGGATGGCCTATCGTGCGTTGGATAAACAGATGGTTCATCATCTACCTCTTCGACTGGCTCAAGGGCTTCGGCCTGCACATGGGTCTGGTACTGCTTCTCCTTACTGTTATTGTGAAGGCCCTTGTATATCCAACCACGAAGAAGAGTTTCATGAGCAGCGCCAAGATGCGTGTTCTGAAACCTCAGATTGACGAGCTTAGCAAGAAATATCCCAAGCAGGAGGACGCCATGAAGAAACAGCAGGAGATGATGCAGATCTACAGCCAGTACGGCGTGAGTCCGATGGGAGGTTGTCTGCCTATGCTCATACAGACGCCTATCTGGATAGCCCTTTTCAACTTCGTGCCCAATGCAATTGAACTGCGCGGACAGAGCTTCCTATGGGCTGACGACCTCAGTGCATACGACGATCTCATCCGCTGGGGTAAGGATATCTGGCTGGTTGGAGACCACCTGAGCATATTCTGCATCCTGTTCAGCCTGACCAATATCATCAATACCTGGATCAGTATGCGACAACAGCAGAACCAGTTGACCGGAGATCAGGCTCAGCAGATGAAGATGATGCAGTACATGATGTACTTCATGCCCGTCATGTTCTTCTTCGTCTTCAACAACTACAGCTCCGGACTGAGCTACTACTACTTCCTCTCCGGTCTGCTGAACATCCTGATGATGTGGTACCTGCGTCGCACAACCGACGACAAGAAGCTGCTTGAGAAGCTGGAGGCATACAAGGCCCAGCACAAGAACGACCCGAAGAAACTGTCGGGTATGGCAGCACGTCTGGAAGCTTTGCAGAAGCAGGCACAGCAGATGGAGGAACAACGGCGTAAAAAATAATCACCTATATGAAGATAACGACAAAGATTCTTTGTACCACAGCAATCATGGCTACATTGACAGTGATGCCTTCTTGCACTGAGAAAACAGAAGAAGGACCGTTTATCGGTCGCAATGAAATTACCTTGCAGAGTGACACTTTTACTCCTGAAGCCCTATGGGCCATGGGACGAATAGGAAGCTATGCCGCATCGCCCGACGGGCAGAAGATAGCCTATCAGGTGACGTACTACAGCGTTGAGGAGAACCGCAGCCACGCCGTAATCTGCCTGATGAATGCCGACGGCAGCGACCAGAAGATGCTGACCACCAGCTCGAAGAGCGAGAACGACCCCGCCTGGCTGGGCAACGACCGCATAGCCTACCTGACCGGTGGCGAGGTCTGGACTATGGATGCTGACGGTAAGAACCGCAAACAGCTGACCCGGACGGACGGTTCAGTCGACGGTTTCCTCTTCTCGCCGGACGGGAAGAAGATCATTCTCATCAAGAGCGTACCATATCACGACATCATTCAGGAGCGTCCCGCCGACTTGCCGAAGAGCACGGGCCGCGTGATTACCGACCTGATGTACCGCCACTGGGACCATTACGTGGAGTCCATTCCGCATCCTTTCGTATTTGACACAGAGAGCGGTGAGGAGTTTGACATCCTGGAGGGTCAGCCCTACGAATGTCCGATGGAGCCCTTCGGAGGCATCGAGCAGCTGGCATGGAGTCCTGACTCTAAGCAAATTGCCTATACCTGCCGCACAAAGACAGGACTCGAATACAGCATTTCCACCGACTCGGACATCTTCCTCTACGACGTGGAGAGCCGGAAGGCATGCAATCTCTGCAAGGCTGACGGATACAAAGCTCCCGCCTACGAGGCCACAAAGACGCTGAAGACACAAGCTGTGAATGCGCCTGAAAACATGGAAAACAATCCCGGATACGACCAGACTCCCAAGTTCTCGCCCGACGGCAATTACGTGGCATGGATCTCGATGGCTCGCGACGGATATGAAAGTGACCGCCAGCGTCTGTGCATCTATGACCTAAAGCAGAACAAAAAGTCATATGTTACAGAATTGTTCGACTCGCATGTTGACGACTTCTGCTGGGCTCCTGACAGCTATACATTATATTATATAGGTGTCTGGCACGCCACGGAGAACCTCTATCGCACCAATCTGCAGGGAGAAGTGGCCTGTCTGACCGACTACGTGGCCGACTTCGGCTCGCTGCAGATGATGCCTGACGGACGCATCCTGGCCGAGCGCCACGACATGATGCATCCCGCCGACCTCTACCTCTGCACTGTTGACGGAAACGAGGTGACGGACATCCGGCAGCTCACGGAGGAGAACAAGCACATCCTCGACCAGCTGGCTTCACCCGCCTGCGAAGCCCGCTGGTGCAAGACGACCGACGGACTGGACATGCTCTACTGGGTCATCCTGCCCCCACATTTCGACAAGAACAAGAAGTATCCGACCCTGCTCTTCTGCGAAGGCGGGCCGCAGAGTCCTGTCAGCCAGTTCTGGAGCTACCGATGGAACTTCCGCATCATGGCCTCGCAGGGCTATGTGGTCATCGCGCCCAACCGCCGCGGACTGCCCGGATTCGGACATGAGTGGCTCGAGGAAATCAGCGGCGACTGGACGGGCCAGTGTATGAGGGACTACCTCTCGGCCATCGACGATGCTTGCGCCAACCTGCCCTACGTGGACCGCGACCATCTGGGAGCCGTGGGCGCTTCGTTCGGAGGCTTCTCGGTCTATTATCTGGCCGGACATCACGAGGGACGCTTCAAGTGCTTCATCTCACACGACGGAGCCTTCAACCTCGAGGCCATGTACACCGAGACGGAAGAGAACTGGTTCTCGAACTGGGAGTACGACGATGCCTACTGGAACAAGGACCGCACGGCGAACGCCGACCGCACCTACAAGAACTCGCCCCATCTGTTCGTCGACAAGTGGGACACGCCCATCCTCTGCATCCACGGCGAGAAGGACTACCGCATCAATGCCACGCAGGGCATGTCGGCCTTCAACGCAGCCCGCATAAGGGGCATCGAGGCCGAGCTCCTGCTCTATCCCGACGAGAACCACTGGGTGCTGAAGCCTCAGAACGGCATACTCTGGCAGAGGACTTTCTTCAACTGGCTGGACCGGTGGCTGAAATGATATAAAAACCCTGCGTTTTACAACTTAAAAGAATAATACATAAAACTATGACTCAAACGATTCAAAAAACGCTTCGCGACAGCGCCGCCATGCGCTGGACCGCCCTGCTGCTCCTGGCTCTGGCCATGTTCTGCAGCTACATCTTCATGGACATTCTTTCCCCCATCAAGGACCTGATGCAGGAGACCCGCGGATGGGACTCCACCTCGTTCGGCCGCATGCAGGGCTCCGAGGTCTTCCTCAACGTGTGGGCCTTCTTCCTCATCTTCGCCGGCATCATCCTCGACAAGATGGGCGTCCGCTTTACCGCCGTGCTCTCGGCCATCGTCATGCTTGTCGGCGCCGTCATCAAATGGTATGCCGTCAGCGAGTCCTTCATGGGCAGCGGGCTCGAGGCTTGGTTCAACAGCCACCTCAACTGGGCTCCGCTCTTCGGACAGGAATGGCTCGATATCCTTCCCTTTGCCGACGGCATGCCCGCCTCGGCCAAGTTCGCGGCCTGCGGCTTCATGCTGTTCGGCTGCGGATGCGAGATGGCCGGCATCACCGTCAGTCGCGGTATCGTCAAGTGGTTCAAGGGCCGCGAGATGGCCCTGGCCATGGGTTCGGAGATGGCTCTTGCCCGTCTCGGTGTGGCTACATGCATGATTTTCTCACCCTACTTTGCCCGTCTCGGCGGCCAGGTCAGCGTCACCCGTTCGGTAGCGTTCGGCGTGGTGCTTATGTGCATTGCCCTCATCATGACCATTGTCTATTTCGTCATGGACAAGAAGCTCGATGCGCAGACCGGCGAGGCTGAGGAGAAGGACGATCCCTTCAAGGTTTCCGACATCGGCAAGATTCTCTCCGACTCGGGCTTCTGGATTGTGGCCCTGCTCTGCGTGCTCTACTATTCGGCCATCTTCCCCTTCCAGAAGTATGCCGTCAACATGCTGCAGTGCAACCTCACCCTGACGCCTCCCGAGGCGGATACGTTTTGGGCCGGCGACAGTGTGACGATTATCCAGTATGTCATCATGCTCATCGTAGCCGCTGCGGGCTTCGCAAGCAATTTCCAGAAGAAGGCAAATCTGAAGTTCGGCCTGTTGGGTCTCTCGATTGCAGCGCTCATCGTCTATTGCTATATGGGATATATGCGCCAGTCTGCCGAGAGCATTTTTGCCGTATTTCCGCTGCTGGCCGTGCTCATCACTCCCATCCTGGGAAGCTACTTGGATCATCACGGCAAGGCCGCATCCATGCTCGTGCTGGGCTCATTGCTGCTCATAGCCTGCCACCTGACGTTCGCCTTCGTGCTTCCGGCCTTCAAGGGGAATGCCATTGGCGGAATCATCATCGCCTACACGACGATTCTCGTACTGGGCTCGTCGTTCTCGCTTGTCCCGGCTTCCCTGTGGCCCAGCGTGCCTAAGCTGGTCGATGCAAAGGTAATCGGGTCGGCCTATGCCCTCATCTTCTGGATTCAGAACATAGGTCTCTGGCTCTTCCCGCTGCTTATCGGACAGGTGCTCGACAAGACGAACCCGGGCGTCACAGACCCCACACAGCTTAACTATACGGCTCCCCTGGTCATGCTGGCCAGTCTCGGCGTGGCAGCTCTCGTCCTCGGACTTGTCCTTAAGGTCGTCGATAAGAAAAAGGGCCTGGGTCTTGAAGGACCCAATATCGTAGGATAGGCTATGGCTTAACGCCATAATTTATAGATGTAAACCTCAGGTTTGTCAGTCGTTCACGTGTAGAGGCCAAGATGATTTCAATTGAACATTTAAGCGTGGAGTTCAGCGCCCGTCCGCTGTTTGCAGACATCAGTTACGTCATAAACGACCGTGACCGCATCGCTCTTGTCGGCAAGAACGGGGCGGGGAAGAGCACCATGCTGAAGATTATAGCCGGCCTGCAGCAGCCCACCTCGGGCACGGTGGCCATACCGAAGGGAACGACCATCGGCTACCTGCCTCAGGTGATGATACTTTCCGACAGTCGGACGGTACGTCAGGAGGCTGAGCTCTCCTTCGGCCAGTTGCACGAACTGGAGGCAAGGTTGGCGCAGATGAATCAGGAGCTTGCCGACCGGACCGACTACGACAGTCCGGAATACATGCAGCTCGTGGAGACTTTTACCCATGAAAGCGAACGTTTCCAGATGATGGGCGGCATGAATTATCAGGCCGAACTTGAGCGTACACTGATGGGCCTGGGCTTCGAGCGTACCGACTTCGAACGTCCCACCAGCGAGTTTAGTGGCGGCTGGCGCATGAGAATCGAACTGGCCAAACTCTTGCTGCGGCGACCAGACATCCTGTTGCTTGACGAGCCTACCAATCATCTCGACATCCAGAGCATCCAGTGGCTGGAGACTTTCCTTGCCACTAAGGCCAATGCCGTTGTGCTTGTCAGCCACGACCGCGCCTTTATAAATAATGTAACGAACCGAACGCTGGAGATTTCCTGCGGCAGGCTCTACGACTACAAGGTAAAGTATGACGAGTACGTCAATCTTCGTGCCGAGCGGCGCGAGCAGCAGCTGAGGGCCTACGAGAACCAGCAAAAGGAGATTGCCGACATCAAGGCCTTCATCGACCGCTTCCGCTACCAGGCCACTAAGGCCATTCAGGTGCAGAGCCGCATCAAACAACTCGAGCGCATCATTCCTATCGAGGTTGATGAAGTCGACAATAGCGCCCTGCGACTGAAGTTTACCTGTAGTCAGCGAAGCGGCGACTATCCCGTCATCTGCGATGAGGTAGGGAAGAGCTATGGCGACCATCAGGTCTTCTCGCGAGTGAACATGACTATTAAGCGGGGCGAAAAGGTGGCTTTCGTCGGACGAAACGGCGGCGGCAAGACGACGCTTGTGAAGTGCATTATGGGCGAGATTCCGTTCGACGGTTCGCTGCGTGTGGGCCACAATGTGCAGATCGGCTACTTCGCACAGAACCAGGCCCAGCTGTTGGATGGTGAGCTGACCGTCTTCGATACGGTGGACCGCGTCGCTCGCGGAGATATTCGCACCCGTCTGCGCGATATCCTGGGCGCCTTTATGTTCGGCGGCGAGGCTGGCGATAAGAAAGTCAAGTTCCTCTCTGGTGGCGAACGGACGCGACTGGCTATGATAAAACTCTTGCTCGAACCGGTCAATCTGCTCATCCTCGACGAGCCGACGAACCATTTGGACATGCGTAGCAAGGATGTGCTGAAGGACGCTATCCGCGACTTCGATGGCACGGTGATTGTGGTAAGTCACGACCGTGAGTTCCTGGATGGGTTGGTAAGCAAGGTCTATGAGTTCGACCACGGACGGGTGAAGGAACATCTGGGCGGCATCTACGACTGGTTGAACAGTCAGGCGAATACAATAAATCCCATAATTCCCATATCTCCCATCACTCCCATTCCTTCCTCCAACGAAGGCGCTGCGTCATACGCTGCGCAGAAGGCTGCGGCACGTCAGCAGAAGAAACTCGAGAAGAATCTGCGCGAAGCAGAGGAGAAAGTTGCAGAGCTAGAATCGGCTATCAAGATTGTGGAGGCTCAGATGTGTACGCCCCAGGGCGGTTCGGATATGGCGCTTTTCGAGAAGCACGGACGCCTGAAGGATGCTCTGCAAAAGGCAGAGGCTGAGTGGGAGAAGGCATACGAGAAAATGGAAAATCTGTAATTATATATAATAAGGTAATGAAATTCAAAAGTTTTATGTCTGTAATGACACTGGCAGCAATGATGTCTGCCTGCACACCGGAAAACAAGACGCAGCTTGCGTCGGGTATTAATCTCTCCAACCTGGACACCACATATCTGCCAGGTACGGACTTCTATATGTACGCAACGGGCGGATGGCAGAAGGCCAATCCCCTGACGGCTGAATACAGCCGCTACGGCAGCTTCGACGTGCTGCAGGAGAACAATAACAAACAGTTGCGCACGCTCATCGACAGTGTATCGGCTATGCAGAACGAGCCGGGCAGCGTGGCTCAGAAGATAGCCTCGATGTTCAACTGCGTGATGGACAGTATGAAACTGAACAAGGAAGGTGTGGAACCTATCAAGGGCGACATAGCACGTATCCAGAACACTGCCACGAAGGCCGAGCTGCAGGCTGTGTGCAACGATATGGAAAGCTACGGCATTCCCGGATGGTTCGGTTTCTTCATCGATGCCGACATCAAGGATAGCAAGAACAACCTGCTTTCCCTGCATCAGGGCGGCCTCACTTTGGGACAGAAGGACTACTACCTCGAGGAGGACGATGCAACCCGCAACATCCGCGAGGAGTACAAGAAGCTGATAGTGGATCTCTTTATTCATTGCGGACTGCCCGCTACGCCGAAGACTGCCGAACGCATCCTTGCCCTGGAGACACGCTTGGCGCGTCAGAGCAAGAGCCGTGTAGAACTGCGTGACGACGAGAAGAATTACCACAAAATGTCGTATGACAACCTGAAGACCGACTTCCCCGGCATCGACTGGGAGGCCTACTTTACCAGTCAGGGTGTTCAGGGCTTTACGGATTTGAACGTAGGACAGCTTGAACCCATCCACGAAGTGGAGAAAATATTGGCCGAAGCTTCGCTGGACGACTTGAAGCTCGTGGCGCTTTGGCGTCTTATCAACAGCGCTAGCTCATGTCTCGATGATGAGATGAGCCAGCGTGCCTTCCAGTTCTACGGCACTGTGATGAGCGGCCGCCAGGAGCAGCGTCCCCGTTGGAAGCGTGCGGTTAGTGCTGTTGAGGGTAGTTTGGGCGAGGCCCTGGGTCAGCTCTACGTCGAGAAGTACTTCCCAGCTGCTGCAAAGGAGCGCATGGAGAAGTTGGTTGCCAACCTGCAGGTTGCTCTGGGTGAGCGCATCGACGTGCAGGAATGGATGAGCGACTCCACAAAGAAGGTGGCACGCGAGAAACTGGATGCCTTCTATGTGAAGGTGGGCTATCCCAATAAGTGGAAGGACTATAGTACGCTCAACGTAGGCGATGGGTTCTGGGAGAACGTGAAGGCCTGCTCGAAGTGGGAGCAAGAGGATTTGATTGCCCGCAAGCTGAACAAGCCTGTCGATCGCGATGAGTGGTACATGACACCTCAGACGGTGAATGCCTATTACAACCCCACAACCAATGAGATATGCTTCCCAGCAGGCATCCTGCAGCCTCCCTTCTTCGATATGGCTGCTGACGATGCGTTCAACTACGGTGCCATCGGTGTAGTCATCGGTCATGAGATGACCCACGGTTTCGACGACCAGGGCGCTAAGTTCGACAAGGATGGTAACCTGCGCCAGTGGTGGACTGCCGAAGATACCAAGAACTTTGAGGAGCGCACCCATGTGCTGCGCGACTTCTTCAATAAGATAGAAGTACTGCCCGGACTC
>JAILKU010000019.1 GCA_024693505.1 Bacteroidaceae bacterium | reverse complement strand
TATCCGTGATGACGCAGACGCGCTCACCGTCGCGGAACTCTTTCTCTGAGAAGGGACGGCCTTCCAAAAAGTTGAACTCGTAAAGATGGAAGAAGTCATAGTCGCAAGGCATCGTCGATACGGATAAGTTGTTGGCCAGATTTTCATCGGTTGCCTGGAACTTGAATGCTTCAACTGGAAGGACGCCTGCAGCAGCCTCCACGCATTTCATTTGTCGGAAGCACGAGTCCAGTGACACGGTAGAGAGGCCCGAATAAAGTCTCTCGCCGTTTGCCCTGGCCGTCTCTGTGCCTATCTCGCTGTAGAGATACAGCGTCCGGCTTCTGTTGGATTCCGGCGCAATATCTATCAGCATCATGTTCAGCACGATGGCA
The DNA here is from genome assembly GCA_024693505.1 of Bacteroidaceae bacterium. Taxonomy (GTDB): domain Bacteria; phylum Bacteroidota; class Bacteroidia; order Bacteroidales; family Bacteroidaceae; genus Physcousia. The sequence continues at coordinate 3,391 of JAILKU010000019.1, read as the reverse complement.
ACCACCATGGCTGAGGCGATGGCGACAGCTGTGCCCGCGATATAGATGGTGGAGAACAGCTTGTCGGCACGGATCAGGGCGAAGGCATGGGAGACCCACCCCCCTGCCCCTCCCGTAATGGAGGGGAGCGGCTGGCGCGATGTTTCGTTGTTGGTTTTCATTATGTTGAGGTTGCTATAAGATTTTAGGATAAAGCATATTTTGAAAGGTAACCTCTCTCCCCTCCTTTACGGGAGGGGTCGGGGGTGGGTCTTTTACTGAATCTGCCTACCGTCCAGGAACTTGATAATCCTGTCGGTCTGCTGGGCCTGCTGCTCGTTGTGCGTCACCATCACGATGGTGCGGCCGTCTTCGCGGTTCAGCTTGTGCAGCAGTTCCATAATCTCGGCACCCATCTTGGAATCGAGGTTACCTGTCGGCTCATCGGCAAGGAGTATCTCGGGGTTGCCGATGATGGCGCGAGCAATGGCAACGCGCTGGCACTGACCGCCGGAGAGCTGTGTGGGGCGGTGCTTCATGCGGTGTGAGAGGCCGACGCGCTCGATGACTTCCTTGGCCAGACGCAGACGCTCGCCGCTGCGCACGCCGCGATAGATGAGGGGTATCTGCACGTTGTCCAATACGTTGAGCGTAGAGATGAGGTGGAAGCTCTGGAACACGAAGCCCAGCGTCTTGTTGCGGATCTCTGCCATCTGGTTGTCGGAGAGCTTCGGGTCAATCTTCGTGCCGCACAGCTCAATCTCGCCGCTGGTTGGCTCGTCCAAGAGGCCCATGATATTCAGCAGCGTTGATTTGCCGCAGCCAGAGGGACCCATGATGCTCAGGAACTCGCCCTTCTTTACCTCCAGGTTCACATTCTCCAACGCCTGTGTCTCCACTTCGTCGGTACGATAGATCTTGTTGATTCCTCTCAGTTTGATAACGGACTCTCCCCCCGCCCTCTCTTGTAGAGAGGGGGCAGATTGTTCTTGACTCATCTGATTCAAACTGTTTGTTCTTTCTTCTGTGTTCATAATCTTTTTGCTTTATTTGTTTATAATTTGTCTTCTTTCTCTCTCGCGGCGTTCCTGCAGATGCCGATTTCCACTTTTCCACTTTCGCGGAGAACCTGCGTGGTAATTACTCACCTTATTATATACAAAGATCGTGCCAAACTCGTAACATGCTGATAATGAGTGATGCGTCAAAAGAAAGTGTCCATTATTGGACAAAGAACGTGTCCGGAAATGGACACTTGTTCTATGTGTAGCAATGATTAAACGGTGACAAAGGTTACTATTGTCTAAGCCCTAAGTAAAATGTCTACAAATTCTCTATAAAATCTCTATAAAAACGCTATTCCTATGGTATAGAGACCGTATAGAGGTTTTATAGAGACCTTATAGTAGTTTTATAGAGGCCTTATAGTGGTTTTATAGAGACCTTATTGTGGTTTTATAGAGAACCGGTAGAGGTTTTATAGCGTATGAGTAAAATATGTGTTTAATATGGCAGGCAGAACTTAAGAAAGTTCAATCCATTAACTTAGCAATTTCCCTGATTCGAGTCATAAAACAGGCATTTCATTGAATTATTTTGACCAAAAATTTGTGCGGAATCGTGAAAAGGCGTATATTTGCATGATTAAAGTATAAAAACAAGCAGAAAACGACAAGCAACATTTAAACTCCTGAAGCAGCGAGCGCCATCGGAAGCTTGCTTACGAATGGCCGAGTCGTGAAGGGAGTAGAGCGCAGCTCAACTTTAAACTTTGAACTTTAAACCTTTTAATAAACTTATCATTAACAAACTTAATTAACATCCTATGAGTAAAAAACTACTTAATGTGTGCCTGACGGCAATCCTCTGCCTGACTGGTACGACTGTGTGGGCCATCGACAAGACCGGTGATGCCTACCAGATTGGTTCGGCCGGCGACCTGCGCGCCTTTGCCGAACTGGTGAATGGTGGTGAGACTCTGGCAAATGCCGTCCTGACGGCGGATGTGGTTTGCGATGCGGACATGCCCATGATCGGCTCGGACGCAAACCGCTTCGACGGTGTATTCGACGGACAGGGCCACACCGTAACCCTTGATGCCTATCCCACGGTGAACGGCAGCGGCCTGTTCCAGTACATAGGCTGGAAGGGCGTAGTGAAGAACCTGGTTGTTGACGGCCAGATTACTACCGGAAACTCTTTCGCTGGTGGTATTGCCGGCTATAACCGCGGTACCATCACCTCCTGTATCTCGAAGGTGACCATCAACAGCTCGAAGTCGGGCGACGGCACTCACGGTGGTATCGTGGGTATCCAGTACATCGGCGGCAAGCTGATCAACTGCCTGGCTGCCGGTGAGATCGTCGGCGAGGCCACGACCAACTGCGGCGGCCTGATCGGATGGCTGGACGCACGCTGTATCGTCATGAACAACCTGTCGCTGACCAAGATGAGGCTGGCTACCAATCCCGACAATACGCGCAGCGTTGCCCGTAACGCCGGTAACATACGCGTCGGCATGAACCTCTATCTGACGCGTGAGAAGGATACCAGCGACGACGAGGGTATCCAGATTACCGAGGAAGAATTGAAGAACGGTAATGCCTGCTTCGTCTTGAACAGCGACCAGAGCAATATCGTATGGACGCAGACGCTGGGCGAGGACGAGTATCCCGTGCCCTTCAATACCCACAAGCAGGTGTTTGCCAACGGCACTGTTGCAGACTGCGCCGGCAACGTGGGCGAGGGAACCGTCTTCAACAATGAGGGCGGCGCTGAGGCTCCCAAGCATGTCATGGTGGGCGGCAAGTGCCAGAACTGCTACTACTGGAATCCCTTCCTCGCCGAGCGCGATGCCGAGGGCTTCTTCCTGCTGAAGGACAAGGACTGCGTGGACTGGTTCGTGAAGGATCATGAGCTGGGTGGCGAGTATCACAGCGCACGCCTGATGACCGACGTGGACTACAAGGACCGTACGGCCTTCCTGAGCCCCAGCTACTGGTTCTCCGGCGAGTTCGACGGCATGGGCCATACGCTCGAGATTGCGCTCCCCGACAATGAGGTCGAGAACAACGCGCCGTTCCCCAACATCTGCGGCGCCACGATCAGCAACCTGGCAGTGAAGGGTACCGTTGAGACCAGCAAGAAGTTTGCTGCCGGTCTGGTGGGTCATGCGAACAGCACTCCCGTCAACTACTTGAAGAACATCCTGGTTGACGTGCAGATCATCAGTACGATAGAGGGTGACGGTACGCACGGTACCATCATCGGTGTGCCCAATGCGGAGACCTACATGACCAACTGTATCTCGGTGGGCAGCATCACCACGCCCAACGGGCTTACCGACATGTGCGGCGGCCTGGTCGGCTATGCGGGTGCGGCAACCCATCTGCGCAACTGCGCCTTCCTGGGT
>JAILKU010000180.1 GCA_024693505.1 Bacteroidaceae bacterium | reverse complement strand
GGTCATTCCAGCCTTGAAGAAGATACCCGTCAGGGCATTCACGATACCGGCTATGCGCTTGCCGCTGACGTATTCGCCGTAGGAAATGACCTCGGGCACCAGGGCCCACATATATCCCGTAGCCACAATGACACCGGTTGACTTCACGAACTGGGCAATATAGACGAGGGTCATGCTCGGCTGGTCCATCTTGGCCACACCATAGAGGAAGGCCATACCGATGATGGCGACCGAGAGGAAGATGTAGAACATGTTCTTCTTGCCCACCAGCTTCTTGATAAGGGGCACCAGCGGCATGAAAATGAACGAGGGGAACGAACCCAGCCCCATGAAAAGGGAGAGCTGGTCGGGCGAGCCGTGCATATTGCTGTTGATAAAGTAGGCGCCGGCTGCGTTACCTATCGACATCATGGCAAAAGCCGTGATGAAGAAGAAGGCAATGACGCGCAGGGGACGGTTGTGGAAGAACTCCATCCAGAGGTCGCTGACCTTCACGTTAGCCGCCTCGCTCTTGTCCATCACCACACGCTCCTTGCATTGGCTGAAGCAGAAGAACAGCAGGAGCAGTCCCACCAGAGCATAGATGGTCATCGTGGTGAACCAGGCTGCAGGATCCTTGGGCAGGCCCTCTGACTCTTCCTTCGTGAAGTATGCAATCAGCAGGGGCAGGCCTGAGCCGACAGCCAGGCCGCCGCAGTTGGCCATGAACATCCGCACGCTCGTCAGGATGGTAATCTCGTCGGTATCGCGCGTCAGCGACGAGTTCAGGGCGCCGTACGGCACATTAATAAAGGTATAGAGCAACGTCATGGCGATATACGTTACGTAGGCATAGAGCAGCGATGGGGCGAAGCCGTTCCAGAAGCAGAGGATGGCGAAGCCCGTCAGGGGAATGCCGACATAGACGAGATAGGCCCGGTATTTGCCCAGGCGGGGCGAGTGCTTGTCGATGAGCGCCCCGACAATGGGATCCCAGATGACATTAGCCACGTTTCCCACCGTAAACATCACGGAGACGTCAACTGCCGAGAGTCCGTAGATATCGGTATAGAAAAACAACAGGTACATGCATGTTGTCTGGAAGATAAGATTTTGTGCCAGGTCGCCCGAACCGAATCCGATGCGCTGAAGCCACGACAGTTTGTAGAATCCCTTTGATTCCTGGGCCAAAGTTTCTGTTGCCATAGTGTTTATTTTGATATTTTGTCTGCAAAGTTAGTCTTTTTCCAAATAAATCCTAAACAAATGGGAATATATTCTGTTAAAATGTTGCAACTTCTGCAAAAAGTCATCCTTTATGTGACGCTATGCGGCGAATTCTTTGTATTTTTGCAGCAGAATGAAAGAGACAAAAGCAGCGCTTCCGGGTAGCCGACGACGGAGCAGAAAGCGATGCCCGGCGTCGTCATCAGCTCATCCGGAGACTATTTATTAATATAATGTATAATAAGACATTTGCCGCCGCTATGAAAGAAAAGTTCTTGAAGGAGCTCAGAAAGCTAGTGCCTTCTGACCGTATCTATACCGACGAGTTACGCACCCTTGGCTGGGGAACCGATGCCAGCTTCTACCGTCAGATTCCAAAGGTCGTTGTGCGGAGCGACGGGGAAAGGGAGATAGCAGCCATCATGCAGTTATGCCGGAAACACAGCATGCCGTTTACGTTCCGCGCCGCCGGTACCTCACTCAGCGGACAGAGCTGTACAGACTCGGTGCTCATTGTGGCCGGCAAGCATTGGGAAAAATATAAACTGGCGTTTAAGGGGGATGATCTGGAGATTAGCCTGCAGCCGGGAATCGTGGGGGCTCGGGTGAACCAGATTCTGAAGCCCTACGGCAGGGTTTTCCCGCCAGATCCTGCCTCCATCGGCTCTGCCATGGTTGGGGGAATCGTGTCCAACAATGCGTCGGGCATGAACTGCGGCGTTCACGCCAACAGCGACCGTATGTTGGTCTCAGCGCGCATCGTGCTGACCGACGGCACCATACTGGATACCGGCGATGAAGCCAGCAGGGAAGCATTTCGCAAGTCTCATCCCGATTTCATCGCCAGGATAGAAGCATTGCGCGACAAGGTTCGTGCCGACAAGGAACTGACTGACCGCATCCGAAAGAAATACAGCATAAAGAACGTAACGGGCCTGAATCTGCGGCCGCTCGTGGCCTACGATGATCCGTTCGACATCATCGCCCATTCAATCGTAGGCGCCGAGGGCACGCTGGCCTTCCTTTCGGAAGTGACGATGAAGACGCTGAAGGATTACCCCTACAAGGCTTCGGCAATGGTCTATTTTATGTCTATGAAGGAGAGTTGCCAGGCTGTGGTTGCTCTGAAGAAGCTGGAAGCCGACGAAGAGGACTTGGCGTTCAGCGGGGAGAACCTGGTGGTAAAAAGCGCGGAGATGCTGGACTACAAATCGCTGAGCAGCGTGGACGACCCTGTTTATCTGCAGTACCGGAAAGATGTGGACAACGGGAAAATCGCGGATGTACCTCCAGGCGACTATCGCAACCTGACTGCAGTCCTGATGGAGACCAAGGCGATTACGCGGGAACAACTACTATCGAAAATAGCGTCAATCAAGGCGTGCCTCGACAGATTCCGTCTTTACCTCCCGCTAGAGTTTACTGAAGATCCCTCTGTCTATAGCAAATACTGGGCCATCCGCGCCGGCATCTTTCCCAGTGTGGGCGGCACCAGGCCGGCAGGGACTTCGTGCCTGATAGAAGATGTGGCATTCCCCATCGAATCGCTTCCAGAGGCCACGGTGAAGCTGCAGCAGCTGATTGCCGACCATGGCTACAACGATGCCTGCATCTACGGCCATGCCTTCGAGGGTAACTACCACTTCATCCTGAACCAGAGCTTTGCCGACGAACATGAGGTGGCCCGATATGCCGGGATGATGCGCGACTTGGCAAGGCTGGTGGTGCAGCAGTATGACGGTTCGCTGAAGGCTGAGCACGGCACAGGGCGCAACATGGCCTCGTTCGTGAAATATGAATGGGGCGAGAAAGCATACAAGGTGATGCGGGAGCTGAAGGACATCTTCGACCCCGAGGACCTGCTCAACCGGGGCGTGATCTTCAACGATGACCCCGATTGCTTCATCAAATGCCTGAAACCGCTACCCATCCTGGACTTCGACTTCGCCAGCGTGCCCGATGGAGGACGATATCTGATGAATCCGTCACGCTCGTCCGCCAGGGAAACCATAAAACAGGCAAAGCGTGCCGACAAATGCATTGAGTGCGGCTTCTGCGAAGTAAACTGCATGTCCTGCGGACTAACGCTGTCGTCTCGAATGCGTATCACTATACAGCGCGAAATCCGGCATCTGGCCATGACAGGCAATAATCCTGAACGACTGGAAACATTGAAGAAACAATATAAGTACTATGGCGACCAGACCTGCGCCACGGACGGACTGTGTGCTACCTCCTGCCCGATGAAAATCAACACCGGTGAGCTGACTCACCTCATTCGTCAGCTGGATATGAACGATAATCCTATGGGATATAAAATAGGTGAATTTGCCGCCAATCACCTTGCCGGCATCAAGTCGGGACTTCGCATTGTGCTCGATGTGGCTCATCTGGCCCATCTCGCCCTCGGCTCAAAAATGATGACGACCTTCAGCCTGGGCATGAACAAGATGGGCCTCCCGCTATGGACAAGCGCCATGCCCAAGAAGAAACGCCAACCGGGACCGTCGGATATAAAGAAAATGAATCGAGAACGCCCGCTGCCGCACGAAAAAACCGATTTCCCTGCTCAAAAACCTGAACATAAAGTCGTCTATTTCCCCAGTTGCATAAACCAGACGATGGGGCAGTCGAGGAGAGGAGGCAAGGAGCGCGACCTCGTAGATGAAGTAATCCAACTGATGATGAAGGCCGGCTATGAAGTCATATTCCCAGAGGGGATGGAACGGATGTGTTGCGGGCTGATCTGGGAATCGAAGGGCATGCTCGATATAGCAGACCGCAAGAGTGCCGAACTGGAAGCCGCATTATGGAAAGCCTCAGAAGAAGGCAAGTACCCTGTTCTCTGCGACCAAAGCCCCTGCCTGCACCGCATGAAGAAGGTGATAGACAAGATGCACCTCTATGAACCGGCCGAATTCATCATAAAGTATCTTGTACCACGATTGGACTTCCACCCCACAGACCGTCATATCGCCCTGCACCTGACGTGTTCAACCCGGGAGATGGGAGTGGCAGACGACCTAATCGCCCTTGCCAGGATGTGCTCGACAAACGTTTTCCTGCCCGAGGGCGTCGGCTGTTGCGGATTTGCCGGCGACCGAGGCTTCACGTTCCCCGAGCTGAACAGATATGGGTTAAGGAAACTCCGCCCGCAGATTGAGGACAATCACATTGAGGTCGGGTATTCCAACAGCCGTACCTGCGAGATAGGACTGGAAAACAATACCGGCATTCCCTATATGAGCATTGTCTATCTTGTGAACGAATGCACAACACCCAAGAAAGAATAAAAACTTTTACCGGACAGCAATAATTGAAAGCTCGCTTTCATTTGGCCGAGTCGCGAATGGAGTCGACCGAAGGTCAATTATGTTCCGCCTGCGCCTGAGGCTTGACCGAAGAACTCCCAGAGCAGCGAGCGGAGAGTCATGCTTGCATGAACTATCCCGAATGCTGCGATTATGCGAGGGGAGAGCCACCTTTGCGATTGAGTGAGAGCACACCAAGCTTGCTTGAGCGATGCCGAGCATAAGCAAAGTCAACAAAGTTAAACTTGTTTGAGTTATCCCGAGCGTAAGCTGGCTCGATGCAATCAGTCGCGTTCGAGGAAGACAATAAGTCAGTCGTGACAGGAGTCGAGCCAAGCTCAACTCCTGAAGCAGCGAGCAAGAGCGCCAGCATTCCCCTCCCATTTGAGGGGCAATCGGCCGATAAAAACGGAGCGATTGGCGACCGTAGGGAGGTTTATTGGGGTGGGGTAAACACCCAGCTAAGCTTCCAGAGGCTAATACAAGGTTGTCTTCCTTCCCAGGGCGATGCCCTGGGCTAAGTGCCGGTGGCCCTTCAGGCCGTTTCTACGCAGGGGTTTCATTACTTCCGAAAGTTCGGTTAAATATCTTTGATGCTCAGTTGCCGGAGGTCTTAGAGCTTAGAGTTAGAGAAGCACAGAAAGCAGAGAAAACTGTCTGTGAGCTCACAGATGAAATCATATAATTACATCTACCTCTACATGACACTCGCAATTTTACAGCTAAATCACTGATTTATATGCATTTATCAAGTAGTTTATTGTGTTTTATCCTCTACTTATCCTCTACTTATCCTCTACTTTTCCTCTACTGACCCTCTACTGATTCTCTACTTTGCCTCTACAATTCATCTATCTCATCCCTACAGTTCATCAGTCTGTCCATACAAACCGGATAGGCCTTTTCTTGATTCAGGAATAAGAGGTACATATTTGTCAATAGGGGAAGCACTGACGTGTACTGAATAAGTTGAC
>JAILKU010000131.1 GCA_024693505.1 Bacteroidaceae bacterium | reverse complement strand
TGAACTTATCTTTCAAGGCTTGCTTGATGAGATATGTCTTACCAACTCGCCGCCTACCATAAACAGCAACGAATTCAGGACGGTCACTATAGTAGAGTCGCTCCAACTCTTCTATCTCATGTTTTCTTCCAACAATTGTACTCATTTTGATTATATTTTGCCGCAAAGGTAATAAAAATGCACCAAACGGCAAAATAAACATTATTATATTCTGCCTATTTGTGTGTTTTTTACTTATTTGGCAGAAATTACGTGTGTTTCACCATATTATTAATTAAAATCAAACACATTCTTAAGAGAATCGTGCAGAATGATTGTAAAGTCAGAAGAAATCATTAACTTTGCAAACAAGTTTGCAGAGCGTGCTTAAAAGTCGTAATGCAATCAGTGTTTAACAAATAATAGAAATAACGAATAAGTAAACGAAGTGGCAAAAATGGTCAGATATTTTGAGGAAATCGGGTGCAAAATGTGCAGTACATGCTCACAATGTTTCCCAAATGTTTCCCAAATTTGCCGTAAAGTGCTGATAATCAGCTCCCGCTAACCGCCGCACTGGCTGCCGTTGAGAAGTAAATATCAATATAACATAATGAAAGGGATCTGTCCGCATGGGCTGGTCCCCTTTTTAGTATCTTCAAGTATGACATCAACTCACGAAAAGACATAAACGCACCAAAAAGGATAGGATTTGACACATTTGCTTGAAAAAATGCGTTAAAACATATAATATTCGTTGGAAAAAGTGCGTTGATTTTTTCCTTAAAATGTATAAGAAAGCAGATTTTTAGCGTCAAATTGCGTGGAAATTCCATAAAACATTGTAACTTTGCAGTCAAATGCCCGAGAGGGAGAAACGAAAGAGATACAACGAACATAGAAGACTATCGGGAAGTCATGATCCCGAATCGAAAAAGGAAACCCTAATGACCCCTGAATAATATGAAGAAGAACATCCTGCTTACCCTGGCACTCGCCACAGTCATAGCCCTGTCCTCAGAGGCTAAAAACTGGATGAGCAAACTGCCCGACAGTGCGCTGATTTGCATGCTCTCCATACCCGGAACACACGATTCCGGCACAGGCAACGGCTTTGAACCGGATGTGGCAGCTATTGGCGAACACTTTGCCCGCACCCAGGACCTTGACATAGCCAGACAATGGAAGGCCGGCATCAGGGCTTTCGACCTCCGCCCCTGTTCCCGAGGCGACTATCTCCACATAAACCACAGCATAATCTCCACGAATGTGCGATTTGACGATGTGCTGTTCATGCTGCGCGACCTGCTCATTGCCAATCCCACCGAGTTCGCCATCATCATCATGAACCATGAAAGCGACGGAGACACGGAAAAGAACTATAATGATCTTGCCGTAGAATTATTGAATAGCAATGAAATAAAGAATTACCTCGTGGACTTCAACAGCACACTGACCGTCAAGGACGTTCGCGGCAAGATTCTTATCATAAGCCGCGACAGATATGCAGACGAGCCCGTAACCGGCGGTTTCTTTATGGGTTGGACCGGCTCAGAAAGTTGGAAGAGCCAGACCAGCTGCCGCATCAAAGCTAAGGCTGGTTTGTACACAACCTGTTACGTCCAGGACTATTGGGCAACCCATGCTCCAGGTACTCAGCAGACCAAGATCGACATCATCAAAAGAATGCTGGATTTCAGCACCAGCCACGAAAGTACTTCTCCAGCCAATGCAATCTGGTTTTTCAACATGGCTTCTGCTTATGCCCTTGCGGACACCCTTTATGGGGAGTCCTTTGCCCTGAGTGACGGTTATCGCCAAAACGCCTCCCACACAAATACCGCTATCGTTGATTATCTGAAATCACACAAGGCAGGCCCAACAGGTATCGTAATGGCTGACTTTGCCGGCGTGAACAAAAGCAATGGATACAAAGTACGGGGAAAAGAACTGGTAAAGGCTATTATTAACAACAACTTCCGCTATATGCCAAAGGAATCAAAATAAAAGCCCTCGCTAAGACATTTCGCTCGAAACGGCTGATTCAAAAAAAACTTTCGCTCGGATAAAAAAAGACTCCGAGATTGCTCGCCTGAGCACCTGCGGAGCGCAAGAAGCGAGAGCAAAGTGGAACTCGTTCCGACTTTGCCGAGCTAGAGCAAGCTCGGCAGAAGGCCAAGGCAAGCAAGCTTGAGAAAGTTGAATGATGATGTATTTTATGTTGCCAGCCCAACAACTTATGTTGCTCGCCCAACAACTTGTGTTGCCCGACTGGCAACTTATGTTGCTCGCCCAGCAACAAAAAATATTCAACCAGGGGAAAACCTTTTGATGCCGAGGGCGTTATTTTTTCCATTAGGTTCCTTAATGAAACGTGGAGGGCGCCTTTCATTGCCTGCGATTACCTTCATTTTCTTTTCGCTTAATCGCAATTTTGAGGCTTGACTACAAATTTCTCACGCTCAAGAAAAAAAATACATTCTTTTTCTTTTCGCTTAATCGAAATTTTCGTACCTTTGAGTTATAATCGAAAGTACTTTCGCTCGGATAAATAAATAAATTTCACGATTTATTTTGTTTATCGCTCGCTTATTTGTACCTTTGCAGGCATTTTGGTAAAAAGTTGTATTTTATATTAATAAATAGATAAAGAAAGCGATGAATATTTCATTCGAAAACGTAGACAAGGTAAACGCCTTACTGACCATCAAACTTGAGAAGGCTGACTATGAAGAAAAAGTCACTGCCGCACTGAAAGATTTCAAAAAAAAGGCCAACATGCCAGGATTCCGCCCCGGACAAGTGCCAATGGGCCTGCTGAAGAAACGCTTCGGCACAGAGATAACTGCAGAGGAAGTCAATAAGATCTTAGGTCACGAAATCTACAAGTACATCCGTGAACAGAAAATAAACATCTTGGGCGAGCCTTTGCCCGACGAGGAGAAACAGCCAGAAGTGGACTTCCAGACAATGGATGATTTTACTTTTGTCTTTGACGTTGCCCTGACTCCCGAATTCGATGGCACATTGACAAAGAAAGACACCGTGGAGTACTATACCATCAATGTTGACGATAACATGGTGGAAGAGCAGATCAATGCCTATGCACAACGCGCCGGTCAATATAAAAAGGTAGATGCCTATCAGCCAAAAGACATGGTGAAAGGCCTGTTGGCTCAACTTGATGCCGAAGGCAACACACTGGAAGGGGGAATTCAAGTGGAAAGCGCTGTCATGCTGCCAGATTACATGAAGAACGACGAGGAAAAGGCAAAATTTGACAACGCCAAAGTTAATGACGTAGTCGTTTTCAACCCAGCAAAAGCATACGACAATAGTACGGTAGAACTCTCCAGCCTGTTGAGAATCACTAAGGAAGAAGCTGAAGAGATAAAGTCAGACTTCAGTTTCCAGATAGAAGAAATCACCCGCTACGAGGCCGCAGAAGTAAACCAGGATCTCTTTGATCAGATTCTGGGTGAAGGAGTAGTAAAGAGCAAAGAGGAGTTTGCCGAGAATATCCGTAAGACAATGAAGGCTCAATTTGCTGCTGACAGCGATTTCAGATTCATTCAAGACTTGAAAACCTACTTGACAAAACGTGTTGGCGAATTAGAGTTCCCCGAAGCTATGCTGAAGCGTATAATGAAACTGAACAATCCGGACAAAGACGTTGAGAACATTGAAAAGAACTTCCAGCTTAGCTTGAAGGAATTAACTTGGCATCTTATTAAGGAACAGCTCTCAGACCAACTGGAAATAAAAGTTGAGCAGCCCGACGTGTTGGAAACAGCCAAAGCTGCAGCACGCATGCAGTTTGAGCAATATGGCATGATGAACGTACCCGATGACGTATTGACGAACTATGCTAACAAAATGCTTGAAAACAAAGAGCAAGCTGAAGGACTTGTCAGTCGTGCGGAAGAAAACAAGATAGCCCAGAAGGCTAAGGACGTTGTAAAACTGAAAAAGAAGGCTGTCACATTGGCAGAATTCAACAAACTGTATGAAACTACGGTTGAGGCCTAAGGAGTTTTCCGCATACGCGTCAACCATATACCAAAGTCAGGGGCGGCTTACTTGCAAGGAACCGTCCCTATTTAATCACCCCAAATAAGCAAAAACAACATAATGTCAAACACTATGAATAATGACTTTAAGAAGTTTGCGACCCGCCATATTGGCATAGACAGTATGGTGATAGATGACGTTATCAGTATGCAGAACCAATATCTGAATCCTTACATCCTGGAAGAGAGGCAACTGAATGTTACCCAAATGGATGTATTCAGCCGTCTGATGATGGATCGCATCATTTTTTTGGGCACTCAAATTGATGACTACACAGCAAACACCCTTCAAGCCCAATTACTCTATTTGGACAGTGTTGATCCCGGAAAGGACATCAGCATTTATATTAACAGTCCCGGCGGTAGCGTCCATGCAGGATTGGGAATTTATGACACGATGCAGTTTATTGGCTGCGACGTAGCCACAATCTGCACCGGCATGGCAGCCAGCATGGCAGCTGTACTCCTGGTGGCTGGTACTGAAGAAAAACGCAGTGCACTACCCCATAGCCGGGTAATGATCCATCAACCTATGGGAGGAGCACAGGGACAAGCCAGTGACATTGAGATAACGGCCCGTGAAATTCAAAAGTTAAAAAAAGAATTGTACACCATCATAGCCAATCATTCACATACCGATTATGAAAAGGTATGGGCAGACAGTGATCGTGACTATTGGATGACGGCCGAGGAAGCCAAGGCGTATGGCATGATAGACGAGGTGCTGGTACGTAAGAATAAAGCCTAACGGAAATGAAGCAATACAGGAAATGCTCATTCTGCGGTCGTTCAGAGAAAGACGTAGCCCTTCTATTGACTGGACTTAATGGCTTCATCTGTAACGAATGTGTAGAACAGGCCTATAACATAGTTCAAGAGAATCAGATAAGCGCCAGTATTAACAATACTAAATTAAACCTAAAAAGCCTTCCCACTCCACGTGACATAAAAGACTATCTGGACCAGTATGTCATTGGACAAGATGATGCCAAACGCGTGTTATCGGTCTCAGTATACAATCACTATAAACGCCTGCTTCAGCAGAAGACCGACGACGAAGTAGAGATTGAGAAGAGCAACATTATCATGGTAGGCGCTACCGGAACAGGCAAGACGCTGATGGCCCGTACCATTGCCCATCTTTTGAAGGTACCATTTACCATTGTGGATGCTACCGTATTTACTGAGGCAGGTTATGTGGGCGAAGACGTGGAAAGCATATTGAGCAGATTATTACAAGTGGCTGATTTCAATGTCGAAGCAGCCCAAAGAGGTATCGTTTTCATTGATGAGATAGACAAAATAGCACGCAAGAGCGACAACCCCAGCATTACCCGTGACGTTAGCGGAGAGGGTGTACAGCAAGGGCTTCTGAAATTGCTAGAGGGCTCTATCGTAAACGTTCCGCCCAAGGGAGGACGGAAACACCCAGATCAAGACTATATTCATGTAGATACTAGAAATATTCTTTTCATCTGTGGCGGAGCATTCGATGGCATTGAAAAAAAGATAGCACAGCGATTGAATACACATGTCGTAGGCTACAACAATGTTCAACATCGGCAAAAGATAGACACCAAAGATCTTATGCAGTATATTCTGCCCCAAGACCTGAAATCCTTTGGTCTGATACCTGAGATAATCGGACGCCTTCCAGTGCTCACCTATCTGGACCCTCTGGACCGTAAGGCCTTAAGACGTATTCTGACTGAACCCAAAAACTCACTCATCAAACAACAGGAAAAGTTGTTTCAAATGGATGGAATAAAGCTGACGTTTGACTCCGAAGTCTTGGAATATATCGTTGACAAAGCGGTTGAATATAAATTAGGGGCCAGAGGTCTTCGCAGCATTGTAGAAGCCATCATGATAGATGCCCAGTTTGAAGCCCCATCAAAGAAGATCAAGGAACTGAACATTACTTTGAAGTACGCTCAGCAACAGATTGAGAAGAAACATAGTCTAGCATAATATATATATTAAGGTATAGGTCTGCAAGAGAAGTTTTACACCGAAACTTCTCTTTTTTTGTATCAGATACAAATATTTCCACCAATTGTTTGGATAATTCCAAGAAAAAATTGTATCTTTGTATTGACTTTAGAAAGAATGAGTAAAAAAAGAAACAACTCGACGCACCTCAAAATTATCCATGACAAAAGAGATCAAACATATCGACTTAACAGAACAACTTAAACGCTATTTCGGATTTGACACGTTCAAAGGCGAACAGGAAGCTATCATCCTCAACCTACTGGCGGGACACGACACATTTGTCCTTATGCCCACAGGTGGAGGAAAGTCATTATGCTACCAATTACCTGCACTTTTAATGGAGGGAACTGCCATAGTCATTTCGCCTCTGATTGCTCTAATGAAAAACCAGGTTGATGCCATCAGGATGGTAAGTGAAGATGATGGCATCGCACATTTCATCAATTCATCTCTGACCAAGGCTCAGATAGACCAGGTAAAGAACGATATACAATCCGGGAGAACAAAACTGCTATATGTCGCCCCTGAATCATTGACGAAAGAGGAAAACATAGAATTTCTGAACACAATCAAAATATCATTTTACGCCATTGACGAGGCACACTGTATTTCAGAGTGGGGACATGATTTCCGCCCGGAATATAGACGCATCCGTCCTATTGTAAACCAGATAGGCGTGGCACCAGTCATAGCCCTTACCGCAACAGCGACAGACAAAGTGCGCGGAGATATCAAAAAGAATCTGGGCATGCCTGATGCAACTGAATTCAAGAGTTCTTTTAACAGGCCCAATCTATATTACGAGATTCGCCCGAAAACAAAGGACGTAGACAAAGATATAACGCGTTTCATTCTACAGAACAAGGGCAAGAGCGGAATCATCTATTGCCTAAGCAGAAAACGGGTAGAGGAATTGGCAGAAATATTGAGAGCCAACAATATTAACGCCCGTGCTTATCATGCAGGGATGGATTCGCAGGTTCGAAGCGAGACACAGGATGATTTCTTAATGGAACGCATCGATGTTATCGTGGCTACCATTGCCTTTGGCATGGGTATAGACAAACCAGACGTAAGATTCGTCATTCACTATGATATTCCCAAAAGTCTGGAAGGATATTATCAGGAAACGGGTCGTGCAGGACGCGACGGAGGAGAAGGCGTATGCCTGACTTTCTACTCTCCAAAAGACCTGCAGAAATTGGAAAAGTTCATGGAAGGCAAGCCTGTTGCCGAACAAGACATTGGCCGCCAGCTTTTGCAAGAAACAGCAGCCTACGCAGAAACGTCCATTTGTCGAAGAAAATTCCTCCTCCACTATTTTGGTGAGGAGTATGAAAAAGATAATTGCGGGAACTGCGATAACTGTCGCCACCCGAAGAACAAGATAGAAGCAAAGGAATCGTTAAGAATTGCCCTACAAGTTATCCTCGACATAAAGGAACATTTCAAGGTGGACTATGTGATAGATATTCTGGTAGGCCGTGAAACCGATGAAGTCTTAGCTCACAGGCATGAAGAACTGGAACGCTTTGCATGTGGCGACAACCATGAGCGCCCATATTGGAATGCCGTTTTACGCCAAGGAATGATTTCAGGATATATAGAAAAAGAGGTTGAGAACTATGGGCTGCTAAAAGTTACGCCAGCAGGCAGAGCCTTTTTGAAGTCACCTGTCTCGTTCCTTGTCAGCGAAGATAACGAATTTGATGAATATGAAGAACCTGCAACCGCCACATCTGTATTGGATGAGGAATTGTTCTCCATGTTAAAAGACTTACGCAAGAAAGTAGCAGAAAGACTGAAGGTGCCGCCCTATGTCATTTTCCAAGATCCCTCACTGGAGGACATGGCAACGACTTACCCCATTACTATCGAAGAGCTCCAGAACATACGGGGAGTCGGCATAGGAAAGGCTAATCGCTATGGTAAGGAATTCTGTGATTTGATAGCGCGCCATTGTAAGGAGAATGAGATTGAACGTTTAGAAGACCTGAGAGTCAGGACTGTTGCTAACAAGAGTAAGATGAAAGTAAGCATAATCCAAGGAATTGACAGGCAACTGGCTCTAGAAGATATAGCGCGCGCCAAGGGCATTAGCATTGAAGAGCTCATGGACGAGATAGAAGCTATTGTCTATAGTGGGACGAAGCTGAATATTGACTATTATATACGTAATGTCATGGATGAAGATCACATGCTAGACATCTACGACTATTTTCTGGAGGATTCCGACTCTGACGACCTAGAAGAAGCGATGGATGAATTAGGCGATGAATATACAGAATTGGAAATCCGCCTTGTTAGAGTAAAATTCCTTTCTGAAATGGCCAACTAAAGCCCATACATTATAAAAAATCATAAAAAAACATCATTAAGGCAAAAGTCTGTTTATTCAATATCATCACTATCAACTTTTTTTTGTATCTTTGCACGCAATAAAAACCTACACACTATGGCTTCATTTATTGCAGATAAGATTGTAACGGACGGTTTGACATTTGACGACGTCCTTTTGGTTCCAGCCTATTCTGAGGTTTTGCCCCGGACGGTTGAACTTAGTACCCGATTTTCACGTAACATTGAACTAAAAATTCCTTTTGTAACAGCGGCGATGGACACTGTTACTGAAAGCACCATGGCTATTGCCATTGCGCGTGAAGGTGGAATCGGTGTGATTCATAAAAACATGAGTATTGAAGAACAGGCACGCCAAGTCGCTATTGTAAAACGTGCCGAGAACGGAATGATATATGACCCCGTAACCATTCAGCGAGGCCGCAGGGTACAAGACGCCATAGATCTCATGTCTGAGTATCACATTGGCGGTATTCCTGTAGTTGATGAAGAAAGGCATCTGGTCGGCATCGTCACAAACCGCGACCTACGCTTTGAGCGTAATGTAAACCGACTCATAGACGAGGTAATGACCAGTGAGAACCTCGTAACGACTCACGTACAGACAGATTTGGTGGCCGCAGCCCAAATCCTGCAAGAGAACAAGATTGAGAAACTTCCAGTAGTAGACGAAGAGGACAAACTTATAGGCCTTATTACATATAAAGATATTACGAAGGCAAAAGACAAGCCCATGGCCTGTAAGGACAGTAAAGGCCGGCTGCGTGTGGCAGCAGGTGTGGGAGTGACTGTCGATACATTAGATAGAATAGCGGCTTTAGTCGCTGCAGATGTGGATGCTATTGTCATTGATACAGCCCACGGTCATAGTAAATCAGTAATAGAGAAGCTGAAAGAAGCCAAACAGGCTTTTCCTAACGTAGACTTTGTTGTAGGCAATGTAGCCACAGGCGAAGCAGCTAAGATGTTGGTAGAGGCTGGAGCTGACGGTGTTAAAGTCGGTATTGGCCCTGGTAGCATATGTACCACTCGCGTGGTGGCCGGCGTAGGTGTGCCCCAACTTAGTGCCGTCTATGATGTAGCCTGCGCACTAAAAGATACAGGTGTGCCTCTAATTGCTGACGGCGGACTACGATATAGCGGTGATGTCGTAAAAGCATTAGCAGCAGGCGGATATAGCGTTATGATTGGTTCATTAGTTGCTGGAACTGAAGAAAGCCCGGGTGATACAATTATATATAACGGCCGCAAATTCAAAAGCTACAGGGGTATGGGATCTTTGGAAGCTATGGAATGTGGCAGTAAAGACAGGTATTTTCAGGCGGGTGTGAAGGACGTAAAGAAACTAGTTCCTGAAGGCATAGCCGGCCGTGTGCCATATAAGGGCACTGTGCAAGAAGTCATCTTCCAACTAATTGGCGGCTTGCGTAGTGGCATGGGATATTGTGGTGCTGCAACTATAAACGACCTGCACAATGCCAAGTTTGTGAGAATTACCAATGCAGGTGTACAGGAAAGTCACCCACATGACGTGACAATAACTAGCGAAGCTCCCAACTATAGTCGCCCGCAGTAGTAAGGGGATGACTGTCACATTTTAATTATTCCTAATTAGATATATATAATGAAGAAGCTATGCTATTTCCTGATGTTGACAGGATATTTCTCTTCTTTGTTTGCACAAGAAGATCCTATCGTGATGCACGTCAATGGCATTCCCGTACCAAAAAGTGAGTTTGAATATAACTATAACAAGAATAACGACGACGGGGTACTGGACAAAAAAAATGTTGAGGAATATGCTCAATTGTTTGTCAACTACAAATTGAAAGTCCAGGCAGCTTTAGATGCTCATTTAGACACGCTGAGCAGTTTTCAGAAAGAGTTTCGGACATACCGCGACCAACAAATTCGTCCTATGTTGGTTCCGGACGGTGCCGTTGAACAAGAGTGTCAAACCTATTATACACGAATAAAAGAAAGCCTTCAAGGCAAGCAACTGATTCAACCATCCCATATCTTTATCCGAGTGAAGCAAACTGCGGACAAAAATGAACAGGAAGCTGCCAAGGTTCGAATTGATTCTGTATTTAAAGCACTACAAGATGGTGCAGACTTTGAGACCCTTGCAAAAAATGTTTCACAAGACCCTCAGTCTGCCGTCAAAGGAGGTGCACTTCCTTGGGTGGGACCAAATCAGACACTGAAGGAATTTGAGGATGTAGCCTATTCACTCGAGGTGGGACAATATTCACAACCTTTCCTTTCGACTGTCGGGTATCATATCGTAAAACTCTTAGGCAAAAAAGACTTAGAGAGTTATGAGGAACTGCGACCGAACATCAAACGCTACCTTGAAAGTCAAGGTATAGCAGATCATATTGCTGCACGGATGCTTGAGTCTATGTCTCAGCAATCAACTCCCCAAAAGACTGTTGAAGAAATTCTGGATGAAAAGACAGAACAGTTCTGTGCCCAGGACATGGAGCTTAAATATTTGATACAGGAATACCACGACGGCTTGCTGCTCTTTGAAGAATGCCAGCGCGAGGTATGGGAACCAGCCAGTAAAGACACCCTTGGAATTGCCAATTACTTCAAGAAGAACAAGAGACAGTACGCATGGAAGGAACCGCATTTCCGAGGAATGATCTATTATTGTAAAAATGCCAAGGATGTAAAGGCTGTACAAAAGCTTCTGAAGAAGATTCCTGAAGATAAATGGACCACAACGGTACGTGAAGCATTCAACAAAGACAGTGTTACAGTACGTATGGAACGACGCTTGTTTAAAAAGGGCGACAACCCAAATGTAGATGTCCTTGCACTGAAAGACAAATCTTCACAGATGGTACCCATTGAAGGATATCCCTATGTCGGCATTATCGGCAAGAAATTAAAGAAAGGGCCAACAGACTGGACAGACATCGGTAACCAGGTGGTAAGTGACTACCAGCGTGAGCGAGAAGATGAATTTGTAGCTGAATTACGAAAACGCTATCCGGTAGAGATTCACGAGGACGTCCTGAAGACCGTAAAAAGTATATCAACTGATAATAATACCTCAGAGAAAAAGGAATGAGATAAAGCATTTACAAATACATCCTATTTATGAAAAAAACATGCTTTCTGTTGTTTAGTCTCCTATGGTATGGGGTCAGCTGTTTGGCTCAAACAAATGTCATAGACGAAGTTGTTTGGATTGTCGGCGATGAGGCAATATTACGTTCTGACGTAGAAAAACAGCGTTTAGAATATGGAGGAAGCCTGAACGGAAACCCATATTGTGTCATTCCGGAACAATTGGCCATACAGAAACTGTTCTTGCAACAGGCTGACCTGGATAGTATATACGTTGAGGATTCTGAAGTAAACAACTATGTAGAACAAGACTTCAACGAGAAAGTGATGAGAGCAGGATCCAAGGAGAAACTTGAGGAATACATGCGAATGAGTGCGACACAAATCCGAGAGGAATTGTTCGACATGTACAAGAACAGACTCATCGTAAAAGAGGTTCACAAGTCATTAACCTCCGAAGTCAAGGTGACGCCAGCCGAAGTTCGCCGCTATTTCAAAGATATGCCAGAAGACAGTCTCCCCCTGATTCCTACACAGGTAGAGGTTCAGATACTGGTCCTGCAACCGCGCATACCGCAAGAGGAAATAGACCGGCTGAAGGCTGAATTACGCGATTATACAGAGCGTGTCAATTCCGGAACGACTTCATTTGCCACATTAGCACGCCTTTATTCCGAAGATACTGGTAGCGCACGCCAGGGCGGAGAACTTCCATATATGGGTAAGGGAGAACTTGATGCAGCATTTGCAAATGTGGCCTTTAGTATGAGCGAGCCGAACAAAGTGAGCAAGATCGTACAGTCAGAGTTTGGATACCACATCATTCAGTTTATTGACAAACGTGGTGATAAAGTTAAGTGTCGCCACATCTTAAAACATCCGCACATAGCCCAAGCTGATATCGATACGGCTATGGTTCATTTGGATTCCATTGCAGAGGATATCCGCCAGGAGAAGATAAGTTTTGAAAATGCCGTCCTATACGCCTCTGACGATAAGGACACAAGAAACAATCATGGCATTTTGACAAACAGGAAGGAAATCACAGACGAACGGACTACACGATTTGAGATGGGTGAACTTTCTGCATTGTCACCAGAATTGGCAAGAGTTGTTGACGGAATGGAGGTCGGTGACATATCCAAACCATTTGAAATGGTGAATTCCAAAGGGATGAAGGTCTGTGCTATCGCCAAATTGAAAAGCAGGATTAAAGCACACCGTGCACATATATCAGAAGACTTCCAGATACTCCGTGCTGTCGTGGAAGAAAAGAAAAGCGACGAGATCATTTCAGAATGGATAAAGGAAAAGCAGAAAAGTATATACGTAAGAATCAATGAGGACTGGCGCGACTGCGAATTCCAGTATCCTGGATGGATTAAGTAATGAGCCAACAACGCCAACTTATATGCTCAATACTTCTGTTTGTTGTTTGCCTGGTCCTGGCAATGCCCGACAAGCGGAAGGGCTCGACTGAGAGGAAACCCTCCGACAGCCGAGTTCACCTTATACATGCCGATCGGCTCTATTTCGATGAACGTACCCATCGGACAGCGCAGTTTCTTGTGGGAAACGTGAAATTCGACCACGATGGAGTTATAATGCTGTGCGACAGTGCTCTTTTTTATGAGGCGTCAAATAGTTTTGATGCTTTCGGCAATGTAAAGATGATTCAGGGTGATACGCTGTCATTGCAAAGCGATGTGCTCTATTACAACGGCTTGGACCAGTTGGCAAAGGCACGATACAACGTTGTCTTGGTGCACAGAGAGACGACTCTCTATACTGACAGTTTGGATTTCGACAGGCTATATAATCTGGGGTACTTCTTCGAGGGGGGACGTCTGCTCGACCAAGGAAATGAACTTACCAGCGACTGGGGAGAGTATAGCCCATCTACCCGTGAAGCCGTTTTTAATTACAATGTTAAGTTGCTGAATCCTGCACCTCCTGAACCGACGAAAACGACGCTGATATCTGATACGCTCCACTATAATACCCAAACGGCAATAGCATTTATCGTCGGGCCTTCAAACATAGACCACGGCGACAGCCATATTTATTCCGAGTCGGGGTATTACAATACTCAGAACAATGAATCGTACCTGCTTGACCGCAGTATACTGACGAACAACGGCAAGCGTCTTGTGGGTGACAGCATCGTATGGGATAGTGAGATAGAAGCAGGAAAGGCATTCGGAAACATAGAATACACAGACGTAATTAACAAGAATGCATTTACGGGCAACTATTGCTTCTACGATGAGAACAACGGATATTTTGAAGCTTACGACAGCGCCGTTGTGGCTGACTTCTCGCAACAAGATACGCTATGGGCACATGCAGACACGTTCAAGGTCATAACCTACTTTAACGACTCGGACAGCATGTATCGCGTTATGCATGGCTATAAGCACATGAGAGCTTTCAGGGCTGATGTGCAGGCTGTATGCGACTCTTTGGTATACAACTCAAAGGATTCCTGCTTGACGATGTATCAGGACCCTATCATGTGGCTGAACGGTCAGCAACTTTTAGGGGAAGAGATTCAGATTTTCCTCAATGACAGCACGATGGATAGCATAAAGGTCTTGAGACAGGCCCTATCCGTGGAGAAGCTTGACAGCATTCACTACAACCAAGTGACAGGCAAGGAGATCAACTCGTACTTCAACAACGGAGAAATCTACCTGACGACCGTTAACAGCAATGTCTATCTTAACTACTATCCATTTGACGAGGACAGCATTATGGTGGAGATGAACTATACGGAAACGGCCCTGTTAAAGTTGTTCCTCGAGCATCGTCGCGTAGATCATATTTGGATGCCTGCAGCAACCGGCGTAATGTACCCTATCCCACTCATTCCTGCTAACAAACTCTATCTGTCAAACTTTGCATGGTTTGACTACATCCGTCCCTATGACAAGACCGACTTGTTCGTATGGAGGTCGAAGAAGGAAGGCAGCGGGCTGAAAGAGAGCGTACAGCGTTCTGCTCCACGGCAGAAACTGTCAAACATACGGAAGCAGAACACTGAGGCAGCCAAGCCTGAGGAAAAGAAGGAAGCCGGTAACGAACCAGAAAAGGCTAAGGCACCGGAAGAGGGGACGGATACAAAGACCGCGCAGCCCCTGCAGAACGACTCGGTAAAGGCTGAGCAGCAGGCACAGAACGGCTCGGCACAGACCGCGCAACCCCTGCAGACCTATTCGGTAAAGGCTGAGCAGCAGGCACAGAACGGCTCCGCAACAGAGGAGAAAAAGGAGCAATAGAAAAGGACAATCACACAATAATATATCAATCGCCAGTAGGCAACAGACAAAGAGAAGAAGATAGGAGACGCGATAATGGGAATGTTCAAGAACAGAGAACCACGCCGATACAGGCCCGTGAACATCTTCACCGATGAGCGGCAGGAAAGGATAAAGAAGCTTGTGGATGAGGTCAGGCTGCAGGAAGGGTACAAACCAGAAGCCGGAACCGGTGGCACCACTAGCCCAACCAACGGCAACGCTTGCCCAACCGACGGCACCACTTGCTCAACCGGCGGCAACGGAGTGAATAACCCGGGCGCAGGCAGCAACGGGAACGGCACGGCCAAGAGCGCGTCCGTTGACATCGAGCCCGACCATTTCAAGGGAAAGTTCATCAACTACACGCCGCACCTTCAGCGACACAAAGAGCGCAGCCGGAGGTTCGGGTGGCCACTGTGGATTCTGTTGCTTTTCGTCATGATCATTCTCTGGCGTTTTCTTTTGAGATAATCAGGGCGACAAACACATGGACATCATACAACTACTCCCCGACTCAGTAGCCAACCAGATAGCAGCAGGCGAGGTCGTACAGCGTCCGGCCTCGGTAGTAAAGGAATTGATGGAGAACGCCATCGATGCCGGGGCTGCCAACGTCTCCGTCATTCTCGAGGATGCGGGGCGCACCCTGATACAAGTCATCGACGACGGGAAAGGCATGAGCGACACCGATGCCCGCATGGCATTCGAGCGTCATGCCACATCAAAGATCCGGAAGGCCGAGGACTTGTTCTCGCTTTCTACCATGGGATTCCGGGGCGAGGCGCTACCGTCCATCGCCGCAGTGTCGCAAGTCAGGCTATCCACCCGCACCATCGACCAGGAGCTCGGCACCAGGCTGACCATCGAAGCCAGCCGGGTGACGAGCCAGGAGCCGTGCGCCTGTCCGGTCGGCGCGAACTTCGAGGTGAGGAACCTCTTCTACAACATCCCGGCGCGCCGGAAGTTCCTGAAGTCGAACCAGACCGAGCTGAACAATATTACGCAGGAGTTCCAGAGGGTGGCGCTGATAAACCCGTCGGTGGCCTTCACCCTTGCCAACAACGACAACCTGCTCATGCAGCTCCCGTCGGCAAGCCTGCGCCAGAGGGTCGACAACGTCCTGGGACGCCGATTCGGCGAAGGACTCATCGAGGTGCAGGTAGAGACGAGCCTGCTGCGGTTGACCGGATTCACCGGCCGGCCCGAGACGGCAAGGAAGAAGGGACTGCATCAGTTCTTCTTCGTGAACGGTCGCTACATGCGTCACGCATATTTCCACAAGGCGGTAATGACCGCCTACGAGCATCTTATTCCCGAGGGCGAGCAGGTGCCGTATGTACTCCACTTCCACGTCGACCCCGCCAGCATCGATGTTAACATCCATCCGACGAAGACTGAGATCAAGTTCGAGAACGAGATGCAGATATGGCAGGTGGTGGTCGCCGCCGTCCGCGACGCGCTCGGGCGCTGGGGCGCAGTGCCCAGCATAGAGTTCGACACCGAGGGCCGGCCGGACATCCCAGTCTTCGGCGCCGACGGCGGAAAGGACGTGCACGCCCCCCAGATCCACAGCACACCGGGCTACAATCCGTTCCGAACAGGACCGAAGACGGCCGCGGGAGTCAACTGGGAGCTGCTGTACAGCGACATAGAGCACGACATCAAGGACGGCGCCCGGAAGCAGCCGACCACGCAGGAGCAGGCATCGATGCTGCCACTGGAAGGCATCGAGAGCCGAGGCGACGAGGCCGACATCCCGGCCGGACGGCACATGCAGTACCGCGGGCAGTATATCATCACCGCAGTGCAGAGCGGCCTCATGATGGTCGATCAGCACCGGGCTCACATACGGATACTATACGACCGCTACATGGAGCAGATGGAGCAGCACCGCGCCGGCACCCAGGGCCTCCTCTTCCCGGAACTGATACAGCTCTCGGGCGCGGAGAGCGTGGCGATGGAAGGCGCCGCCGGCGTGCTGCAGGGCCTCGGATTCGAGATCTCGCCGCTCGGAGGAGGCAGCTACAGCCTGCTGGGCGTACCGTCCGGCCTCGACGGAGCCGACCCCGTAGGCATCATCCACGAAATCCTGGCGGAAGCCCCCGAGGGACAGCCCGCGACCGACGGCACCACCCTACCCGACCAGACCGCGGCCGGCGCAGGCGGACAGCTCGCCGCCATGCGACACAGCGCCGCACTGACCATGGCCCGCCGCACGGCAGTACCCGTCGGGCAGGTACTCGGCGACGACGAGATGGAGCAGATGCTCAGCGACCTGCTCCGATGCCCCATGCCGAACATCACACCCACCGGCGAGACCATCCTCACCATACTGCGCGAGGACGAGGTCAGGAAGCGCTTCTGACGCCCCGTCACGACGGCCGACCGAGAACCGCACCGCCGCCAAGCCCCTATATATATATAATAATGTATAGAAACAATAGCCAACAATACACAACATGGAACAGAAAAAGAAAGTAATCCTTACCGGCGACCGACCCACCGGCCGCCTCCACATCGGACACTACGTGGGATCGCTCCGCCGCAGGGTCGAGCTCCAGAACTCAGGCCTATACGACAAGATCTTCATCTTCGAGGCAGACGCACAGGCACTGACCGACAACTTCGACAATCCCGAAAAGGTCCGCCAGAACGTTATCGAGGTCGCACTCGACTACCTGTCGGCAGGACTCGACCCGGCGCGCAGCACGCTCTTCATACAGAGCCTCATCCCCGAGCTCTGCGAGCTGTCGTTCTACTACATGAACCTCGTCACCGTCAGCCGCGTCCAGCGCAACCCCACCGTCAAGACAGAGATACAAATGCGAGGCTTCAGCGGCGAGAGCATACCCGTCGGCTTCTTCACCTACCCCATCTCGCAGGCAGCAGACATCACAGCCTTCCGCGCCACAACCGTACCCGTCGGCGAGGACCAGGAACCAATGCTCGAACAGTGCCGCGAGATAGTGCGCCGGTTCAACAACACCTACGGCGACGTACTCGTAGAGCCCGACATACTCCTGCCCGACAACAAGGCATGCCTCCGGCTGCCGGGCACCGACGGACAGGCAAAGATGAGCAAGAGCCTGGGCAACTGCATCTATCTGAGCGACTCGGCCGACGAGGTCGTCCGCAAGGTCAAGACGATGTACACCGACCCTCTCCACCTCCAGGTCAGCGATCCGGGCCATCTGGAGGGCAACACGGTCTTCACCTATCTCGACGCCTTCGCGACCGACGAGCAGGTGGAGCGGCTCACCGCCGGAGCCTACCCGACCCTCGACGAGATGAAGGCCCACTACACGCGCGGCGGACTCGGCGACATGAAGTGCAAGAAGCTGCTGACTGCCATACTCAACGAGACCCTCGAGCCGCTCCGCCAGCGCCGACGCGAATACGAGCAGGACATCGCCGGCGTCTGCCAGATACTCCAGGAGGGATCCATGCGGGCCCGCGAGACAGCCGCCGAGACCATGGACATGGTCCGCCGCGCCATGCGAATCGACTACTTCCAGACACCCGAGTTCGTGGAGGAGATGAAGAAGAAGTACAGTTGAGACCGGACGACGGACAATTCACGGGGAAAACAGAGGGCGGCGGATGCTAAATGTGGCATCCGCCGCCTTTTTAATACTATTTTCCAAGGGCAAAGAACGAAAAAAGACGCCAAAAAATCAAAATTATACGTATTAATTTGGTGAAATGGCCGAAAACAAATAAATTTGCAGTCGAAACAGATTAAAAAACTAATCATCATGAAGAGAAAAACAGTAATCAGGAAAATGCAGATGATAGCCGTCACATTGGCGCTGTCCGTGCTGCCGGTGAAGGCACTGGCCGACATCGAAATCAATGAGACAAGCTTCACCGATCCAATCTTCCGCCAAAGGCTCAGCGGGCAGTCGTATGGAAAGGACGGCATGCTGACGGAGGATGAGATAAAGCAAGTAGGCACAATCTTCATTTGGCAACAGGAAATAGAGAGCCTGGAAGGCATAAAGATGTTTACGGAACTCAAAAGCCTGACATGCCGCAAAGGTCTGCTCAAGGAACTCGACGTGGCGGGCATGACGAACTTAGAGGAGATAGATGTAAACGAAAACGAAATGATGAGAATCGACTTGGCTGGATGAAGGCAATTACCAAGCTGACGGTGACAAACAACCGGCTGCAGAAATTGGACGTTACTGAATTAAATCAAATGCGCTCGCTAAATTGCCAGAATAACCTGCTGAGCGAACTGAAACTTGGCGAGACCAAAAATCTGAACGGCCTGCAATGCCAAAATAATCAGCTTGAAGAAATCGACGTATCGATGTATAAGAATCTCGAAAGGTTGTACTGCCAAGGAAACAAGATCGGCAGCATAAATGTCTTCGGATTAAAGCAACTGAGCACACTAGCCTGCAATAGCAACCAAATCAGCGCACTAAACCTGTGGGATGCACATCGATAGAGGCAATTTTCGTCGAGAATAACCAGATACGCGGACAAGCAATGGATGAATTGATAACGAGCATGCGGAAAACGGATAGTGGAATATTCTGTGTCTATGAGGAAGCAGGTGACAGGAATGCCATCAGCTATGACCAGGTAAATGCTGCCAGGGCAAAAGGATGGACAGTGAAAAGCGGCCTGGAGGACGGGACGACACAAGAGTACGACGGCATGGACACGGAGAGCATCGCGGCAGTAAAGTCAGATGCCGACGCCAAGCTCTATGACCTCGGCGGGCGCAGGCTCGAGGACAGGCCGAGGCAGAAGGGAAAATACGTGAAGGAAGGCAGGAAAATAGTTTACAGAAAATAGAGAAAATCATGCTGGCCAAAAATGACCCCTATACGGCAGATATATCAATCGGCCGCGGCCAATTTGTAAATCGGTCGCGGCCAATTGTGCAATCGGCCGCGGCCAATCATTAGAGGTAGCATGAAGAGTGAGTAAAAAATATTGTCAAACCATTTAAAATTTGAAGGAAAATGGCAAAACTGAAGATGAAGGTCACGAAGTCTAAGCACATGAATCCAGTGACCAAGAAGCGGGGCTATTCAGCCCGGGTACTAACCAATGGCACAGCCGACTATAGCGACATCGCCGAGGATGCAGCAGAGGACACAACGTTCAACGTCGACGAGATCCGCGCTGCATCCGGAATCTTCATCCGTGCAGCGGCAAAGGCGCTGAAGCAGGGCTTCATCGTAGACCTGGGTCCTCTGGGCAAGATCTATCCCTCATGTACGAGCGGATGGTTCGAGAACGCCGAGGACCTAACGTTGGACAGCGTGAAGCCCACCATCTACTACCGTCCGTCGCTGGAAGTGGAGACAGCCATCAAGGGCGCTTCACTCGTGTGGGCAAAGGCCGGCGAGGCTGAAAATGCCGAGCAGAACGGAACGGTATCGCCCTCGACCGGCGAAGATACCTCCGGCAGCGATAGCAATAGCGGCGGCGACGGCAACGGGGGCGGAGATGACCCCGATAATGGGATGGAATAGACCCTCCCCCAACCCCTCCCGTTATGGAGGGGAGTTGGGCTGGCGCCTACAAACCTGCTCGATCACGACGGGGAATAGAAAAAGCAAGGGCATGAAATGCAGCTTGTTTACCCCACCCCTAACCCCTCCCCTCAAAAGGGAGGGGAATGCTGGCGGCAACAAAACTAGTCAATTACGACGGGGATAAGGAAAAGTAATAGCCTTCCATTTATGCTTTAGTAAGCAGGAAATTGAAGGCTATTTGTTTGTATATAGACTACTGGTAACGGTCTGTCCAGGCACTGGCTATCGTCACTCCAGGCACTGGCAGCGCTCAGTCCATGCGGTCGCGATAGTCCTCGTAGGTGAACCTGCGGAGGACTTCACGCGTTCCATCCAACCGCTCGAGGACGAGGTCGGGATGGGTGATGCCGTTGAACATCGTGGTCTTCACGGTTGTATAGTGTATCATGTCCTCGAATACGAGCTCGTCGCCGATCTGGAGCGGGCCGGGGAAGCGCCAGCTGCCCATGAAGTCGCCGCTCAGACAGCTGTTTCCGCCCAGCCGGTAGACGTGTTCGCCGCGAGCGGCCGTCTTGACGTAGTCGGCCGGCAGGGACTCTGCGCCGCGCACTGCGGGCTGATAGGGCATCTCGAGGCAGTCGGGCATGTGACAGGTGAAGGAGACGTCGAGGATTGCCGTGCGTATGCCGCGGTTTTCGACGACATCAACGACGTGGGCGACCAGCGTCCCCGTCTGCCATGCAAAGGCACTGCCGGGTTCGAGGATGAGGCGGAGGCGGGGATGTCTTGCCTGCAGGTCGCGCAGCAGCCGTATCAGGAGGGGGATGTCGTAGTCGCGGCGCGTCATGAGGTGCCCGCCGCCCAGGTTGAGCCATGCGATGCGGTCGAGCCACGGCGCGAACTTTTCCTCGAGGTGTTGCAGTGTGTGCTGCAGGGCTTCGGCACTGCTCTCGCAATGGCAGTGGCAGTGGAAGCCTTCGATGCCGTCGGGCAGCTCGTCGGGCAGCTGTCCGGCAAGGAGTCCGAAGCGGCTGCCGGGCGCACAGGGGTTGTAGAGTTCGGTTTCTATCTCGGAGTACTCGGGGTTTATCCGCAGCCCGCAGCTGACTTGGTGGTCGCGGAACGAGCGGACGGCCGGCCAGAAGCGGGCGAACTGCGACAGGGAGTTGAACGTCAGGTGGCTGCTGCAGCGGATGATGTCGGGGAACTCCTCGTCGGTGTATGCCGGACTGTAGGTGTGGGCGAGGCTGCCGAACTCCTCGCGGGCGAGACGGGCCTCGGCAAGGCTGCTGGCCGTCGTGTGACTGATGTAGTCGCGGAAGATGGGGAATGTGCGCCATAGGGCGAAGGCCTTGAAGGCGAGGATGATCTCGGCGCCGCTCTCGCGCGCAACGGTGCTGATGAGCTCGAGGTTGCGGCGCAGCAGACGCTCCTCGAGTAGGTAATAGGGTCGCATGGGGCTAATGGGGTTTATGGGGTTGATGATGATGAAGGTCGGAAGTGGATGGGGGGAGGATGGCGCGCGGCGAGGAGGCTGATGGCTCGCGGCGCTGAGGATGATGGCTGGTGGCGCTGTGGATGATGGCCGGTGGCGCTGAGGCTTAGGGCTCTTGGCGCGGAGGCTTAGGGCTCTTGGCGCGGAGGCTTAGGGCTGTTGGCGCTGAGCAATGCGTGCTTAGTAAACGAGCTTTACGTTGTCCAGCCACAAGGTGTTGCCGACGGAGCCGATATAGGCGCCACCGTAGCTGCTGTCGAACTTGAGGATGAGATGCGTCGGGGTCTCGTCCTTGCCGGCCCATCCTTCCTCGATGATCGGCACGTTCTTGCCCTTGCTATTCAAGGCGTAGTAGGTTCGCTCGCCGCCGACGAGGCCCATCCACTCGCGATAGTAGGGTTCGGTGCGGATGTCTCCATAGTGTATCGGGTACTCCTTGCCCTCAACCCAGCTACCGGTGCTCTGGGTGAACCGCATGCGCATGGTGCCGACGCGCAGGGCGTGGATGTTTCCCTCGCTGTCCTCCCACCGTTTCTGCAGAAGACATACGGCTTCGCCCATATCGCGTCCGGGAATGGTCTTGGTCTTGCTGAAACCGGTCTCCTTGATCCGGGAATCGGCCACGGCCGCCTGGTATTTGTAGTCGAACTTCAGCGCGCGCGGCCGGCGCGAGAAGGGAATCCCGACGTTAATCTTCGACATGGGGTTCTTGGAACTTGTGATAGGCTCCAGCATCGTTCCGAGGTATATACTGCCCGCGGCGAGCACACTGATGTTAACAATCCCGACGGCCTTGCACTTGACGATGTGGGTGGCCAGCTTCACGCACTTGCCTGCTCCGTGCGAGTCGGGATAGACGCTGATATTGGTCTTCACCACGCCGGCAACCTTCGCATAGACGTTGCTGTTGGCCCAGGGCGATCCTCCCTGGTTTGTGAAGGCCCGGGCGCCGTCGAACGTGCCGTCGGGGCCGACTTCGTAGAGGGTGTGCGTGTTGCCTCCCACAAGGACGCTTTCCCGTATGGTACGTGTTATCCAATGCTCGAAGTCGGCGTACTTGAGCAATTCCTCCTCGGCGCTAAGCGATGTGCAGAGCAGTGAGGCTAACATGCCATAAACAATCTTTCTCATATACATTATTATATTATATATTCTCCAATTTCGTCATTTCAGTCGGCCCGGGCGGTAGTGGCGGACGGCCCGCCGGTGCGTTCAGAATGCCTCGTTGATGCTGAACTCGAAGCCGGGTTTATTCTTCGTCAGTCCGAAGTCGAGGCGGATGTTCACCCTTCGCTTGAATTCCCACCGGACGCCGGTGCCGACCGAAGGCAGGACTTCATTCATATAGATGTGGCGCCGGTCGTGGAAAACGTTTGCCGCGCCGGCCCAGACGACGCATCCGAAGCGACCGAAGAGGTGCTGCCTGAGTTCCACCTGGCCCTCCAGTATGTTCCGGTCACGGTACCGGCCCTCATAATAGCCCCGCATGCGGCCGTTGCCGCCCACGAGGGACAGCATTGTCCAGGGCACCGGCCCGCCGTAGTTGAACAGTCCGTGAAGGTCCATGGCCAAAACGCCGCCGCGCCAGGCCTGCCGGTAGGAACGGATCGTCAGCTCGGTCGAATTGAACCAGTAAGTGTTCATGAACTTCGGGAAGAAGAGCTGCTCTATCCTGATGAAGTTGCCGCGATAGGCGTTCAGGGCGAAGTCGCGACTGTCGTACTGGACCGCGATGCCCAGTCCGGTTGACGTGATGTCGTACTGCTGCCCCTCGAGATAGTCCGGCCTCCTGACCTTGAACGAATGGCTGTGTTGAAAGCGCAACTCGGGCCCGAGGTAGAAGCTGGGCGCCATACGGAAGAGGTAGTTCGGCTTGAAGCTGGCGCGAATCTGGTGATAGCTGCTCTTGTTCTCGTTGCGCACACCGTTCCGGTAGCCGATTCCCCAGAAATCGGTCGGCAGGTTCTCCACGTAGAGTTCGTAGTCCCATCGCTGCCGGTCGCCGCGCATATAGTTATGACCCTCGAGACTCAGCTTCAGCATCCCCGTGACGCTCGCATTGAAGAACAGGTTCACACTGCTCTGCTGCAGGGCGGGGTCGTTACGGTCCCACTTGTAGAGGCCCGTCATGCCGCCGCCCAGTGCGAAACTCGTGGTCGATTTGTAGGTAGGACCGCAGATAAAGCTGCAGTCAAACGGGCGACTGGTCTCACGGTTTGCGTTCTTCAGGTAATCCATCAGCCATCCCACCGGGCGCAAAATCCCGCGATGGAACGACGCCTCGTCAATCGGCGAAGACAAATCCGCCGGCCGTGCCGTTCCGGCAGTCAGGGCGAGCGGAAAAAGAGCCCAAATTATGAGCAACCAGCATTTCACGGCTGCAAAGGTACTCATTTTTTGGCGAATACTTGCATAAAATCCAAATAATACATACTTTTGTACCATCAAAGGAGAAAAAAGGATGGATAAGACGAATAATATCACACCTGAAGTTGACATGAGAATACTTGAGCTCCTGTCGCAAACCTATCCGGATTCAGAAAGCGCAAGCACGGAAATCATCAACCTGGAGGCCATCATGAACCTGCCGAAGGGTACCGAGCACTTCGTGGCCGATATCCACGGAGAGCACGAGGCCTTCCTGCACATCCTGCGGAATGCGAGCGGAAACATCAAGCGCAAAGTGACCGAACTCTTCGGCGCCACGCTCACCCGCGAGGAGATACGCGCACTATGCACGCTCATCTACTATCCGGAACAGAGACTCCAGATGCTGTGTGCGAACGATGACGACCTCTCTCAGTGGTATAGTATGACACTACTCAGGCTAGTACAAGTGCTCCAGAGCGTCAGCAGTAAGTACACGCGTTCGAAGGTACGCAAGGCACTTCCCCAACAGTATGCATACATCATCGAGGAACTCCTGCACGAAAGCCCGGGCGATGATGATAAGGAAGCATACTTCCGCCGAATACTTGAGACGATAGTACAGACCGGACAGAGCCAGCACTTCATCATCGCCCTATGTCAGGTCATCCAACGCCTCAGCATAGACCGTCTGCACATCCTGGGCGACATATTCGACCGCGGACCCGGTGCGCATATTATCATGGACTACCTGCTGACACGCCACGGATTCGACATACAATGGGGAAACCACGATGCGCTCTGGATGGGCGCTGCTGCGGGCAACGACTGCTGCATAGCGAATGTGCTCCGCCTCTCGCTGCGCTTCGCCAACATGGCTACTCTGCAGGACGGCTACGGCATCAACCTGCTGCCACTGGCAACCTTCGCCATCGAGACTTATGCCGACGACCCCTGCCAGTGCTTCCTGCCCGTAGTACAGACACAGGAGAACCAGACCGATGCCAAGAGTCTTCGCCTCCTGGCACAGATGCACAAAGCAATCAGCATCATACAGTTCAAGCTCGAATACAACATGCGTAAGGCACATCCGGAATGGGTGATGAACGAACCCGGCACGTTGGAACACATCGATCAGGAACGTGGCGTGTACCGTCTGGACGGCCGTGAGTACAAACTCAGAGACTGCTACTTTCCAACCGTAAGACCCGACGAGCCCTATAGGCTGACGCATGAGGAAGAAGAACTGGTCGGTCGCCTCCACCACAGCTTCCGCGTGTCAGAAAAACTGCAGCGCCACGTACAATGTCTTCTGGATCACGGTAGCCTCTACGGTATTTATAACTCCAATCTGCTCTTCCATGCCTCAGTCCCCATGAATACGGACGGTAGCATGCGCCAAGTAACCGTTATGGGCCAGCAATGTCATGGCCGCCAACTTATGCAAAGAGCCGAGTACGTCATACGCCGGGCCTTCCAGGCCGATGCACCGCGCGCCGAACGCCATCAGGCTCGAGACTACTTCTGGTATCTGTGGTGCGGACCAGACAGTCCTCTCTTCGACAAGAGCGGCATGCGCACATTTGAACGTTACCTACTTAGTGAGAAAGAACTCCAGCACGAAGAGAAAGGAGCCTACTACCAGCTGCGCAACAACCCGCAAGTCTGTGCCCAGATTCTGGATGAATTTCAAGTAACAGGACATCACCGGCATATTATCAACGGACACGTTCCTG
Organism: Bacteroidaceae bacterium; assembly: GCA_024693505.1. GTDB lineage: Bacteria > Bacteroidota > Bacteroidia > Bacteroidales > Bacteroidaceae > Physcousia. Next base: position 8,443 of record JAILKU010000131.1, on the reverse strand, counting down.
TACACGTTGCACAGGGCGAGTCGCCAATACGCGCCGACGGCATGCTCATGGTCATTGACGGCGGTTTCTCAAAAGGCTATCATGAAACGACAGGCATCGCAGGCTATACCCTGGTCTATCACAGCCGGGGCTTTGAACTCATTCAGCACGAGCCCTTTACCAGCACAGCCCAAGCCATCGAGAACGAGACAGACATTATCTCCAGCAAGCAGATTGTAGAACTGCGCGGACATAGACTGCGCGTACGGGAAACCGACATCGGCCGCCGTCTTCAGCAGCAAGTCGATGAGCTACGATGCCTTCTACATGCATACCAGCATGATTTGTTGAAAGAACGCAAGCACTAAAAAGGCATCATCAACATAATTGGTAATGAAGAAGCCAATGATTTATAAGTTGAGGCAAAAAAATGGGTAAGCCCTAATTGGTTCACCCATATATTATATAAGGAAGCGACACGCTCCCGAGCTCGCTCAAGAATGCGACGAATCAATAAGATTTCTTGAACTGACGGTCAATCTCGCGGCGGTCATCCTTAACTTTCATCGTCTCGCGTTTGTCATACTCTTTCTTACCACGAACGATATGGATATCGAGCTTTGCCAAACCACGCTCATCAATAAATAGCAAGACTGGGACAATACTAAAACCCGGAACCTTTACAGCCTGTTCAAGTTTGCGAATCTCACGGCGGTTTAGAAGCAGTTTCCGGTCGCGGCGTTCAATGTGATTATTGTATGAGCCCTGCATATAGTGCGCAATATACATATTCTTTACCCAGACTTCACCATGCTGGATCAAGCAATATGTATCAACCAAACTGGCCTTGCCGGCACGAACACTTTTGATTTCAGTTCCCGTAAGTACCAAACCTGCCGTAAACTTGTCTAAGAGATAGTAATCAAACTCGGCCCGCTTGTTCTTTATATTTATTGTAGCGCCCTTGTTAGGGATAAGAGATTTTGCCATTATATATACCTGTTAATGTATTGAAAACCATTCAGGAGCAGAATTTACCTTACAACTTGGACGAACTTGTCAAGATGCTCATCGATATAATGAGCTACTGTCTCAGTAAAGTATTCCTCCTGAGTCACGAACTCATCGTCTAAATCATCAAAGTCCGGAAATTGTTCATAAAGAGCCATAAACTCTTCATCTGAACATTCCTGTTCAATTGCTTTGCCATGATCTTCATACAACTTACGACCTTTGTAAACCAATTTAGTCAATTCATTCAGTCCCCACAAACGTATGGCCTTAGCAAAAGGATTTAAAAATACGAAGCCGCCATAGCCATTATGAATCAGTTGTATAAAACCACCGGTCATTACTTCGTCCCGCAAAATGACATAAGCCAGCAGGGTTATCTGATCACTATTAAGCTGCTGCATGGAAACGGCATCCAATTGGCCTCCAGCAGATTGCAGTATGCGATGATAGAAAAGCATGACAAAATCATCCATTCCACCAGCTGCTGCCGCCTGAATATCATTTTCTTTTATCTGAATTTCCATATTTAAACCTAAAATGTGATTGCAAAGGTACGAATAAGCGGGCGATAAGCAAAATAAATGCAAATTAAATTTTGCTAATTAGGATGAACGTACAATCAGCCAAGGCAACAAGAGGAATTATTAACGAAAAATAAGCCTTACAGAAAAAAACTTCAGCAAAACGTTGCCTATCTACTCAAAAATGACTAACTTTGCAAACGCTTTTAAAAACAATAAAACCCAAACATATTGATTTTTTAAATTATGGTTTATTCACACGAAGTACAAAACATGTGTTGCGTGGCTAAAGGCCCCAATCATGGTCCTGCACCGATTCCCGAAGAGGGCAAGTGGGTTCAGGCAAAGGAAATCAAAGACATCAGTGGTCTTACCCACGGTGTTGGATGGTGTGCTCCTCAGCAAGGCGCATGCAAACTGACGCTTAATGTCAAGGACGGAATCATTGAGGAATGTCTCGTAGAGACTATCGGCTGCTCGGGCATGACCCATTCAGCTGCTATGGCCAGCGAGATCCTGCCTGGCAAGACATTGCTCGAGGCACTCAATACCGACTTGGTATGCGACGCTATCAACACTGCAATGCGTGAGCTGTTCCTGCAGATTGTTTATGGACGTACGCAGAGTGCTTTCTCCGAAGGCGGCTTGATGATTGGTGCAGGACTGGAAGACCTGGGCAAGGGTCTTATCTCGCAGACTGGTACCCTGTATGGCACGAAGGTGAAGGGTACGCGCTACTTGCAGCTCACCGAAGGCTATATCACCAAGATGTTCCTCGACGAGGACAACCAGGCCTGCGGTTACGAGTTCGTTCACATGGGCAAGTTCATGGATGCCATCAAGAAAGGCGTGCCCGCTGACGAAGCCCTCAAGAGTGTTACTGGCACCTACGGCCGCACAAAGCCCGAGGACGGTGCCGTGAAGTGTATTGACCCACGTAAAGAATAAGGAGTTAAGACTATGATAAGAGAAGTAAAATTTGAATCTCAAGATCGTCGTATCAAACAGATTCTCGCATGCCTGAACGCTCACGGCATCGCTTCTATCGAGGAAGCCAACCAGATCTGCGACGCTGCCGGTTTGGATCCCTACCAGACCTGCGAAGAGACACAGATGATTTGTTTCGAGAACGCCAAGTGGGCATACGTAGTTGGCACAGCCATTGCCCTGAAGGAAAAGGCTCCCAATGCCGTCAAGGCTGCCGAGTACATCGGCGAGGGCCTGCAGAGCTTCTGCATCCCCGGCTCCGTAGCCGACGACCGCAAGGTCGGTATCGGACACGGTGAACTGGCCGCCCGCCTGCTCTCGCCCGAGACCAAGTGCTTCGCCTTCCTGGCCGGACACGAGTCGTTCGCCGCTGCCGAGGGCGCCATCAAGATTGCCCAGATGGCCAACAAGTCGAGACCAGCCGACAAGCCCCTGCGCTGCATACTGAACGGACTGGGCAAGGACGCCGCCATGATTATCAGCCGCATCAACGGCTTTACCTATGTGCAGACGCAGTTCGACTACTTCACGGGCGAGCTGAAGGAAGTGAAGCGCATCGCCTACTCGAAGGGTCCGCGTGCCGCAGTGAACTGCTACGGCGCCGACGACGTCCGCGAGGGCGTGGCTATCCTGTGGAAGGAAGACGTTGACGTCAGCATCACCGGCAACAGCACCAACCCCACCCGCTTCCAGCACCCCGTTGCAGGAACGTACAAGAAGGAGCGCATCCGTGCCGGCAAGGCATACTTCAGCGTAGCCAGCGGCGGCGGCACGGGCCGTACCCTGCATCCCGACAACATGGCTGCCGGACCTGCCTCCTATGGTATGACCGACACCCTGGGCCGCATGCACAGCGATGCCCAGTTCGCCGGCTCGAGCTCAGTGCCCGCTCACGTTGAGATGATGGGCTTCCTGGGCATCGGCAACAACCCGATGGTTGGCTGCTCTGTAGCCTGCGCCGTGAATGTCGACCTGGCATTGAACAAGAAATAATCCATCGTTTTCATCATCCTAGCGTGTCTCCCGGCTTTTACTTACAACAAAGGTCGGGAGACACAATTAAATAGGATACCCCCCTTAATTCCCCTATTCCCCTAAACTCCTTAATCCCCTTAACCTATGAACGACAACGAATACAGAGACACGCTGCCCGAGAATGCTTTCACCGAGCTGAAAGAGGGCGAGCAGTACACCCCCCTTATGCCTGCCACGGCCAACCCGCGCGAAGTGAACGCGTGGTCGGTGTGCTGGGGCATCCTGATGGCCGTCATCTTCAGCGCCGCAGCGGCCTACCTGGGACTGAAGGTGGGCCAGGTCTTCGAGGCGGCCATCCCCATCACCATCATCGCCGTGGGCGTGAGCAGCGCCACGAAGCGCAGGAACGCGCTGGGCGAGAACGTCATCATTCAGAGCATAGGAGCCTGCAGCGGCGTCATCGTGGCAGGAGCCATCTTCACCCTGCCCGCCCTCTACATCCTGCAGGCCAAGTATCCCGAGATGACGGTCAACTTCATGGAGGTCTTCTTCGCCAGCCTGCTGGGCGGCATCCTGGGCATCCTGCTGCTCATCCCCTTCCGCAAGTACTTCGTGAAGGACATGCACGGCAAGTATCCCTTCCCCGAGGCCACGGCCAGCACGCAGGTGCTCGTCAGCGGCAGTAAGGGGGGCGACCAGGCCAAGCCCCTGCTCATAGCCGGCCTGATAGGCGGGCTGTACGATTTCGTCGTGGCCACTTTCGGCCTGTGGAACGAGGACTTCACGAGCCGCGCCCTGCTCTGGGGCGAGACGCTGGCCGAGAAGACCAAGCTCGTGCTGAAGATCAACACGGGCGCCGCCGTGCTGGGCATGGGCTACATCGTCGGACTGAAGTACGCCTTCATCATCTGCTGCGGCTCGGCCCTCGTGTGGTGGGTCATTGTGCCCGGCATTGCCCTGCTCTTCCCCACCCTCGACATCGGCGGCGGCCTCACGGCATCGGCGGCCAGTGCCGAGGAGCTCTTCAAGTACGCCAAGAGCATCGGCATCGGCGGCATCGCCATGGCCGGCATCATCGGCATCTGGAAGAGCTGGAAGCTCATCACCGGCGCCGTCCGCCTGGCGGCAAGCGAGATGGGCGGCAAGAAGACGGACAGGCAGGAAGTGGAGCGCACGCAGCGCGACATCTCCATGCGCTGGATCACCTTCGGCATCCTGATGGCCGTACTGGCCACCACCATGTTCTTCTATCTTGACGTGATGAAGGGCAACGTGCTGTTCACCGTCGTGGCCATCCTGGTGGTGTCCGTCATCACGTTCCTGTTCACCACCGTGGCGGCCAACGCGATAGCCATCGTGGGCACGAACCCCGTGAGCGGCATGACGCTGATGACGCTCATCCTGGCCTCCGTCATCATGGTGGCCGTGGGCCTGAGCGGCACGAGCGGCATGGTGGCGGCCCTCATCATGGGCGGCGTGGTCTGCACGGCGCTGAGCATGGCGGGCGGCTTCATCACCGACCTGAAGATAGGCTACTGGCTGGGCTCCACGCCGCGCAAGCAGGAGACGTGGAAGTTCCTGGGCACGCTGGTGAGCGCTGCCACCGTGGCAGGCGTCATCATAATACTGAACAAGACGTACGGCTTCACCGACGGCCGCCTGGCCGCGCCTCAGGCCAATGCGATGGCAGCCGTCATCGAGCCTCTGATGAGCGGCAGCGGAGCGCCCTGGCTGCTCTACGGCATCGGCGCCCTCATCGCCCTGGTGCTGAACGCGTTCGGCGTATCGGCCCTGGCCTTCGCCCTGGGCATGTTCATCCCGCTGCAGCTCAACCTGCCCCTGCTCGTCGGCGGAGCCGTCAACTGGTTCGTGACGACGCGCAGCCGGGACAAGTCCGTCAATGCGGCCCGCGGAGAGAAGGGCACGCTGCTGGCCAGCGGCTTCATCGCCGGCGGAGCCCTGATGGGCGTAGTGAGCGCTGCCCTGGCCCGCTTCGGCGTCACGTTCGACTACTCGGCCTGGTGGGCCAGCTACCTGAGCGAGCTCCTCAGCCTGGGCATGTACTGCATCCTTATTATATATATGGTAAGGGCGTCGATGAGCGCGAGAAGATAGGAAACCCCTCCCCTCATAAGGGAGGGGAATGGCTGCGCACAGCATAGGAAAAGCGAGGCATGGGCCTCGCTTTTTCGTTTCTCTCTCCCCTCCTCTCGTGAGGGTTTTCCGGGGACGGGTTCCCTGGAATTGGCCTATACTTCGTGAGGTTTCAGGGGTTAAACTTGGGGGGCTCAAACAAAAACCGGTTTTTGTTGGTAACGAATACGGGCTTTTGTTTGGAGGGGGTTCGGAATCTTGTCGGAAGGGGAGATATCAGCCCCGCCAGAGGGCCTTTCCCGTGCCTTTCGCAAACCCGCCCGCGACGCTCGAGGCGCCGCGGGCGGGCAGGGTTCCCCCAGTTTAGGGGTTGACGGCCTTCAGGCCGCTCAGGGGTTCTTCGTCACGGTGTACTTCCAGGTCCAGTAGTCGGGGGTTCCGTCTGCGTCGTCGTCCGGCCCGTCCGTGGTGGAGGTGAGTTCTACGCTGTAGCCGTCAGCGGCCATGTTGCTCACAGGCATACCTCCGCCGTAGTTGCTGCAGTTGAAGCCGGCGGTAACTGCATAATTGCCCGTGAGGGAGAGCGTGGCGCTGGCGCCGGTGCACTGCAGCTTCAGGCCTCTGTTGCTGCCGATGGGGATATCGAAGTCGGGGCAGCTGAGGATGTTGTCGCCCGTCAACACGACGGCCCGCTCTTTCTCGTCAGAGGTGGCGGAAATGCTTCGGCTTGACGCGCCTGGCCTTGCCGTCGATGATGAGCTGCAGGCCCTTGCCGCGGCCGTAGTGGCGGCCCGTGCGGTCGTAGATGATGTCGACGCGGTGGCCCTGGCAGTTCACGTCGAGCAGGCAGAACCAGTCCCAGTAGTCGGCGGGCACGAGGGGGCAGAGGCTGATGCGTCCGCGCTCGTCGACCTGCAGGCCGATGAGGTCGGAGATGATGTTGTCGGCGAAGGTGGAGTGGTTGTAGTCCTTTCCGCGGTCGGGAATCACGTCGCCGCGCTGCTTCAGCAGGGTTCGTGCTATCCAGTCGCCGGTGAAGGGGTTCAGGTTCTCGTCGATGAAACACTGCTGCCCCAGGCGGTGCGATCGGCTGTAGGCCTGCAGCACCTGCATGTAGCGCTCGCGGGTCAGGCCCTCATCTCCGAAGCGGCGCAGGCTGCGGGCCATCGCCTTCAGCGTCTGCGAGGTGGCGAAGGGCCAGCTCGGCCCGTTCCACTGGCACTCGTGTCCCTCATAGGCCACGGCGAATCCGGGGCTGCGCTGCTCGGCGGTGGTGGGGCCGTAGGGGGCCAGGAAACCCTGCGGGTCGAAGAGCTGCTCCCAGGCCACGAGCTTGTCGCGGTCGGGGATGTCGTACATCCAGGGCACGTAGCCCAGCTCCTCGCGGCAGGGAGAGACGGAGAGGTCGGCATGACGCGGGACGACCTTGTAGAACTCGTCCTTCCCGTCCCAGAGGTACCGGTCCATCAGGGACTTCCGCTCAGCGGCCTTCTGGGCATACAGCTCGGCATCGGCCTTCTCGCCGCGGCGGGCCGCCAGCCTGGAGAGGGCCACGGCATCGGCATACATATAACTATTTATGGTGGGCCGGTAGCCCGAGTGGTCGGGACTCAGGTTGCCCGAGACGGAGACCTCCATGCCGTCGTTGCCGTCGAACTGCCAGAAGAGGTTGGTGCTGTCGAGCCGCTCCTTCTCCCATCCGGCATAGTTCTCCTTCAGCTTCTCGTAGAGGTCGGCCTCCAGCTCCCCGTCGGGATGGACGAGCAGGTAGTTCCAGATGGCATCGGCAGCGGGGAAGCTGTAGCTGCGGACGGAGCCCCCGCCGTAGAACCAGAAGCGGGCGTAGTCGGCGAGATACCGGGGATTGCGCAGCCACCGGCCCTCGTAGAAGTGGTGAGAGGCCGGGCAGTTGATGGTATTGTGCTTGCCCGCCCATCCCACATTGGGCAGGAACTCGGTGATGACGAAGCCGTCGGGCGTCTGCCGGACATGCTTGCGATACGTCCACCAGCGGAAGTAGTAGGTGCGCTCCAGCTCCTTGTCGGGGCACTGGAAGAGGGGAATGTTCGCCTTCAGAAAGTCCGCAGCCTTGTCGTTCGGGAAGGCCTGGCGGTAGGTCTCCTGGTCGTGGCTGTTGAAGTCGGCCACATAGTGCTCTATCAGCGTCGAGTCGGGCAAGGCGGCAACGGGCTCGGTGCTCAGCAGGTCGTCCCCCTCGTGAATGGCCATGCCGATGAACTCGTTAGCGTCCTTCCGCCCGTTGTACCAGAGCAGCCAGCGCTTGTTCGCCCGGTCGTGGAAGACCGTAGGCTTGTAGCAGGCATGGCCGTCCCACTCGCCCGGCACGGGCTCCACCAGCGGATTGGCCTGCAGACGGTGCCAGCGCGTAATGCCGTCGGGCGAAACGGCGGCTCCGATGCGGGCAGTATTGATGTCCGAGTAGCCGATGTAGAACATGATGAAGCGTCCGTCCTGCAGGCGGTGCACCTCAAGTCCCCCTACCCGGTCGCAGTCCCACTCGCCCGGAGCGCCCTTGCCGAAGATGGGGTTCAGGGGCGAGCGTTGCCAGTGGATGCCGTCGGCCGACTCGGCGTAGCATTCCACGTTCGGCTCATAAGTCTCCCCGCTCGAGTACCACATTCGCAGCACCTTGCGCCCCTCGTCGTACATCACGTAGGGATTCATCACCGAGAAGCCCTCGTAGTCCATCTCAGGCATCAGCACGGGCTCCTTCTGTACGCGGCGGAAGTGAACGCCGTCGTCCGAAACGGCATAGCCGATCTTGCTGATGCCCTGAGGCTGACCGGGCGGGAACGTCTGGCCGGTGTACCACATGTGATACTGCCCCTTCCAGAATAACGTGCTCGAACGGT
>JAILKU010000084.1 GCA_024693505.1 Bacteroidaceae bacterium | reverse complement strand
ATGCTTACCTTCGTATTAACCATTATCGCCAGTATCTTCAGTGCTACGTTCGTAGGGGGCGTCAATTTGTGGATGCCCGGCGTAGGCTCGGCCTTTACCTTGTTACTTATTCCCCTGGGCTGGGGCTTCTCCATGACTTTCCTTTCTAACCATCGTCACGAGGACCCAGATCCTTTCGACATCGGTCATCTCTTCGACGGATACAAGAACGGGCAGTTCCTTCGCATCTTCACAACCCAGTTGCTGGTGGGCGTTTATGTCTTCCTCTGGAGCCTGCTGTTCTTTATCCCCGGTATTATCAAGGGCCTGTCCTACAGCATGACACCATATATCCTGCGCGACCGACCCGACCTGCAGAATAATAGTGCCATTGAGCTCAGCATGGATATGATGCAGGGGCATAAAGCCGACCTCTTCTGGCTCTACCTCTCGTTCCTCGGTTGGTTCATCCTGTGCTGCTTTACGTTCGGTATCGGCTTCTTCTGGCTGGAACCCTATGTGAGTGCCTCGATGGCTGCCTTCTACGATGACTTGAAGGCCGACTATGAGGGTCAGTTCGGCGGAGCTGAGGAGGCTACGTATAATACTGTAGAAACGGATAACTATCAGAAATAGGCGTTTACTTCGTTAACATTCCATAGTTCGTGCGTTAATCATAGAGAGTGAACGCCGAGACATAATTCAAAGCATCAATAAATAATAAAAGTATTTGCGATATGAAAACCAAGAGATTCTTTATGCTGACGCTGGCCGCAACGGCTATGCTCAGCCTTGTATCGTGCGACCGCGCCGCAATAAAACTAGCTAAAGCCGCATTGGAGGAAGTAATGGACTACGACTATGAGGACTCAAAGGAATGGGGACCCGTAGTAACCTGCGACCTCAATCTGGGAGACTTCACCAAACTGAACTCCCACGGTTCCGTGAAGTTCGAGGTGACGCAGGATACGGTATGCCGTCTTCAGGTCTATGGTAACGAGAAGCGCATCGAAGCCTACGACATCAAGGTAGAGGACGGTGTGCTTAGCGCCGAGCATAGGGGAGGAAATGACAAAATAACCAAGGATACCCCCCGTATAACCTTGCTGGTGAGTGCCCCTATGCTGGAGTACATCCGCGTGCATGGTGCTGGCGAGATCGACCTGAACGGACAGATACGTCAGACCAAGCCTTTGGAAATCCAAGTGAATGGAGCAGGTGACATAGAAATAAACGACTTGGAGGCACCGGAGCTGAAGGTTACTGTTAGCGGAGCAGGTGATGTGGACGTCAACAGGGCGAAATGTACGGATAATGTGCTGTTTACAGTAAACGGAGCAGGCGATGTGGATGCCAATGTGGAGTGCCAGGAACTAGAGGCCAGTGTGTCCGGAGCGGGCGAAGTGGACCTGACGGTTCAGTGCGATGTGCTGCGCGTTACCCTAAGTGGAGCAGGCGATATAGATCTGAAAGGACAGACACGTAAGCTCTATAAGAGTGCCGGGCGCGCCTCTACAGTGGAAACTGACGAACTGAAAGTGCTCGAACCGTAAAAGATATTTTAGGCCATACCAGGATCCCCTGGGATTTCCCAGGGCTTCCCAAACCTCCGAAGAAAAAATATGATTCACTTAAAAGGCATACACAAGACGTACAATAACGGCTCGCCCCTTCACGTATTGAAGGGCATCGACCTGGATATCAGGAAGGGCGAGTTCGTAGCCATTATGGGTGCGTCGGGGTCGGGCAAGAGTACCTTGCTCAATATCCTGGGCATACTGGATAGCTACGATGAAGGCGAATACACTTTGGCCGGCACGCCAATACGCCATCTTAGCGAAACGCGGGCAGCCGACTACCGAAACCGTATGATAGGCTTCATCTTTCAGTCGTTCAACCTCATAGGTTTCAAGAATGCGGTTGAGAACGTGGCCCTTCCGCTCTTCTACCAGGGAGTGGGTCGCCGCAAGCGTAACCAGCTGGCTCTGGAATACCTTGACAAACTGGGGCTCCGCGACTGGGCACACCACTATCCCAACGAGCTTTCGGGCGGACAGAAACAGCGTGTAGCCATTGCCAGAGCCCTGATCACCCAGCCACAGATTATACTGGCAGACGAACCCACCGGAGCATTAGACAGCCATACTTCGCTCGAAGTAATGGAGATACTGAAGGACCTTCACCGGCAGGGACTTACCATAGTTGTGGTGACCCACGAGAGCGGTGTGGCCTATCAGACCGAGAAGATTGTCCATATCAAGGATGGTCTGATAGAGCGCATCGAAGAGAACCTCGATCCGCAGAAGAATCCCTTCGGCATGAGTACTCAGATGAAATAAAGACGCGATGCTGGATACGTTTCAAGAGATATACGGCGCCATTATGCGCAATAAGATGCGCACCATTGCTACGGGCTTTGCCGTAGCCAGTGGATTGTTCCTCATCATCGTACTGCAGGGGGCAGGCAACGGGGTCATCAACTCCTTCGAGGCGAATATGGGTAACTTCTCCTTCGATGCCATCCATATTTTCGGCGGTATGACCACAAAGCCCTTCGAGGGTATTAAGGAAGGGCGTTTCATACAACTGGACAGTCGGGATGTGGAAATGACCGAACGCGTTTTCCCAAACTACGTGAAGGACGTGATGCCTTCCTTGGAGAAGAGCGGCCTGATAGCCAGTTTCGGCCAGCAGCATATCAGTGCCGAGCTGATGGGTGTCAGACCGTCTTGGGCAGCCCTCGATGCCGTTAAGATTCTGCAGGGCAGGTTTATCAATGAGATAGACCTTCAGCAGAAGAGGAAAGTGGTGGTCATCAGTGATTCCAATGCCAAGGATCTCTTTCCGAAGGAGCGTGAAGTGATAGGTAAGGCCCTGGACCTTAGCGGTATCAGCTATACCGTTGTAGGTATCTACAAGGATGAGCAGATGTCCAACGAACGCACCTTCTATGCTCCCTTCACCACCATAGCTGCCATATACAACTACGGGCGGTTCATCAACCGTCTCTCCATGACGATCCACCATATAGAGAGCGATACGGTTATGGAGCAGTTCATGGACGAATACACCCGGGCCGCCAGCCATATCCATAGTTTTGCACCCGATGATAAGCGGGCTTTATGGATCTGGAACCAGGCCGGGGACAGCATACAGATGAAGAAAGCGCAGAACATCCTCCATACTGCCTTCTGGATACTTGGCCTGCTTACCCTGGTGAGCGGAGTTGTGGGCGTGAGTAATATCATGCTTATCTCCGTGAAGGAACGGACCCGGGAGTTCGGCATACGAAGGGCTATCGGAGCCAGGCCCTGGAGTATCATAAGGATGGTGATGGCAGAGAGTGTAGTCATCACGGCTATCTTCGGTTACATTGGTATGCTTCTGGGTGTTTTCTTCTGCGAATGGATGGACAATACGGTAGGCAATCAGACGATGGACGTAGGCGTTTTCCAGGCCAAGTACTTTGTGGATCCTACTGTAAACATTTCTACTTGCCTTATCGCAACGGTGATCATTGTGGTAGCCGGCGCACTGGCGGGATTCTTCCCGGCGCGCAAGGCAGTAAAGGTTAAACCTATTGATGCTTTAAGAGGATGAGACTATTTGATACAGACCAGTGGGAGGAGATCTTCGACTCCCTGAGCAAGAACCGTTCCCGTACATTCCTCACTGCCTTTGGTATATTCTGGGGCATCTTCATGCTTATCCTGCTGATGGGCGGAGGCCGTGGCCTGGAGACTATGCTCGGGTATAACTTTGCAGGCTTTGCCTCCAATTCGGGCTTTATCTTCGCAGAGAACACGGGCAAGCCCTATAAAGGATTCAGGGAGGGACGGAGATGGAGCCTGGAGCTTAGCGATATAGATAGAGTGCGCAACTGCATAGCCGGTGTAGAGGTAGTTACGCCGCTACAGCAGAACTGGGGCAGTTCGGCTATGGCCGAGAACCACAGCTGTAGGGTAACCGTATCGGGCGAGTACCCGGAATACGCTCTGGTTGACGACCCTAAGATTAAGTTCGGGCGCAAACTGAATGACGTGGACAACCAGCAGCACAGGAAGGTGTGTGTGGTAGGTACCCGTATCGTGGAAGAACTGTTTCCCCAGTTAGGGAAAGACGGCAATCCCTGTGGCCGTTTCATACAGGTCGACGGCGTCTATTACCGTATTGTGGGCGTGAGCGGCAAGAGTGCCTCGGGCATCAGTATCGGCGGAAACGCACAGACCACGGTTCACATGCCGTTCCTGACTATGCAGCAGACCTACAACCGGGGGAATAGGGTGGGCGTATTGGCCCTCACCGCCCTTCCGGGCTATAAAATGTCTGATGTCCAGGCCCGCACGGAACAGCTTCTCAAGCGCATTCACCTTATTCATCCCGATGATACTCAGGCTGTTATGAAACTGAACACCGAGGCCGTCTTCGGCATGATAGACAGCCTTTTCGCAGGTGTCAGCATACTGGTTTGGATGATCGGCCTGGGTACCCTGATAGCCGGTGCTATCGGTGTGAGCAACATCATGATCGTTACCGTGAAGGAGCGCACCACCGAGATAGGCATTCGCCGTGCCATAGGTGCCACGCCCATGGATATCCTGGGTATGGTGATGTCCGAGAGCATCGTGCTCACCCTCGTTGCCGGTATGAGCGGCATCACGCTTGCAGTCATTATCCTGCAGGGAATGGAGAGCGGCCTCAGTGCGGATACCCCGGGGGCGCAGTTCCAGATCTCCTTCGGGCTTGCTGTGGGAGCTGCCTCTCTGCTGGCGCTTCTGGGCGTGATAGCGGGTCTCGCTCCGGCCTTCAGGGCCATGCAGATCAAGCCTGTAGATGCCATGCGGGAAGAGTAGGGGCTAATTCATAATGCATAATTCATAATAGATAAGGTTAATTCAAAAACAGATAGATAGAGATGAAGAAAGTGTTTAAGTGGGCAGCCGCACTGCTGATTGCTGCCGTTTTTGTGGGAACGTTTGTATTCCTCTACCAGAAGTCCCGCCCTAAGAAGGAGGTCTACGAGATTTGTGTAGCCGAGCTCTCCGACTTAGAAAAGAAGACCATCGTGACGGGCAAAATCGAACCGCGGGACGAAGTAAACATCAAGCCCCAGATATCGGGAATCATCAGCGAACTGTATAAGGAGGCCGGGCAGAACGTCAAGAAAGACGAGGTGATTGCCAAGGTCAAGGTGATACCCGACATGGGCAATCTCAGTTCCTCCGAGAACAGAGTCCGCCTGTCGGAGATATCCCTGGCGCAGGCACAGAAGGACTACGACCGCATGAAGAAACTTTATGAGGAGAAGGTGGTCAGTGCCGAGGAATTCGAGAAGACTGAGGTCGTCTTGCGCAATGCCCAGGCAGAGAATGCGGCATCCAAAGACGCCCTGAACATCGTGCGCGAAGGCATATCCCTTTCCAACGCCAAGATGAGTACGACACTCATCCGTTCTACAGTCGACGGCCTCATCCTGGATATCCCGGTCAAGGTCGGAAACTCGGTTATCCTGTCCAATTCCTTCAACGACGGTACTACGATTGCTACGGTGGCCGACATGCAGAAGCTTATCTTCCGCGGTAATATCGACGAGACGGAGGTGGGGCGCATAGTAGAGGGAATGCCTGTGGTCATCACCGTAGGCGCAGTGCAGGACCTCAGGCTGGATGCCCAGCTCGAGTATATCTCCCCCAAGGGCGTAGAGACGAACGGTGCCAATCAGTTTGAGATCAAGGCGGCCATCGAAGTACCCGAAGGGCAGACCCTTCGTTCCGGCTATGGCGCAAATGCCGAGATAGTGCTGGACCGTGCCGTTAAGGCGGTTTCCGTACCCGAGGCAGCCCTGGAGTTCAAGGACGACAGTACGTTCGTCTATGTGCTGACCGACTCTGTCCCGCAGCAGAAATTCGAGCGCCGCACAGTGCAGACCGGCCTGAGCGACGGTATCAAGATCGAGGTAAAGAGCGGCCTGAAGGTTGGAGAGAGAGTAAGGGGAATCCTGAAGGTTGATGAGGATAAAAAGGGTTAAGAGTTTAAGAGTTTAAGTGTTTAAGAGTTTAAGAGTTTAAGTGTTTAAGTGTTTAAGAGTTTAAGTGTTCAAGAGTTCATAAAGAGATGAAGATTATCGGTAATATTATTTGGTTGCTACTGGGCGGTTTGGAGTCCGCCATCGGTTATTTCACTGGCAGTCTTGCCCTGGCCGTCACCGTCATCGGCATACCCTGGGCGCTGCAGACTTTCAAGATAGGGCTGCTCTGCCTCTGGCCCTTCGGTTCCACCGTCACCAGGGGAGACCGCCCCGCGGGTTGTATCCGCATCCCGATGAACATCCTGTGGATTGTGTGCGGCGGATTCCTCGCTTTCCTCAGTCACATCTTCTTCGGACTGCTCCTCTGCATCACCGTCATCGGTATTCCCTGGGGCAAGCAGCACTTCAAGATGGCCGGCCTTTCACTGGCCCCCTTCGGCAAGAACGTCAACCTCTCATTTTAACTGTAAGATTATGCGATTCCTAGGTCTTTCCATCATCCTTTCCTCCCTCTTTCCCGCCTCGCTCAGCAGCCAGACGGCCCGGGAGTGGAGCCTGCAGGAGTGTGTCTCCTACGCCCTTTCGCACAACCTGAGCATCAGGCAGCAGGAGGACAATGTGCAGCTCCAGAAGATACAGCTCAGTACGGCCCGCAACAGCCGCCTGCCTAACCTCTCGGGCAGCGTAGGCGAGAGCTTCAGCTTCGGCCGTGCCCTGACGTCAGACAATACCTACGCCAACAGGAACACCATGAATACCAGTATGAGCCTGGGCACCAGTGCCCCTCTGATCACCGGCGGACAGCTGGTTCACGAGGTCGGCATACGCCGCCTGGGACTGGCGGCTGCCATGGAGGACTGCGAGCGGATGCGCGAGAATGTCACCCTGCAAGTCATATCCGCCTACCTCGAGTGTGCCTATCAGAAGGATATGGTCCAGGTGGCTTCCCGCCAGTTGGAACTCAGTGCCCTGCAGGTGCGCCGCATGGACCTCCTCTTCCAGAACCAGAAGGCCAGCGAGGCCGACCTGGCACAGATAAAAGCCACTCACGCCGGCGACGAGCTATCCCTCACCCAGCAGCGCAACAGCTACATGCTTGCCCTGCTCGAACTGAGCCAGCTCCTGGAACTGGAGCACCCCGAAGGATTCGATGTCCGGCAACCGCAGACAAACGATTCCGGGGACGTCCTGCTACCCACGCCCGATGATGTCTACGCCCAGGCGCTGGGCATCAAGCCCCAGA
This sequence comes from Bacteroidaceae bacterium, assembly GCA_024693505.1. Lineage (GTDB taxonomy): Bacteria > Bacteroidota > Bacteroidia > Bacteroidales > Bacteroidaceae > Physcousia. Next base: position 27,810 of record JAILKU010000084.1, on the reverse strand, counting down.
TAGCCGCCGAGCAGATCAGGCTGCAGAGTGCCGAGAAGTCCATCCTCCTGGCGCGCAGCCAGCTCTATCCATCGCTCTACTTCAACGCCGGACTGGGCAGCAGCTACTACCGCACTTCGGGTTGGGAAACCACTGGTTTCGGGCGCCAGCTGAAGGATAATTTCAACCAGTACTTCGGCTTCTCGCTCTCCGTGCCTATCTTCAATCGCCTTGCCACGCGGAACAGTATCAGGGCGGCAAAGGTGCAGGTGCACACTCAGCAGCTGCAGCTGCAGCAGGTGCGGCAGGCCCTGTACAAAGAGATTCAGCAGGCCTACTACAACGCGCTGGCTTCGCAGCGCCAGTGCCAGAGCAGCCAGGTTGCCCTGAACGCGGCGCAGACCTCCTTCGAACTGATGCAGAAGAAGTACGAGAACGGGAAGGCCAACGCCACCGACTTCCAGGAGGCTAAGACCGCCTTGATGCGTGCCCAGAGCGACGATGCGCGGGCCAGATACACCTTCCTCTTCCGCCAGAAGATCCTGCATTTCTATCAGACTTCCTCCATCGGGGATTAATCCCCTACCGATGGTTCACATATCTCCCCCTATACAGGAGAACAAAATTGTGTTAGCATATTTACCCATGTTGTTTTCAGCAACACACTGCGCCCCTGCTCGCGATGAGTCGGGGTGCAGTTGCGTTATTATCGTATCCGGCTCCTAATGGATTTCGGAAAAAGTCCAACCAATTACGAATTATTGGTGTCCGCTAAAGTTTGGCCTGAACCAAAGGTCGACGGCCGAAGGGAAAGTCAAGGGCCAATGAGCACTTTAGCCCAGAGCAGCGCCCGGGGTAATCGCAGGCGATGAAAGGCGCCCAGACAGGGCAAAAGGCAAATTGAAAATCACAAAATGCAAAAATGCAAAAATGCAAAAATGCAAAAATGCAAAAGAATTTTTTGCTAGAAAGTGACAACGGCGCCAGCCCATTCCCCGCCCTTCTACTCCTTGCACTCTACTTCCTACTCCTAACGCGCTGCTTAGCTGCCGGCAAAAGCATTTCTGCGCCAATTCCAGATACGAGGAGAGGATGAGGGCGTAGAGTCCGCTCTCGTTGATAATCACCACCTTTTGTGTTCCACCGGGGGTAGCCATTTCGTCCACCCCTCTGTCGTCAGAGTCCACGTGAACGCGAATTGCCTTGCTGGCATCGCTGTACCCCAGCGCCTGCCCTTCCCTGAAAATAAATGAATGGGTTCTGCCTTAACTCTAGCATAGGTTGAATGGATTCCGAGTACTTTTCTTTAGGTCCCGCTTTAAATAAAAGAAATTACAGAAATATTTTTCGCTTGGCGAAAATCTATAACTATACTCGCCAATTAATAGTCAATTAAAGGTCAATTAATGGCTTATTAACGGCAATTAATGTTTTTTCAACATATAATTATCATTAATCGATCATTAATTATTCATTAATCCCGTTTTTTTATGCCGAAAACGGGCGAAAAACACGAAAAACGCGGATATTTTTCCTCATTTGATGATGGTTTATTTTCCACTTCAGAAGATAATTCCCCTTCATTTCCTTTCTTTTTTTGGCCTTAAAGTTAATGTTTTCTGACACATTTTTGAGCGATTTGGCCATTTATCCGGCATTTTTTATGTAAATATTTTTTCAAGTAGTCGAAAGCGCACTCGCCTATTTTGTGTAAGTATTTTTCGTACTACCGTCTCAACTATAACATAATCAGTATGTTAGTATGCTATCATTGACAAGGATGGATTGCTGGTATCTACCTATTGTGCCGATGAACCGTTTGCAAATTTGCATTTTTGCATTTTTGCAAATGCCAGCTTTCCATTTTCCGCTAATATAATACAAAAATATATATCCATATGTAATTATTATAATATATTATTTGGCGAATATCCCGAAAATCACAAATGCAAAAATGCAAAAATGCAAAAATGCAAAAATTTTGCAGTTTAGTGCAGTTTAGTGCAGTTTAGCGCAATATCGCGCAATATCGTGCAGTATAGTGCAGTTTAGCGCAATATCGCGCAATATCGTGCAGTTTAGCGCAGTTTAGCGCAGTTTAGCGCATCGCGCAAAATAAATGTCGTACCTTTGCACCAGAGTTAAGACGAGGTCTTAAGCGACATAAAGTGACGTAAAGTTACTTATCGTTACTTATCGCGACGTAAAGCGACGTAAAGTTACTTATCGCAGAGTGGCGCCAAGAGATTGTCGTATCTTTGCACCAGAAAAACGTGGACGGCGGCTCGACTTAGTCCGGACAACATCAGAGCTTCCCCACATACCCAACAAAGGTCGGTTACCATATAACCAGTGTTCTTTGACTTAATGATACAAACATAGCTTCTCTACAGAAGGCGGCAGTAAATTTACCAGACCCGGGTGTAAATTTTACTAGACCCGCCTCGCGTAAGAAAAGACCCTCCCCCAGCCCCTCCCGAGAGGAGGGGAGAGGAATGCTGGGGAAGCTGGAGACGATAGGAGTGGGAAGGCGCTAGGAATAGGAAGCAAGGGCGCCGTGGATACTCTCTAGCACTATCTTTTGCATTTTTGCATTTTTGCATTTAGTTCAATTCATAATGTACAATGCATAATTCCCCAGCGGGTTGCTTTTCGTTAGCGTTGACGTTAGGGTTATCGCTGACGTTGGCGTTAACTTTGATGAAGGCTTCCGGCCTGCTGCTTGCTTACTCTTGCCAGGCGGCTTGAGTGAGGACCTCGGAGAGGGTGGGATGGATGTGGACCATGCCCCGGAGCTGGTCGAGGGTCGTGCCCAGGCAGATGAGGGCGCTCACCTCCTGCACGATATCGGCTGCGTGCGCTCCGAAGGCGTGGCAGCCGAGCAGGCGGCCGCTCTCGTCGGTGAAGAGCTTCAGCAGCCCCTCCGTCTCGTCCATGGACAGCGCCTTGCCGTTGGCTCGCCAGAAGGCCTTGCGGCAGCGGTAGGCTATGCCGTCGGCCTTCAGCTGATCCTCGCCGGGGCCTACGCAGGCGGCCTCGGGAGTGGTGAAGATGGCGGAGGGCATGACATCGAGGCGGATACTGTCCTTGCGCCCCAGGATATGATTGACGGCATGCAGACCTTGCATCTCGGCGGCGTGCGCCAGCAGCTGACGGCCGTTGACGTCGCCGATGGCGTAGATGCCCGGTGCGGCCAGCATATTGTCATCCACGGGGATGGCTCCGGCTGCATTCAGGGCGATGCCGGCGGTCTCGAGACCCAGGCCCTCGGTGCAGGGACGGCGACCGGTGGCGACGAGGATGGCATCGGCGTCGATGTCGGCGACGGACGTCACCGCCGTCTTCATCTGGAACCGTATGCCCTGCCGTTCCATCAGCTTACGCAGGCGCTTGGCCACGTCGCTGTCCAGCATGGGCAGGCATTCCTTGAGGTATTCTACAACGGTGACCTCCGAGCCGAAGCGACGGAATGCGCCAGCCATCTCCATGCCGATGAGGCCTGCCCCGACGATGCAGAGGCGGCGCGGCAGTTCGGTGAGCTCGAGCAGGCTGGTGCTCGTCAGGACGCGCGGGTCGGTATCGATGCCCTCGGCGCGAATCATACGGGGCTGGCTGCCGGTGGCAATCATGATATGGCTGGCCTCCAGGGTTGTTCCGTCCTCCAGCTCAACTCCTGGAGCAGCGAGAGCAGAGCCAAACTCGTTTGAGCTTTGCCGAGTCGTGAAGGGAGTCGAGCGCAGCTCAACTGTGTCGGGGCCAGTCAGCCTGGCAGAGCCGCGCAGAAGGGTGATGCCGGGAGCCGAGAGCAACTGCTCCACTCCGGCACGAAGCTGCGCCACGATGCGGTCGCGACGCTCAACGGCCTCGGACAGGGTAGCGGAATGCACATAGGCCTTCGTGGGTATGCAGCCTCGGTTCAGGCAGGTGCCGCCTACCTCGCTGCGTTCGACGATAACCACCTGCAGCCCCTGGCGAGCCGCATACTCAGCAGCGCGGTAGCCTCCAGGCCCCGCACCAATGATAATGAGATCGGTATTCAAAATTCAAAATTAATAAATTCAAAATTCAAAATTTTAGGCTTGGGGCTGCATCTGCTTGTAAGTCACTACGGGCTGACGGGCTGCCAGCACGTCGTCCACTCGTCCTATGGGGGTGGTCAGCGGAGCAGCCTTCACCTTGTCCGGTTCTGCCTTGGCTTCCTCGGCGATGTTCCGCATCACCTGGATGAAGGCGTCCAGTGTGTCGCGCGACTCGTTCTCGGTGGGCTCTATCATCAGGCTCTCGTGGAAGAGCAGGGGGAAGTAGATGGTGGGGGCATGGTAGCCGTAGTCGAGCAGGCGCTTGGCCACGTCCATCGTCGTTACACCCGTTGACTTGTCCTTCAGTCCGTCGAAGACGAACTCGTGCTTGCACAGCCCTCCGATGGGAAGCTCGTAAACATCGCGCAGGGACTCCTTCACGTAATTGGCATTAAGCGTAGCCAGGGGACCGACCATCTTGACGTTCTCCCTGCCGAGCGAGAGGATGTAGGCGTAGGCCCTAACCATCACGCCGAAGTTACCGAAGAAGGCACCGACGGAACCGAGTGTCTGCTCGTACTGACCGGTCTCAACCGAGTATGTGCCCCCGGTACAAACCACCCGGGGCGTGGGCAGGAAGGATTCCAGGCCCTGGCGCACACCAACGGGTCCGCTGCCCGGTCCGCCTCCGCCGTGAGGGGTGGAGAAGGTCTTGTGCAGATTGACATGCATGACATCGAAGCCCATGTCGCCGGGACGGCATACACCCAGCATTGGGTTCAGGTTGGCTCCGTCGTAGTACATCAGTCCGCCGCACTCATGAACCATGCGCGTTATCTCGGGGATGTCGTGCTCGAAGATGCCCAGCGTATTGGGATTCGTCATCATCATAGCGGCTATCGACGGCCCCTGCTCGCTTATCAGACGAGCCAGGTCGGCTACGTCGACAAGCCCGTCGGGACCGGACTTCACCTCGACCACCTCGAGTCCGCAGACCGCAGCCGAGGCGGGATTCGTCCCGTGGGCAGAGTCGGGTATGACGACCTTGGTGCGAGCCGTATCCCTCCGGCTCTCGTGGTAGGCACGAATGACCATCAGGCCAGTGAGCTCGCCGTGCGCACCGGCACAGGGATTCAGGGTGAACTCCTTCATGCCTGTCAGCTCGGACAGAGACTGCTGCAGGGCGTAGTACAGGCCCAGTGCATGCTGGCAGGTGTCAGCTGGCTGCAGGGGATGAAGAGCCGTAAAAGCCTCCAGGGCTGCTATCTCCTCGTCGATAACGGGATTGTACTTCATCGTGCAAGAGCCCAAGGGGTAGAAGCCGTCATTGACCCCGAAGTTATCGTGACTGAGGTTCGTATAGTGGCGTATCACCGTCAGCTCGTCGCACTCGGGCAAACGGGCTTCCTGTCCGCGCCGCAATGCCCAGGGCAGTTCGTCCGTCTTGTGGCTGTAGGTATTCTTGGGAAGCGTATAGCCTTGTCTTCCCTCCTTCGAAAGCTCGAAGATTAGGTTTCCATAGAGTCTGTTGTTCATGCCTGTTCCTCCCTGATCTGTTTAATGGTATCTACAAATTCGTCTATCTCTTCGCGGGTGCGCTTCTCCGTAACGGCAAACATAACCGTATGCCCGTCCACCTTCACGCCTGCCATGAAGCCTTCCTCGGCACACTCGGCCTGAAGGGCATCAACATCACCGTCATAGGTCATGCAGAACTCGTTAAGGAAAGGCTGATCGTAGGTGAGGCTGAAGTAGCCCGTCTGCTGCAGCTGCTCGCAAAGGTAGTGAGCACCGCCGTAAGAGAGCTCGGCGGCCTCGCGCAGGCCCTTCGGTCCCATCAGTGCCATATAGACTGTCACGTAAAGGGCCATCAGGCTCTGGTTGGAGCAGATGTTCGAGGTAGCCTTCTGGCGGCGAATATGCTGCTCTCTTGCCTGCAGGGTCAACACGAAGGCACGCTGTCCGCGGTTGTCGCGGGTAAGGCCCACGATGCGGCCCGGCATCTTGCGGATAAGCTTCTCCGTGCAGCACATATATCCCAGGCCGGGACCTCCGAAGGACATGGGAATGCCCAGGGACTGTGCATCGCCCACGGCAATGTCTGCGCCCCATTCGGCAGGAGTGCGCAGTACGGCAAGGTCGGCTGCTATGCTATTGATGATGAGAAGGGCCTTCTGGGCATGTATCTCATCAGCAAGACCCGAGAAATCCTCGACGATGCCATAATAGTTAGGCGCCTGCACGATGACACCGGCCACTCCGCCAGCCTGAAGCTTACGGCTCAGGTCATCGCGGTCGGTAACACCATCCTTCACGCCTACTACTTCAATACGGATGCCATGATACTTGGCATAGGTCTCGACGACACGCAGCACCTTGGGATCCAGCGTGCCGCTAACCAGTACGGTATCAGCCTTCTTCGCACTGGCAAAAGCCATCAGGGCAGCCTCGGCCGTAGCAGTAGCACCGTCGTACATCGAGGCGTTGGAGACATCCATTCCCGTCAGCTCGGCCATCATAGACTGATACTCGAAGATGTAGTGCAGAGTGCCCTGCGACACCTCGGCCTGATAGGGTGTGTAGCTGGTAAGGAACTCGGAACGACCGATGATGTGCTGAACTACCGAGGGTGCATAATGATCATAGATACCCGCCCCTGCGAAGACAGTGAGCGGCGCATTCTGCAGTGAACGGGAGACCTCGCTGAAGAGTTTCCTGAGCTCCACCTCGCTCATAGCCTCGGGCAGGTTATACTCGCGGCGAAAGCGGACAGCCTCGGGAATGTCGGCATAGAGATCATCAAGTGTCTTCACACCGACTTTCTCCAGCATTTGCTGAAGGTCTTCCTCTGTATGGGGAAAATACTTATACATTGAATTATTCTCAGATTGACAGGTTTATAAATAAGAAGAAAGCGTGACAACGGAATATGGGCTATCCCGTTATCACGCAATATACCTATTATAACTTCTCGACGTATGCGCTGTAGGCAGTTGCGTCCATCAAGTTATCCAACTCACTGGCATCAGAGAGCTCGACCTTGATAATCCAATTCTCGAAAGCATCCTTGTTAACCAGGTCGGGTTCGTCCTCGAGAGCCTCATTCACCTCTACAACCGTACCACTGACAGGGCTGATCAGGTCGCTGGCTGCCTTCACACTCTCTACAGCTCCGAATTCCTCGCCGGCAGTAACCTCGTCGTCTACCTCCGGCATATCTACATAGACCACATTGCCCAGGGCATGCTGAGCATAGTCTGTGATACCCACATAACCATAGTTGCCCTCAACTCTTACATACTCATGAGACTCGCTGTAGCGGAGTCCTTCAATTACTTTTGCCATAATTCTGCTTGTTTTTATTTATGATTGATACTTATTTCTTATAGTGCTTGTCGTAGAACTTCTTCTTGCATACAACGCCGGGGAAGGTCTTCTTGCGTATCTGTATCTCCACCTCGTTACCCAACGTAGCCTGTCCGGCATCGATAAGTGCCATGCAGACACTCTTGTCGGTAGAGATGGTATGGTAGCCGGTAGTGACTTCACCAATAGGCTGACCGTCCTTGAGCACCGTATAGCCATGACGGGGGATAGCCTTGTCGTTCAGTTCTATGCCCACCAACTTGCGACTAACACCCTGAGCCTTTTGGCGAGCCAGCGCCTCGCGGCCGATGAAGTCGGGCTTATCCAGTTTCACGAACATAGACAGCCCAGCCATCACAGGCGAGATGTCGGCTGAGAGCTCATCCCCATAGAGAGGCAGTCCGACCTCGAAACGAAGCGTGTCGCGACAGCCCAGTCCGCAGGGCTTGCATCGTCCGGAGTCAATCAGACGGTCCCAGCACTCCCGAATATACTCAGGCTCGGCATAGATCTCGAAACCGTCCTCGCCCGTATAGCCGGTACGGCTGACAATAACATCGCCCAGCGTCTTGAACGTATAGAACGTCAGTTCCCGGCAGGGAATACCCAGTACCTCTTCCATAACAACCTCGGCATTCGGACCCTGGACCGCCAACTGCCCATAGTGGTCGCTCAGGTGATCCAGCACTACGTCATAGCCTTCTGCCTGTTGCTGAATCCAGGCCCAGTCCTTATCGATATTGGCAGCATTGATGACCAGCAGGAAACGTCCTTCAGTCATCTTATAGACCAGAAGATCGTCCACCACACCGCCATCGGGGAAGCACATCATGCCATAGAGGATCTTACCTTCGGGCATGTCCGTTACATCGTTTGTGAAGATGAGGTTCACAAAGCGTTCGGCATCCTTTCCGCCCACGAGCACTTCGCCCATGTGGCTTACGTCGAAGACACCGCAGTCATGCCGCACTGCATTGTGCTCCTCCACGATTGTTGAGTACTGAATAGGCATGTCGAAACCACCGAAGGGCTGAATCAGGGCACCCAGGGCTTCGTGTTTGTCGTAGAGACAAGTTCTTTTGTTTTCCATAGAGTTTTATATATTATTTGGTATCTCAAGTATTAACAATTTATCTCCCGTTGCGGCCCGGACTCCGTCAAGAGGCTGATGAAATCCTCGCGCTGCAGGCCCGGGATGATGTCGTCCAATCTCTCAGGGAGGACATGATCCAAGGCTTCGCGGGTAAGCGGGACGTCGTGCAGCAGTGCCAATAGGCCTCCGTCCAAGTCGCCGACAAGGAAGTAGTCCCCCACCAGGTTCACGGACTTCAGTATGCCGTTCTTTAGTTCCATGCGGGCCTCCAAGGTACCTACGCCGTCAATTCTGCGACGGGAAACTATGGTGAAGCGAGGATTGCGGCCCATGATGAATTCCCGGCTCAGGTATTCCTGCTCCAGTTCCTCTATGCGCTTCACGTCGCTTGCCGTGAGGAGCAGCTTCTCGTCTCCGCAGAGGAAGTTACGGGCAAAGCGTTTGAACGACTCCAGGTCCATATCCAGGTAGTCTTTGAGGAGGGCTATGCGCTGACGCACACTCTGTACGCCCTTCGACTGCAGTTTCTCCACCCCGGGCGTGATGGCTGCCAACATGTGCTGCATGTTTGTATCGTAGAGCATCGTGCCGTGCACTATGCTTCGGCCGGGCAGGCGATAGAAGGCGTTGCCGCTCACCTTCCGCCCTTCGACCAGCACATCGTTCCGCCCGCTGGCCGTTGCCGGTACGCCCAAGCGCTGCAGCATGCCTACTATCAGGCTTACGTAGCGGCCATAGGTAAAGTTCACGCCCTGCTCGCCGGTTATGTAGGAGAACATGACATTCCCCCTGTCCGCGTAGACACATCCGCCGCCGCTTTTGCGACGATACATGCCGATACTGTGCCGATGACAGTAGTCCAGGTTCACCTCGTTCTCTATCAGCTGATTTCGCCCGAAGATGACCGTAGGCTCTACCTGCCACATGAAGAATGCATCGCACTCCGTCCTCTTCTCTCGGGCCAGGTATTCCTCCATTGCCAGGTAGAAAGGCAGGCGGCGGGCTGAAATGTCTTGGGGCAAACAGATATACTGCATAAAAGATTCTTCTTTTGGCAAAGCGTTTGCAAATGTATAAAGAATTTTTCTGTCCCCCAAACATTTCTGCTGAAATTATCTTCCGCTACACGTTTTTCCTGAAAAGTGTGTTGAAGTCCTGACTCATATTTATACTTTTCAGAGAATAGTTTGTCATTTTCGAAGATAAATTTCTGCATGTCGTGAAAATAATGTTCCTTTGCAGCCGAAATGCTGAACAATAAACCCATATTGACGATAACAGGCTCGGACCCTGCGGGCGTTTCGGGCGTCCAGGCTGACATCCGCACGATCTCTGCGCTCGGAGGCTATGCCGTTTCGGCCATTACGTCGCTCACTATCCAGAATACCTTGGGCATACAGGAGTTCTACGACTTGCCTGCCCACGTAGTGCAGGGACAGATTGAGGCGATCATGAACGACGTGGAGCCCCGGACGGTCAAGATCGGCATGATACGGACACCGGAAACCTTGCAGGTGATCATAGATATGCTGATGAAATACAAGCCTGGGCACGTTGTGTACGTGCCAATCATGAAATCTGCGAAGGGTGAGCGTCTTGTGCCCGCATCTTTGGCAGGTGAGATTAACGCCGGGCTCGCGCCCTTGTGTACAATGATCATTCCTTCCTCGGAATTCCAGACACACGGCGAAGCTAACACGATCGCTTCGGCCGCTGCGTACTTTTTGGACCAATCCCTGCCGGCGGAAGAAGCTCTGCGCAGGGCGCATCAGTGGCTCGCCGCGCATTCAGACACACCGGGCGGGCTGCGGAGCCGAAGTAGTGAGTTATTTCAGCAGTTTTTGCGCCAATTGGAGCTACATTTCCGAACAAATAGCGATGTTTTCTTCTATGCGGACCGTCTGAACGTCGCAGCAGGGTATCTTGCCCAGGTCACCCGACGTAATGTCGGCCATTCTCCGAAAGCCATTATAGACGAGCGTATCGCAAGTGAGGCAGCGAAGCTTCTGCAATCCACGCAGCTGACCGTACAAGAGGTGGCAAGCCGTCTGAATTTCAGCAGCCAGGCCCACTTCACCAAGTTTTTCCGCAAGCAGTTCGCGCAGACTCCCACAAAGTTCCGGAAGAAACGGTGACTGGACGCGCAGTGGAGCTTATAATTCCAGAATTTACATTGACTGCGCGCGCAGTGGAGCTAATGCTTCCAGTATTTACCTTGCCTGCGCACGCAGTAGACCATTTAATTCAAATAGATATTATGACTGAGAACAGAGTAGACTTAAACCGCCAGTTGGCTCAGATGCTGAAGGGCGGAGTGATTATGGATGTGACGAGTCCCGAGCAGGCTCGGATCGCAGAGGACGCAGGTGCTTGCGCTGTTATGGCGCTGGAGCGGATTCCGGCCGATATACGTGCCGCCGGAGGTGTCGCCCGGATGAGCGACCCCGCAATGATCCGCGGTATTCAGGAGGCTGTGAGCATTCCCGTCATGGCCAAGTGCCGCATCGGGCACACTGCGGAGGCAGCCATCCTCGAGGCGATAGACATTGACTACATTGACGAGTCGGAGGTCCTCACTCCGGCCGATAACGTGCATCATATCGACAAAGCCTCCTTCGCCGTGCCCTTCGTATGCGGCGCCCGGAACCTTGGCGAGGCACTGCGCCGCATCGGCGAGGGCGCTACGATGATTCGCACCAAGGGTGAGGCCGGAACCGGGGACGTGGCGCAGGCAGTGTCCCACATGCGCCAGATGATGAGCGACATCCGGCGCGTAGCCTCCCTCTCGCCGGACGAGGTTTACGACGCTGCGAAGAATTTGCAGGCTCCACTGGAGCTGGTGCACTATGTCCGGACGCATGGCCGGCTTCCCGTCGTGAACTTTGCGGCAGGCGGCGTGGCCACTCCGGCCGATGCAGCGCTGATGATGATGCTCGGCGCGGACGGCGTGTTCGTCGGCAGCGGAATCTTCAAGAGCGGGAATCCCGCGAAGCGTGCGCGCGCCATCGTCCAGGCCGTGGCGAACTTTTCCGACGCAAAAATGCTCGCCGATCTGAGCACTGACCTCGGAGAGGCCATGGTGGGCATCAACCCGCAGGAGATAGCGCTCCTGATGGCCGAGCGCGGCGTTTAAAATGAGGTGTCTATGAAGCGGATAGCCATACTTGCCCTGCAGGGCGCCTTCGCCGAGCACGCAGCGATGCTCAACCGCCTGGGTGCAGAGACACACTACGTGCGCAGCCTGTCCGACTGGCTCATGCCGAAGGATGCGCTGGTCATCCCGGGTGGCGAATCCACCTCGCAGCTCACTCTGCTGCGCGCGCTGGATCTGCTCCAACCGGTGCGGACAGCCATCCTGGACGGCCTGCCTGTCTTCGGCACATGCGCAGGACTCATCCTGCTCGCCCGGGATGAGGACGGTACACCCCGTGACGGGTTAGCTACGCTCGATGTGGACGTGCATCGCAATGCATACGGCCGACAAATCGCGAGTTTTCATACCATCGGCGCGGTGGATGGGGTAGGGCAGGACGTCCCGATGACCTTCATCCGTGCCCCATACGTGAACGCTGTGCGCTCAGCCGACGTGCATGTGCTTGCCACTCATGAAGGCCGGATAACCGCCGTGCGTCAGAACCGCCAACTCGCAACAGCCTTTCATCCCGAGCTGACTGACGACACGCGCATCCACGAATACTTTCTCAGTTTTCTGTGATGGTTCACTTGAAACTGCAGACCCTCGCCGCCCGGCGAGGGTCTTTTGTTTATGCAGCTCAGACGCTGCCTGCGCAGCGAACCTATATTCTCCCTGCACAACAGACGCTGCCTGCGCAGCGGAGTTGCCCTCAGCAGATACAAGAAACCCCCGCCTCACGGCGAGGGTGTTCTCTCGTTCTAATAAGTACTCAAAGCACTAATGCTTTGGTACAATGATTAAATTCTCAGACTGACGCCTCACGGCGTCTTTTGCTATGAAAAAAATTTGCTTCCTCGCTATATTGCGAGGGATTCACAAAACAAAATTGGTTATATCCGCCTCACGGCGTTTTCGCTAACCATCATATTCGCTAATACTACATGCACAGTCTTTCTATCTTCCAGCGTTTACCGGTCCGCTGCGCGCCCAGCCTGTCAAACTTCGACGCACTTCAGGTCGTCTGCGAGCTGAGCGACGCTACTTGCGCCTACCAATACGGAGGTGACGCCCTCCTGGTCCAGTACCCAGCGCAGCGCTTCCTCGGCTGTGCTCCTGCCCTTTGCCTTTGCCTGGCGTTGGAGGTCACGCACCGCGTCCAGCACTTCCGGTGTCAGCCTGTCTTTGGTCAGGCTGCCCGCCCGGGCCATGCGTGAATCAGGCGATATTCCGTCCACATAGCGGTCAGTGAGCAAACCTTGCGCCAGCGGTGAGAACGCTATGAACCCAATGCCCTTCTCGCGGCAGAACTTTAGGATGCCTGTCTCCACAGGCTTCCTGTCCAACAGGTTGAGTCGGCCCTGATAGATGAGCAGCGGTACGTCCCTCGCCCGTAGGTAGGCATACCCGAATGCCAATTGTTCCAAAGGCCAGTTGGAAATACCAACGTAGAGCGCCTTGCCTTGCCTAACTATATCCACCAGTGCCTCAAGTGTCTCCTCCAGCGGAGTCTCTGCGTCCAGTCGATGGCTATAAAATAGGTCCAGGTAGTCCAACTTCATGCGTCGGAGGCTCTGCTCCACGCTCCGCATGAGGTACTTCCGCGATCCCCAGTTACCATACGGGCCCGGCCACATGTCATACCCGGCTTTGGAGCTGATAAAAAGCTCGTCGCGGTACGGTCGCAGGTCGTCATCCATAAGTCTGCCCATGGTTTCTTCGGCACTACCATACGGAGGTCCGTAGTTATTGGCCAAATCGAAGTGTGTTACGCCATGATCAAAGGCATACTGGGCGATCAGCCGACTTCTCTCATAGGGATCATTGGCTCCGAAATTCTGCCAGAATCCCAGACTCACCTTGGGGAGGAGCACGCCGCTTCTCCCGCATCGCTGATACATCGCGTTGTTGTCGTATCTGCCCTCGCTGGCTATCCATCTCTGTCTGATGTTCATAATGCTTTGTGGTTTTTATACATTATTATATATATAGGTTCTCTGTCTGTCCGGCGGACGTTCTGCCTCCGGATGTTTGGCATGCCGAGCGCGCAGACTACGGCACGAGCTGCGCCGAGTCACGGTCTGTGTTGATGGGGCGGAACCTGAAGCCCGTCAGCAGGTCCGCCGGGAGCGCAGCGTCCGTGTACCAGTATACGTGCGAGCGCGAAAAGATGTCCAGCGTGGCCTTCGCCTCGTTGAGGTCGGGCGCCTGCCAGTCCGTGCACCATATCGGCCGGCCGAAACGGTAACAAATGCTGACCAGCCAGCCTGTCTCCGCCGATTTCATGGCAGACGAGAAGGCCGTGATGTCCGACAACGCCCATATCTTGTACGTCAGCGCGGGCGTGCTGGCTCCTGCGTACATCAGTCGGTTCCATCCGGCGCGCCGCCCGTGTATCAGTTCCGCGCGGTAGTCCACGCCGGGCGGAATGCCTCTCACACTCACCAGCGGGGTCATGAAGCAGGGCTGCGTGGGACTGATGTAACGCGCGAGGTCGAACAGCTGGGACACCCAGCATGAGGCCTGCGCCTCGCTGACGTGTCCGCTGCCCGGATGGTGGTAGAGCTCCCAGCCTGCGATGCGGCTGTCGATGTAGTAGCGTCTCAGGATGACGTTGACATAGGCCATGATGTTCCTGGTGGCTCGCTGCTGCGCGAAGTCGGCGGCTACGCTGCGCGGAATGCGGAGGGATGGTGCAAAGTCGGTGCCATAGAATGGATTCCCGGCCTGAGCATCCTCGATGAGGTTTGGCTTCCCGGAGCTCCCGGAGTTTCCGGAACTTCCGGATTTTCCGGAGGCATTCTTCCCGGACTTTCCGGAACTTCCGGATTTTCCGGAGCCTGCCTTCCCGGCCTTTCCGGATATTCCGGATTTTCCGGATACTCCCTGTCCGGCGTGCCTGAAGGGCGTTGTCTGGTATCCGTCTCCGTTCTCGGCGAAGTCATTGTCGTAGGTTCTGAGGAACGCGGCCTGCGGAATCTCCGCCCTGTCGGCCGCCTTGATGTCCTCATCGCTCACCAGCACCGGTAGGACTGTCATGCCCTGTCGCGCTGCGTCCTCCAGCTCCTTCTCGAAGCGCTGCAGGAAGCCTGCTTCGTCCGCTGCGAAGTCTTCGAAGCTGAGATTGACCCTCACGCTGTTCGCAGCCTTTGCGAAATTCCCCTGTCTGAGGTTCTGCTGGACGCCCAGTATGGGCCCCGACGCCACCCATTTCCAAGCCCGCTCGGCCGGCCAGCGCTCTGTCTGGGCGAGTGGGGGATAGATTTGCTCGTCGCGTGCCTCGAAGCGGAAGTTGCGGAGTCCGCTGAGCTCCCGGGCATCGTAAGGCGTGCCGTCGGAGTAAAGCAAATCGTGGAAGATTGGCTCATACGGTTCGTAGGTTGACCTGCCCCACTGGACGGACCAGTTCTTATTGTCGGTGAGGAACATACCCCACAGGTAGAAGTTCACATGTTCCCTGGCAAATAGCTTCAATGTGCGCGTCAGGCCCCCGCTGACGGTCCGCGCCAGGCACTCTGAGCTCACCACGGGCCTTCCGTCCATCGCTTTTACGTACGCTATGACCTCAGCGGGCTTCCAGTGCTCAGCTTCCAGGAACCTGTAGTTGTGGATGTTGTGAATGTCCATCATTCTTTCGATCTCCATGCGCCGGGCGAACACAACATTCGTCGTATCATACTCGCCTCCCTCCCAGATGATCGAGGCTGTGACGGGTTGCACGGGGTCTGCGCGCCGAGCGTAGCCTAACATCTTCTCCAGCCAGTCCATCTGGCGCAAAGTCTCGTCGTTGACTGCCGTCGAAGGTTCGTTCCAGATGTCCCACATCGCAATGCGCCGGTCCTTTGCGAACGCTGAGACCACAGCGTAGATGAATGCTTCGGTCTTCTGCAACGCTACGTCCTCAGTGAGGCTCTTGTCGCGGTAATACTGGTCGTAAAAGCTCAGCACGGGCGAATATGTCAGCCCATATCGGTCGCAATCCTCCGCATACTTTCTGATGAAGGCGATCTGTTCCTCCACTGTGCCGCCGGACACCCAGCTCCTCACGCTGTTGAGGCCAAGCTCCGCAGCCTTTCTGAGTATCTGTTTGCGCAGCATGCCAGGATACGCGAGCTCCGGCTGGTTAAACCCGCGTATCTCGCCCATCTGCGCCTGCCACTTCCATGCCTGCGCCACGGTCCACTGCTTCCGGGCGGGCAGCGTGCCCGATATCATCAGACATATGGCACACAGGATGAATTTTATGCTTAGTTTTGTCATCTATTGTTATGTCTTTTTATGTAGTTTGGTTAATTATTCGGGTTTTTTCTCAGGCTGAGTCCATTTTGCCCTTGTTATTCTCTTGCGTCGGAAGGCATCCTGCGCATCCTGCGTCCCGACTTATCTCTGTATTCTGTCACGCTGCGCGTCCGGCGCGACCATTTTCTTCAGTTTCTGCCTACGCTGCGCGTCCGGCGTGTCCATTACCTTCTGTTTTTGCATACGCTGCGCGTCCAGCGTGCCATTTTCTTCAGTTTATGACCACCTTTTGTCCGCCGCGGATGTAAATTCCCTTGACATTTGGTTCGCCGTCCAGGCGGCGTCCGCTGATGTCGTACCATTCGCACCGGCTGTCCGCGCTGCGTTCCATTGTCCTGACGATACTGGTCTCGCCGCCTCCGAAGTCGAGCTGATATGCCTTGATATTGGCTCCTCCGGCCGGAAATTCGAAGTGTGCGCGGAAGCTATGCAGCGTGCTGCCCGCGGAGACATAGCCCAGCATGTTGTCGGGACCAAGGATGACCATCCGGCTTGCGTCACCCTCGCTGCATGCATGGGACGAAAAGCTGCCCGCGAAGCTTCCGCCTGTGAAGGTTACCTCGCCTGCCTGCGCAGTGCTTACCGTGACACCCTCGAAGCGGGGACTCTGTACGTCGTGCGTGCCGTCCGTCGTGTAGTCAGCTGCCTTGCTCCACTGGATGATGTAGGGCTTTCCTGCCTCTATATGGTCGGCTGGGTCGAATTTCAGCGTCAGTATGCCCGTTGCGTCGAGCGCTGAGCCCGCAGCGTCCAGTTCCATCAGTGTGCATCCGGCAAGCGGGCTGCCCATTATGTCCGATTTACTGAGTGAGAAGGGCAGGCAGAGCGTGTTCCAGCACCCGTCCTTGAAGATGGTGCGACCGCTGAGCGCGATTTCATATACCTTACCGCTCGATGCTGCGGACTCTATCTTCGCGGCGTTTTCTCCGTCGTCCGCAAGTTCCAATACATTCTTCGTCACGTTTACCGTCACCGCTATGTCCTTCCTCGGCATCGTGAATTTTGTGCCCTCTATCGCCTGGCCATCTACAATAAATTCCGCGCTGTATCCCTCGGGAGCGGCGTAGTCGAGCATAATTTCCGTGCCGCATGCGTACCGCCTGATGCCATCTACCACAACGCTCTCCCCGCTTGCCGAGATACCCTGGGCGAGACTAATCCTCTGCACGCGGCGTGCACCGTCTTTGTCTATTCCATCTGCGCCGCCTCCGTAGTTTGTGTCAAAGTAGTAGTTTCTGCTCAAGCTGTTAAAATCGTCTATATATCCTACTATGTTTCCCCAATTTCTACCTTCCTTGCCATAGCCACTTAAGTGTCCGTCTTTTACGCTGCTTATGCAGTCTTCTATTTTACAGCCGCTCCTACAAAGCCCGACTATCCCGCCATAGCACGCTCCCCCGTTTGTATTTATGATGACCACATTTTCTTTTACGCGGCATCCGCTTACTGTTCCGCCGTCTGTAATTCTTCCTACTATACTGCCGGTATAATCAGCGCTGTATATGCAGGCATCCTCAAACGTGATGTTACTTATCACCCCGCCCGAAACGTTTCCGAATAATCCATTGTATTTGCCTATCGTACCATTCAATATTTTCACAATCCTTATGCCGCTGATGACGTGGCCCTTCCCGTCGAAGTTTCCACTGAACGCATAATAATAATCTCCTATGGGAGTATGGTTGTTTACATCCTGTGGCAGGTTGACTATGCCTGATTCTTCTCCATTCACAAAGCAATCGTTCCATGCTTCCTGGGCAGTGTACCTGATATCTTCAGTCATTATGAAGAATGTGTTGGCAAATGTCTCTCCTCCGTTCACACGACTGGCAAGCCGTTCGAGTTCCCCTTGCTTCTTTATGCGATAGGGATGTTCGCTGGTTCCGCTGCCTTCCCAGTTCTTTTGTTCAATCTTTAAGCTGGAATGGCAGGCTGTGCTTCCGCTCAGTTTGTTGCCTGCCAAATCCGCGATGTCTCCCTCTATTTTGGTGACACTGAGCTCGCTGCCCACATCGCCGACTATTTCTCCGCAGAAAGTGAGCACGTTCGAGCCCGCACCGTCCATATACTCCATCGTACCCCAGGTTGTCTGGATGCTCGGCGTGCCATTCACCGTCACTATTTCTCTGAACGGGAGCGAAATGTATACCTTGCACCCGGCGTAATATGGTCCGCCGGACACGTCCATGTGTCCCTGCCCGAAGCTTTTGGGTACGCTGCCTTCGCAGGCTTGCAGGTTCGCCTTGACATTGGCTGCATACCACGTGTCGCCGTTGTTCCCGCTGGCGTCGAAGCGCAGGCCGAGCGTACTGATGTCCGTGGGAAGGAGGATTCTGCCGTCGCTGGCTTCGTAGCCGTCCTTAAAGAACTGAGTATATAGCTTCCCGACTGAATTTCCCAGTGAACTCCATGGCTTTTCGACTCCTCCGGTTATGTTGCCTTTCGGATCTCTCACCGGGAATGAATAGCTGGCCGCGGAGCCTGACTGACTTCCCGGGTTGTGACCGAACCCGGCCATGTAGCTTGCCCTCATACTGATGTATCCTACAGTGGCATCTGTGTTGTATGGCTTTCCGCTGCCCGCATTCATGTCGTATCCGTCGGTATTGTTCACCATGACGGCGATATATTGGTATCCATCGTTCTTTTCCGACACGTTCATGCTCACGGTCATGCATACTTCGGCCCCAGTGTACGTATAGTAGTCGCGTTGTCCGTCCGCTGTGAAGAATTTGTTCAGGTTCACGGCGTGATATCCCTGCTCATAGCCTCCATCCGTCACAGTTACCTGCGAAGTTATGACGTCTACGTGCTTTTCGTTGAATGCATCAGCCGGTATTGCCGACCCTGTGCTCATAGCGCGTTCGCAGTAGGCCAGCCTTACGCCCTCCCAGTCCGTCACTTCGAATCCGTATCTGCGTTTTGTGCCCACTTGGTACTTAAACGCATCATAACTTGCCGTCAGCTCGGTCACTGTGACGGATTTGGATGTCTCTCCGGGCGTAAACTGCCACTTTCCGCTCCTTGCCTGGTAGTTGTAGACCGCCATTGCTGAGAGACTGATCGTACGATAGTAAACATCGACAGTTTTTGACACGTCTCCGCTCCTGGTGACCTTAAATGTCGTCTTTGTTCCCTCAGTTGTGCTCTCCACCTTCCATTCCGTGTCGGCGTGTAGGGCCTGCGGGACGGCCAGCGTGGCCAATGTCAGCAGCAGGCAGACACACTTTGTCTGTAGTCTTCTCATATTATATATATATAATGTATACTTTTCATATTTTCTGTTCATTGTCTCCCGTTGTCGGGTCGGCTGGCCGGATTTTCTTCTCTCCATATATATATAAGTATTGTACATTTATGTATTTATATATCTGGGCACAAAGATACAGAAAAAAACCGGAACTTACAACGAAATTTTCCAAATTTCTTAGGTACATCGGCAAAAAATTGTGAAAATCGCGCTCCGAAGTGAGTTCCGAAACCCTTCCAGCCTGAAAAAAACCGGATAAATTTGGCTCGACGGCCGGGATTTTGTATCTTTGTACCCGTAAAACAACCTTCACTGCATGAAAAGTAAACAAAACCTCGGCAAACAAATGCTCTCCTGCACGTCCGGCGTGGCCATCGGCTCCGCCCTGACGGTCTGCATCCCGGCCGGCATACACGCTGACCGGCCAAAGCAGATGAACATCGTGTACATCATGTGCGACGACCACTCGTTCCAGACCATAAGCGCCTACCAGCATCCCCTCTCGCGCCTCGCACCTACACCCAATATCGACCGGTTGGCCCGAATGGGCATACGCTTTGACCGAGCCTACGTGGAGAATTCACTCTCCACCCCGAGCAGGGCATGCCTCATGACAGGATTGTACAGTCACCAGAACGGTCAGACCATGCTCGACAACGCCATCGACACCACCATCACCTTTATTCCCGAACTCCTCCAGGCCAGCGGATACCAAACCGCCATGATAGGCAAATGGCACATGCGCTGCGAACCCAGGGGCTTCGATGACTACCGTGTGCTGAGCAACCAGGGTGAGTACTACAACCCGAGGTTCAAGACGCCGGACACGCAGGGTCGCTACCTCCGCCAGAAGGGCTATGCCACTGAGCTCATAGCGGACTACGCCATCGACTTCATGGAGAAGCGCGACAAGAATCGGCCCTTCCTGCTCTACGTCCATCACAAGGCTCCGCACCGTCCGTGGCTTCCGCCGATGAAATATCTGGACCTCTACGAGGATGTGGACTTCCCCCTGCCCGAAACCTTCTACGACGACTACGACAGCCGAGGCGCCGCCGCGAGAGATCAGCGCATGCGGATAGACAGCGACATGTCCATGATCTACGATCTGAAAGTCTACGGATACGACAGCACGCTCTACGACTGCGACAGGTTCAAAAACTGGAAAGGCTCACTCTCAAACTTCACGCAGGACGAACGCCGGGCGTGGATTGCGGCCTACGACAGGAAGAATGAGGCCTTCCTGCGCGCCAGTGAGAGCATGACACACGACGAGTTTGTCAGGTGGAAGTTCCAGCGTTACATCAAAGACTACGTGAGAGTCATAAAATCCGTGGATGATTCCGTCGGACGCCTGTTGGACTATCTGGAATCCAACCATCTGATGGATAACACCCTGATAGTCTATACCTCCGACCAGGGTTTCTACATGGGCGAGCACGGATGGTTCGACAAACGCTTCATGTATGAGGAATCCTTCCGCACACCGCTCATCATTTACGTCCCGGGTGGCAAGGGCGGCCTGACTTCAGACGCGCTGGTGCAGAATCTTGACTTCGGTCCCACGTTTCTCGACATCGCGGGCGTCCCGCAGCCCGAAAACATGTACGGACGATCCATCCTGCCCGTCCTGCGTAGGGAAGGTCGGGAGCCGAGAAGGTGGCGGAAGACGCTCTATTACCATTTCTACGACCATACACCCGAACATAACGTGATGCGTCACGACGGTATCTTCGACAAACGATACAAATTCATCCATTTCTACGACGAGACGGGCAACAAACCCTCCTATGAGGAGTTTTTCGACCTTCAGACCGACCCCAACGAGCTGAAAAACTTGATAGACGACCCGAAGTACCGCCGACTGACGGACAAATTCCGCAAAGCGCTCGATGCGACGCGCAAAGATATCGGTGTAACGGAGTTTTGATGCCCCACACCGCTGCATGTTTCGCACCCCGGACGTGCAGCCGAAGTGCTTTCGTTCGACAATAGAAGGAAAATTTTTGTTTTTTCCTTTGTATTGTTCTCACTTATTCGTATTTTTGCAAAAGAATTGGTGTAACTTAATGTTGATAGTTAAGATGAAGAGAATTTTTTGGATGGCATTTCTGTGTATTTGCCTATCCTGCGTCACAGCCAACGCAGAAGACAAGGCCAAGGCTGCTCAGCCAGAGGCCAAAAGCAGCCTGCAACAACGGGCTGAGGCCGCAAGTGAGTCAAACAACATCGCGCTGGCTCGTTCTTCCTACATTCGGGCCTACGAGGACTATGTCAGCAAGGGACAGCTCAAACAAGGCGTCCAGTGTGGTGTAAAAGGCACGGCACTCTACTACAAGGAAAACTACTACAAGGAAGCCTTCGACTTGCTGAGACGCATCGACCAAAGCATCATCTCTGCACAGACAGACAACGCAAGCGGCCTGCATTACCTGGTAACGAAGGAGCGCATGCAGATATACATGAAACTGCGCAAGACTGCCAACGCGCAGGAGCAGCTGGGCCTGATGGAGAAACAGGCGGCTGCCAGCGGCGAGGAGCAGATACAGAACGACCTGCTCTATACGAAGGCCCTGTTCTACTACACCAGCGGACAGAACGAGAAGGGCAACGCCGTCTTCAAGGAGATGGTGGGACGATTGACAGGCTCGAAGGAGTACGGTAAGGTCGATGAGGTCTATCGCACACTCATCGACAATGGACGGCGGTCGGGTAGTGCCAATCTGGTGGCTCAGGCCTATACAAACTACATTGCCTGGAAGGATTCCGTAGCCGATCTGAAGCGTGCCGACGAGGTCGGTGCCCTCAACCAGCAGATTGAGGAGAAACAGGCCGCAATCGAGGATCGCGACAGCTCTCTGAAGTCACGTAACCGTATAATTATAGGTCTCGGTCTCCTGCTCGCTGCCCTGGCAGCCGTTCTGGTCGCCGGAGCCCTCATCCTGCTGCGCTTCATCATCCTGACCCGTAAGCAGAAGAAGACAATTCGCCTGGCAAATGAGAGTAATGCGTTGAAGGCTCAGTTCATCAGCAACATTGCTGCTCAGCTGACGCCTAACCTGAAGAAACTCGGAGAGCAGAAGCCCGAGGTGAAGGCTCTGCTTGACTTCTCGGAGCACATCCAGACACTCTCGCGCCTGGAGACGGCTGTCGAGGAGAAAGTGGAGACAGAGGAAACAGCTTTGCAGCCCTTCTGCGAAGAGCTTGTCGGCCAAGTGCGCGACAAGGTGAGGAGCGGCATCTCGCTTGTCATGGAGGTTCCCAAGACGAGCCTGCCCATTAACCGCGAGTATGTCTCGCACATTCTGCTCCACCTGCTCGAGAATGCAACCTTCTATACTCCCGATGAAGGTCACATCAAACTGGAATTCAAGAAACGCAGTGCCCATAAGTGTCAGTTCCTCGTTTCCAATACCGGTTCCTTTATCCCCGAGGAGAAACGCGAGGATGTCTTCAAGCCTTTCCTCGACGTACGCGACCTTACCGAGGGAGACGGCTTAGGCCTGGCCATCTGTCGTCAAATGGCTCTCAAGATGAACGGCGATATCATCATCGACCCTGAGTTCACAAAGGGCACCCGCTTCATCTTGAACCTCATAATGTAAGGCGCAAGGGTGGAATAGAAAGCCTCAGGGGCAGATGTGCGGTGGAGAAGAAACGCTCTCTCAGATATCGATACCATAGGTCTGCTTCACCTCGCTCATGACGAAAGTACTTTCCAGTGAAGCCAGGCTCTCTATGACACCTAACTTGTTCAGTATAAACTCCTGATACTCGCGCATATCAGCCGCACGAACCTTCAGCAAGTAATCGTATGCACCAGATATGTTATAGCATTCCGTCACCTCTGGGATTCTCAGGATGCGGCGGGTAAAGGCATCAGCTATTTCATGATTAATCTGCTTCAGTTTAACCTTCACGAATACCTGCAGTCCTCGATCAAGTTTCTCAGGGTCGAGAACTGCAACATACTTCTTGATGAAGCCCTGTCTTTCCAGACGTTTCTGACGTTCGAAGACGGGTGTAGGAGTAAGGTTAACTGCATCAGCCAATTCTTTGGTTGTGAGTTTGGCATTCTTCTGCAACGTACGCAGAATCTGCATATCTGTCTTATCCAACTTATCCATATTCAGCTCATTTTTAAGGAATTATCCTACTGGTTTGGAATAATATTCTTCCAGGCAAGGCAAAAGGAGCTCCTTTCGGAATATTCATCTATTTCCGGCGCAAAATTAGGTATATCTTCCGAAGTATGCAAATAATTTGGAGAATATATCCAAATAGCCGTACCTTTGCACCGTCAAAAGGACGAAAAAGAGTCCAAAGGTTCAAGTATGATGAAGAGATAAGACACATATTATTAACATAAAAGAAAAAGATTATGTCACAGAAGAAACTACATTTCGAGACACTACAGCTTCATGTAGGCCAAGAACAGGCAGACCCGACAACCGACTCAAGGGCAGTGCCTATTTATCAGACTACAAGTTATGTGTTCCATAACTCGCAACATGCGGCAGACAGATTCGGACTGAGAGATCCGGGGAACATCTACGGGCGGTTGACGAACTCTACTCAGGGCGTTTTCGAAGATAGGGTAGCTGCACTTGAGGGTGGAGTTGCAGGACTTGCTGTAGCAAGTGGAGCTGCAGCTGCCACCTACGCCATTCAGAACATAGTTCAGGCAGGAGACCATATCGTGGCAGCAGATAATCTGTACGGCGGGTCGTATAACTTGATTACGCATACGCTCTCTACTCAGGGTATCCAGAATACAATCGTCAAGGTGAACGACCTGCAGGCTTTGGAGAAGGCGATACGTCCTAACACCAAAGCTATCTATGCAGAGACATTTGGTAACCCGAACAGTGATGTACTTGACATAGAGGGAGTAGCAGAGGTGGCTCACCGGCATAACATACCATTGATCGTAGATAATACTTTCGGTACGCCCTATGTGATCCGTCCCCTGGAGCATGGCGCAGACATTGTATTCCATTCGGCCACAAAGTTCCTTGGCGGGCATGGCTCCTCTTTGGGCGGAGTCATCGTGGATGGAGGTAGGTTCGACTGGAAAGCCAATGCCGATAAGTTCCCGACCTTGGGTAAGCCCGACCCCTCTTATCATGGTGCCGTCTTTGCTGATGTAGCCGGTCCCGCAGCTTTTGTGACGCGTATCCGTGCGGTCATCCTGCGGGATACAGGAGCTGCAATCTCTCCCTTTAATGCCTGGATTCTTTTACAGGGTGTAGAGACCTTGTCACTCAGAGTAGAAAGACATGTCGAGAATGCCCTCAAGGTCGTTGACTTCCTCTCCAAGCATCCAAAGGTAGCCCGGGTGAATCATCCGGCACTGGAGAGCCATCCCGATCATGCACTCTACAAGAAATACTTCCCGAAAGGAGCGGGCAGCATATTTACCTTCGAGATAAAGGGTGGACAAGAGGAGGCCTGGCGCTTCATTGATGCCCTGAAGATATTCTCTCTGCTGGCTAATGTAGCCGATGTGAAGAGTCTGGTTATACACCCTTATACAACCACCCACTCTCAGCTTTCTCCTGAGGAACTGGCTGAACAGCACATTACGCCTGCAACCATCCGGCTGAGCATAGGCACTGAACATATAGATGACATCCTGGACGATTTGAGTCAGGCTTTGGAGAAGATATGAAAGTTAAAAAAACTCGACGAAGGTCTAAAGGTCAAGGCTGCGAGTAAGCGAGAGGAGAACGATGCTTGCATCAGTTATCCCAAGCGAGAGCAGGCTCGACCGAAGGTCAAGGCTGCGAGTAAGCGAGAGGAAAACGATGCTTGCATCAGTTATCCCAAGCGAGAGCAGGCTCGACGAAGTTCCAAAGGTCAAACAATAAAATAACATTTAAGTAAAAAAGATATGACAAAGATTGCAAAACAGTTAACAGAGCTTATCGGCAATACGCCGCTTCTGGAGCTCAACAAGTATTCAGAGTCGAAGGGAATAAAAACTCCCATTGTGGCAAAAGTAGAGTATTTCAATCCGGGCGGGAGCGTGAAGGACCGTATCGCTTTGGCTATGATTGAGGATGCAGAACAGCGCGGAATCCTGAAGCCTGGTGCAACCATCATAGAGCCTACGAGTGGCAATACTGGCGTCGGACTGGCCCTGGTGAGTGCGGTGAAGGGTTATAAACTCATCTTGACAATGCCCGACACGATGAGCGTGGAACGTCGTAACCTGGTGAAGGCCTATGATGCAGAAGTGCGACTCACTCCCGGTAAGGACGGCATGCCCGGCGCAATACGGGAAGCAGAGGCTTTGCGGGACAGCACGCCTGGAGCAGTTATACTTCAGCAGTTTGAGAACCCTGCCAATCCCGCCAAGCACTACGCTACTACAGGCAAGGAGATTTGGGAGCAGACCGAGGGTCAGGTGGATATCTTCGTGGCCGGAGTAGGTACGGGCGGCACCATATCGGGCGTCGGCAAATATCTGAAGGAACAGAACCCCGGTGTGAAGGTGATTGCCGTAGAACCTAAGTCGTCCCCGGTGCTGAATGGCGGACCGAGCGGACCGCATAAGATACAGGGCATCGGTGCAGGTTTCATACCTAAGACATACGACGCTTCGGTAATCGATGAGGTATTCGACGTGGAGAACGATGATGCGATTAGGACGGGTCGCGAGCTGGGGCAGAAGGAAGGTCTTCTCGTAGGCATCTCGGCCGGTGCTGCAGCCTACGCCGCCTCGCAGATCGCTCTGAGGCCGGAGAATAAAGACAAGCGAATCGTTGTCCTCCTGCCTGACACAGGCGAGCGCTATCTCTCTACCGTCCTGTATGCCTTCGAGGACTATCCCCTCTAAGGCTTGACAAGGAAATATGTGGGATAAACAAAGAGGATGTGCCAAAAAACTTGACACATCCTCTTTCTCTTTCCTCAGGACTGGTGTACCTGAATCTGCGGGAATGGGAATCCGATGCCGCGACGGTTGAACTCCTCATAGACGTGGCGGTTCATGTCGAACCATACACCCCAGTAGTCTGCCGTCTTTACCCACAGGCGGACGGTGAAGTTCACACTGCTGTCGGCCAGTTCGCCAAGCTCTACGAAGGGAGCAGGGGCCTCAGGCTCAGTGAGGATGCGCTTGTCAGCCTTAGCCAGATCGAGGACCGCTTGCCGCACCTTCTCCACGTCGGTACCATATTCCACACTGACGGTCTGGTCAACACGGCGCAGCTCGTTGCGGCTGAAGTTCTTGATGGTGCCGCTGCTCAGCGCCCCATTCGGGATGAAAACCTCCTTGTTATCGGTTGTTGTGATGATGGTGTGGAAGATCTGAATGGCCTTCACCGTCCCGCTCACGCCCTGCGCCTCTACGAAGTCGCCCACCTTATAGGGCTTGAAGAGCAGCAGGATAAGTCCGCCGGCCAGGTTCTGAAGGTTGCCGCTCAATGCCATGCCTACGGCTACACCGGCAGAGGCAAGCAGTGCGGCGAACGATGTCGTGTTGATGCCCAGTGCGCTCACCACCGTAATGATGAGCAGAATCATCAGCAAAATGTTGATGAAGCTTTTCAGGAACGACTGGATAGTCAGATCCACTTTCCTGCGCTCCAGCGTGCGGGCCACGATGTGGTTGATGAACTTCACGACGTAGCGCCCGACAATAAAGATAACCAGGGCCAGCAAGATGCTCTTGCCTGCATCAATGCCCATAGTGATGACCTGCTTCATCATCTGGTCCAGGTTTCCATTACTCACGGCCTCCAGGGCCATTTCCCCAACCTTCAGGGGCTCTGCTTCAATTAGAATCATACTCATTTCCTATTTTATTTTAATCATATTACATTCTCATTCTCTCATTCTCTCATTCTCTCATTCTTCCCATAATTCCCATCTCTCCCATTTCTCCCATCTTTCTTTATATAACGTCCATCCCCCCTCTTTTATTGTCTTTGGCATCCGCTTTTTTCATTGGCAATGAAAGTTACTCCACTGTCATATACCTCTCATATATTTCTCATATACTTCTCATACACATCTCATATTTACCTCCACTCTTCCCATACCTTAGCCCCAGTCTTACCTCGGAGAACCTCCTATTCTTGTCCGCTATGTCTTCGCTACATGTCCGGTAGATGTTCGGTACAACACCGGACATCTACCGGACATGTACCGGACGTCTACCGGACATGTATTGGAGCTGCTCCCTTGCTGCATCCTGGTTACATTGGGGCTATTCACTGGTTATATTGGAGATGTGCATTTGACTAATATGAGACCAATATGAGATTTTTATACTTAAGCCTTGGCTTTCAAGTTGCAAAGACATGAAAATTTCACTGCGTTATACGATGCGCGTACGCTTTTATACTACACTATTACATGTGTACGCTTGCGCACACTATATATAATAATGTGTAGAAAGTTTTTTTGCGGAAAAGTACAAAAAAAGTTTGGATAATATTTGGCTGTTATGGAAAGTCGCCGTACCTTTGCACCCGCAAAACAGAGGACGTCTGTGGGCGTCCTGATGTTTTTCTGCGCCGATTGCGGCGCTCGTTCATTGACATGATTCCATAGACAATAGACAAGAGACGAGAAGAGTAAGCGAGAAGCGTAATGAGATTCGGTAAGCCGGCTCTGTGTGTCCGTCCCGTCTGAAACCAAGGGGACATACAGACAGCGCCCT